>JBLMWU010000163.1:0-4044 GCA_050257395.1 Gemmatimonadota bacterium | reverse complement strand
CGCTGGTCACGGCCGCGGGTCGAGCCCGTGGTCGGGAAAGACCGCCACCCGGGTGGCCATGATCGACCGGTCCACGTGGTCAGCCGGATCGTAACCATTTTGGAACGGCGTGTATGCGGCGGGTTCCCGGTCGGTCATCCATTCCGGTGCGGGTTCGCCGGTGCGCAACTGCGCGTACTGCCGCCAGGCTGGCGGTGTCTGCGTGCGGGGGTCGACCGGCTGGCCGGCGGCCTCGGCGAGCAGGTGGGCCCAGACTCTGGGCACCACCTGGACCAGCGCGTAGCCCCCGCCGCCGAAGAGCACCCAGCGCCCGCCCGCGGTCTCGTGCGCCAGCCGGTGCACCGCGGCGGCGGCGGCCCGCATCGCATCGATGCTCAGACGGAAATGGGTGAGCGGGTCGAGCCGGTGGCTGTCGCAGCCGTGCTGGCTGACCAGCACCTGCGGCCGGAACTCCCGCAGCAGCGGCGGGACGATGGCATGGAATGCCCGCAGCCAGCCGGCGTCACCTGTGCCAGCGGGCAGCGCGACGTTGACGGCGTGACCGGCCCCCGCGCCGGACCCGGTCTCGCCCGGCAGGCCGGTGCCGGGGAAAAGGGTGCGCGGGTGCTCGTGCAGGCTGATCGCCAGCACCCGGGGATCGGTGTAGAAGGCCGCCAGCACGCCGTCGCCGTGGTGCACGTCCAGGTCGACGTAGGCGATCCGTTCGGCGCCGTGTCCGAGCAGCCACCTGATCGCGATCACGGGATCGTTGTATACGCAGAACCCGCTGGCCGCGGCGGGTGCCGCATGGTGCAGGCCGCCCGCCAGATTGGCGGCGTGCCCGGCCGCGCCGCCCCAGACGGCGCGCGCCGCGGCAACACTGGCGCCGGCCACCAGCGCGGACGCGTCGTGCATCCCGGCGAAGGCGGGGTTGTCCATGGTGCCGAGGCCGAACACCGGGTCGGGCGGCGCGGCTGGCTGGCTCGCCCGCCGGACAGCCGCGATGTAGGCGGGGTCGTGCAGGAGTTCCAGCAGCGCGTCGCTGGCCGGCTCGGGGACGGTCACCGACACCCCCGGCGCATCGAGCACGCCAAGTTCGCGGGCGAGCGCCATCGTCAGCTCGATGCGGACCGGGGCGAGCGGATGCCCGGGCCCGAAGTCATACGCCGCGAGCGCATCATCCCAGACCACCTCAAGCGTGCGGGCCACCGCGCCGCCCGCCGGTCCTTGGCCGCTCTTGCCCGCCCAGTTCGCGACCGGAGGCGGCCGCATGGCAGTGGCGCCAATCGGGCCGGCCATGGGAGCCAGGGTGGGTTCTGGCATGTCAGCACCTCCTTCTGCGCAGCCACACCGCGGCAGCCGTTCGGGATCATTTCTCATAACGGCTGCGCGGCGTGGCACGGACCGGGCAGCGGGGATCAGGGACGTCCGCGCCGGTCACAGCCTGCATATGCGTGCTGCGGCGGCTGGTATCCCGGCTTATGCTCCATCTCACAGGGGCCAACCCGAACCCATGGCTCCATTGGTGCCATGGTCCGTGACCGCACCAGCATTGCCTCGTAGCCACGCCTCCCTCACAGTCCTTTACGGGCGGGGAGCCGTGTGAGAACACTTCGCGCCAGACCGGTAGTCCCGTCACCGGCTCCGGGCCTGTGGTTATGTTCAGGATGTCCAGCTCACAAGGGGTGTTCAGCGGGAGAAGGTCCCCATCGGCACGGCCATTCGCCCCTCCGTGCCCGGGCGTGCGGACTAACCCCCAAACCATCCTTGAGCGGCACCGCTGTTGCCCGGCGGCGCGGTTAGCGGCTGAATGTGCTGCCGGGACAGCGTCAACATCCAGTCGCCCGTTGAGCCCCGCGGCGGCGAGCACATCCCCGACGCTGAATCGTGTTCCTCTGGACGCCGGGACGCAGCCGAAAGTCCGGCATCCCCAACGCGGCATGCGGTACTGCTGGAAGGTGCCATTGAATCCGTTCTTGGGACGTAACTCGCGGGTCTCGAAGGCGACCCGGCTACCGCGCGGATCTACCCGATCCGGGTCGTGATGGGCGTACCGATCTCGACGGTGCGGCCGACCGTGCAAAGCCAGTCATGCGATCTCTTCACGACATGCGGCAGCACTGCCTGAGCTCTGTCTCCCTGCTCACCGCTGGGGAACGCGATGCGGAAGGTCACCGAGATGCCGGTGAGGTGGTTGCCGCCGGTGTCGCGGACCTTGTCCGCGTCGACCTGTACCTCGAACCTCTCTGGTTCCGCCCGGCGCGACGTCAGGATGTCCACATCGATCGCGGTGCAACCACCGATCGCGGCAAGCAGAAGCTCCGTGGGAGTGAAATCGGCACCATCGGCGGCGACGGTGATCCGGCCCCCTCGTGGGTTGGCGGCCGTGAACCGGCCATTGCCGGTGCGCTCGACGGTCACGCTACGGTGTGCAGAATCGGCTGCCATACCCTCACCCTGCCAGACTTCCCAAACCCATCCGGCGAACGTGCTCAGCAGCATCGACAGTTCGCGGCGAAGGATGACGGCGACGCCGGGGCGGCGAGCCGCACTGGACGCAGCGTTGGGGCAGGGGCGCCGTAGCTGGTTAGCGTGAGCGCATGTACGCCGACGAGTTTCTGCTGCCGTGGCTGGGCCGCCTGATGAACCAGCTACCGGGGGTGCGGCTGATGGACGCCCACACCCACCTCGGCGGCACCGACCCGGACGGATCGCGCTGCTCCCCGGCCGAGCTGACCGGCGCGCTCACGCTGGCCGGGGCGCGGGCGGTGGTGTTCCCGCTGATGGATCGGGCCGGCTACCGGAGGGCGAACGACGCTGTGCTTGCTGCGGCGGCAGCGTCGGACGGCCGGCTCGTGCCGTTCTGCCGGGTCGATCCGCACGCCGGTCCGGTGGGCGAGCTGGAGCGGTGCGTGGCCGCCGGGGCCCGGGGGGTGAAGCTGCATCCGCGGGCGGAACGGTTCGACCTGCGTCATCCCGGGGTGGCGGCGGTGGTCGCGGCCGCGTCGGAGCGCGGTCTGCCGGTGACGATCCACTCCGGTCTGGGTATCCCCGCCCTCGGCCGCGACGCGCTGATGCTCGGCGAGCGGTATCCCGGGGCGCCGCTGATCCTGGCGCACCTGGGTGTCACCGATCTGGCCTGGATCTGGCGGCGGCTCGGCGACCACCCGAACCTGTACTTCGATACCGCGTGGTGGAACCCGGCGGACCACCTCGCGCTGTTCGCCCTCATCCCCCCGGGCCGGATCCTGCTGGGCAGCGACGCCCCTTATGGCACCCCGGCCGCGGCGGCGTTCGTCGCGATCCGCTGCGCCCTGCAGGCGGGGCTCACGGCCACGCAGATCGAGGCGGTCGCCGGCGGGCAGCTGCGGCGCCTGCTCGCCGGAGAGCGCGCCGCCGGCCTCGGCCCACCGCCGGGGCCGCCGCAGCCGCGCCCGCCGCTGCTCGACCGGGTCTTCACCCTGCTCATCGGCGCGCTGGCCAGAATGCTCGACGGCGTCCCGGCCACCGGCATACTGCAGCTCGCCCGGCTGGGCTGCCAGGCCGGCCCCGAAGCCGCAGAGGCGCCGCTGCTGCGCGAGATCGCCGGTCTGCTGGACCGCCAGCAGCGCTACGCGCAGACCACACCTCGCGACGGCCGGCGCGCCGCCGGATTCCATCTGGTGCTGGCCGCGGCCGCTCTCGCCGCCACCCCCAGCGTCCCCTGACCACCGCGAGGCTGGGCTCTTTCTTCCGTGATCCGATCACGCCGCGGCTGTTGGGCTGCGCCGGCCTGCCCAGCTGCCTGCTGACGGGCTTATCTCTAATACAGAAGTACATTCGGTATCAGATGTCCAGCAAAGACGACGGTTGACCCGACTCATTCTCCGATTTTCAACCATATTGATGGGTTAGGGCCTGTCGCTGTTGAATCGCAGAGTTATTCTGTGTCAGAACTATAATGGGGCGGTGACTTAGCGGGAGGGTGTGTGCTGGTGCTGGTGGAGCGGCCGCGGCCGCGGGTGGTGCGGGAGCATCCGAACGCGGGCTGGTTCGCGGTCGCGGCGGTGTGTTTCGGCGCGTTCA
>JBLMWU010000162.1:0-6991 GCA_050257395.1 Gemmatimonadota bacterium | reverse complement strand
TGCGCAGGTAGCTGATGTACAGCTCGACCACGTGGGCCTGGCCGCCGAAGTCGTAGTTCCACACCCGGTCCAGGATCTGGGCCTTGGACAGCACCCGGCGGGGGTTGCGCATGAGGAACCGCAGCAGCTCGAACTCGGTGGCGGTGAGCTCGACCAGGTCACCGCCCCGCCGCACCTCGCGGGCGTCCTCGTCCATGGTCAGGTCGCCGACGACCAGCTGGGTCTCGGCGCGGGACCGGGCGATGCCCGCGCGGCGCAGCAGCCCGCGCAGCCGGGCCAGCACCTCCTCCAGGCTGAACGGCTTGGTGACGTAGTCGTCCCCGCCCGCGGTGATGCCCGCCACCCGGTCCTCCACCGCGTCCCGCGCGGTCAGGAACAGCACGCACACGTGCGGCGACTCGGCCCGGATCCGCCGCATGACCTCCAGGCCGTCGAAGTCGGGCAGCATGATGTCCAGCACCACGGCGTCGGGCCGGAACTCCCGGGCGGTCCGCACCGCGCTCGCGCCGTCGCCCGCGGTCTGGATCTCCCAGCCCTCGTAGCGCAGCACGCTGGCCAGCAGCTCGGCCAGGCTCGGCTCGTCGTCCACGACCAGCACCCGGATGGCGGAGCCGTCCGCCCGCCGGACCTGGGCACCGGGCCCGGCGGCCGCCTGCGGGCCCGCCGATTGCGGGGTCTGCATGTCGCTCACCATGGCTTCAGGGTCGGGGAACCGCTTCTTGAGCGAGTATGCCCTTCTTCTGAACTTCCTCTCACGCTGACCGGCGCGCCACGCCGGGCGGCGTGCCGCTGGCCCGTTCCAGCGAGAGCGCCAGCGCCGGGCAGTCGGTGACCGCCCGCCGGGCCTGCCGTTCCAGGTGCCGCGGCACCGGCTCGGCCGACAGGATCGGGTAGCCCCACTCGTCCAGGCCGATCAGCTCGGGCAGGAGCTCCGCGCACAGGCCGTGGCCGGCGCAGTCGATCGGGTTGACACGCAGCTTCTTCTGGCTCATCTCAATTCCAGTCTGCGTCATCGATGGCGGACTCGGTCGGCACGGGCAGAAACGGGCGGCCGCTGGTGCCCGTGCAGTGGCCGTGGGCGTGCCGGCTGATCTCCGCGGCGAACACCCGCAGCGCGCTGCGGACCAGCCGCACCGTCCCGTCCGGGTGGTGGCAGGCGCCGCGGCCGGCGACCAGGCCACACCAGCGCTCCAGGTCGGCCAGGACCGCGGGCCGCGGCCGGGGCCCGGCCAGCTCAGCCAGGGCGGTCGCCATCCGCGGCAGCCCGTTGAAGCAGGGGCCGCACTGGCCAGCGGACTCCAGCGCCAGGTAGCGGACCACCCGGGCGGTCTCCGCCAGGCCGCACCTGTCATCGGGCAGCGCGGCCAGCACGCCCGCGCCCACGGCCGCCCCCAGCGGCCGCAGGTCCGCGTTGCTGAGCGTCAGCCGCTGCGCGTCGGCCGCGGTGAGCCAGGCGCCGTGGTACCCGCCGACCAGCACCGCCCGGCTGCCGTCCAGGGTGAGCAGGTCCCGCAGCGGGGTGCCCAGCGTGGTCTCCACCACGTCCATCCGGCCGCTGGCCTGGTGGAGGGTGGCCAGCATGCTGCCGGGCTCGTCCGCGGTGCCGGCCGAGCGGAACCAGCCCGCGCCGTACCGGGCGATGAGCGCCACGTGCGCGAGTGACTCGGCGTTCTGGACCAGGGTGGCCCGCCCGGCCACCCCGCGCTCGGACAGCCGCGGCGGCTTGAGCCGCGGCAGGGCCGCGCCCCCGGCCGCCACACTCGCCAGCGCCGACTCCTCGCCGGCCAGGAACCGCGGCGGCGCCTCGATCAGCTCCACCGGCACCCGGTCGGTCCCGGCGGCCTCCCGCTCGGCCAGCGCCTCCGCGAGCCGCTGCAGCAGCCGCGGGCTGCGGTGCACGTACAGGCCGATGGTGGGGGAGCCGACCGCCTCGGCGGCCAGCTGCAGCCCGTCGAACACCAGGTGCGGGGAGATCCACAGCAGCGACTTGTCCTTGTTGCTGGCGGGCTCGCCCTCGGCGCCGTTGCCGATCACCACCGGGCGGGAGCCGGAGCCGGCCACCGCGGCCAGCTTGCGGTGCACCGGGAACGCGGCGCCGCCGCGGCCGGTCAGGCCGGCCGCCTCCACCTCCGGGATGAGCCGCCGGGGCCCGCCCCGGTAGGGCAGGGTGCCGTGCCGGCGCAGGTGGGCGCGCAGGTCCACCGGGACAACTCCGTGGTCGGGCAGCAGCCGCGGCAGCGCGGGCGGCTCGGTGCCCTCGTAAGCGCCCGGCAGCTGCTCGGTGAGCGGGCTGGCCGGGTAGGCGAGGGTGATGCCGTAGCTCATCGCGTCGTGACTTTCCTGTCGGGGGAAGCGGGCCGGTGGGCCCCGCCAGCGCGGGGCGCGGGCACGTGCCGGGACTGGGCCAGCGCGCTGGCGGCGCGCTCGGCCCGCGGGGTCGTGCGGGCCACCCGGGACAGCCGCCACACGACCGCGCCGCCCACGGCCAGCGCGCAGCCGATGGCCAGGTCGCGCAGCCAGCCGCTGCGCAGGTCCGGGCTGGCGCCCAGGCCGTGCACGAAGGCGACCGGCCAGGCGGCGTAGGCCAGCCAGTGCACCCCCCGCCAGATGCGGCGGGGGACCCGGGCGCGGGCCAGGCTGGTGATGATCAGGGCGATGATGAGGTCCAGCGCCACCGCCCCGAGCCCGAGCCAGAACGGCAGGTAAGCGGAGGTGAACGGGATCAGGATGGCGACGGCCCGGATGCTCACGAACGGGTCCACCACGGCCGTGATGGCGTGCACGGCGATGAAGGCCACCGACAGCAGCGACAGGCTGCGGTGCAGCCCGGTCACGGCGAAGGCGGGCAGGCCGGGCAGCCGTCCCTGCCGGTTCACCAGCACCCCGATGACCATCACGATGCTGAGCAGCAGCAGGCTGACCACCCCGGTCGCCCTGCTGGCGTACCAGAGCGCGGTGCTCTGGGTGATGCCGTTCAACTGCCGCCCCCTATCCTGGCCGGTACCGGCCGGCCAGCATTGTCTGCGTTGTGGTCTCCACCATCGGCGACCGGGCGCAGCAGGCTCTCTAGGGCAGCTATCAATTGCCTCTGAGCGGGCGGCGCTCCGCCGGTGAGGCGGGCGCCCGTGGGTTCGCCCAGGTGGAGCACGCAGGGAGGTGGCATGTCCGGCCGTCCGGCCCGCCGCTGGCGCGGGCTGACCGGGATGCTCGTGGACGCCGGGCCGCTGCGCCGCCACCGCGGCTTCCGCCGGCTGTGGGCCGGGCAGGTGGTGTCCCAGACCGGCAGCCAGCTCACCCTGGTCGCGGTGGGGTACCAGACCTACCGGCTCACCGGGTCCACCGCCATGGTCGGCCTGGTCGGCCTGGGGCAGCTGGTGCCGCTGCTGGCCGGGTCGCTGCTGGGCGGGCCGCTGGTGGACGCCTGGGACCGCCGCCGGGTCATGCTGGCCTGCCAGGTGCTGCTCGCCGCGGGCAGCGCCGGGCTGATGATCAACGCGGTCAGCGGGCACGCCCGGGTCTGGCCGCTGTTCGCCAGCACCGCGGAGGCCTCCGCCTTCCAGGGGATCGACTGGGCGGCCCGGCGGGCGTCGCTGCGGCAGCTGGTGCCGCTGCCGGACCTGCCGGCCTCGCTGGCGCTGCAGTCCGCGGCCTACCAGGTGACCTCGGTGGCCGGCCCCGCGGCGGCCGGGCTGCTCATCGCCCGGGCCGGGTTCGGGCTGGTTTACGGGCTGGACGTGGCCTCGTTCGGGGTGGCGCTGGTGACCGTGGCGCTGCTGCCCGCGCTGGTCCCCCGGGGCGGCGGGGAGCCGCCCGGCCTGGCCTCGCTGGTGGGCGGTGTCCGGTACCTGCGCCGCAGCCAGCCGCTGGCCGGGGTGTTCGTCATCGACCTGGGCGCGATGGTCTTCGGGCTGCCGCGGGCCCTGTTCCCGGCGCTGGCCGCGACCGTGTACGGCGGCGGCGCCGCCACGGTGGGGTACCTGAACGCCGCGCCGGGGCTGGGCGCGGCGGCCGGGTCGCTGCTGTCCGGCCGGGTCGGGCGGGTGCGGCGGGCGGGCCGGGCGGTCGCGATCTGCGTGGCGCTGTGGGGGCTGGCGATCGCCGCCTTCGGGGTGGTGTCCTGGCTGCCCGCGGCGCTCGTGCTGCTGGCGCTGGCGGGGGCGGCGGACGTGATCTCCTCGGTGTTCCGGATGACGATCGTGCAGCAGACCACCCCCGATGCGCTGCAGGGGCGGGTGAACAGCCTGGTGTTCGCCGGGCTGCAGGGCGGGCCCCGGCTCGGCGACGCCGAGGCGGGCGCGGCGGCCGCGATCGGCGGCCCGCGGTTCGCCGCCTGGTCAGGCGGCCTGCTCAGCGTGGCCACCGCGGTGGCGACCTGCTGGGCGCTGCCGCAGCTGTGGCGCTACCAGTCCCGCGCCATCCGGCTGGACGGCCACCCGGAACCCGCGCCAGCCGGGGGCGCGGACCTTACGCTGCCGCCGCCTGCCGAGCAGGCCGCCGAAGGCCAGGCCTGATCAGGCCCAGAGCGAGCCTGAGCCGTGACGGCGTGAGGCGCTCTCAGCGGGACGGTTTGACGTAGGAGCCGCGTCCCTTGACCGTCACCACCAGCCCCTCCTCGCGCAGCAGCGCGACCGCCTTGCGGGCGGTGCCCCTGGCGATGCCAAACTCCTGCTCCAGCTGCGACTCGCTGGGCACCGGCCGGTCGGGCAGCAGCTCACCCGCCTGGATCCGGGCACGCAGGATGTCAGCCACCTGTACGTAGACGGGAGTGGCGCTGAGCGGGTCGACACTGGCGCCGGCTGACATGGGGAACAGCTAACCCGGGCATGCTCGTTAGTTGCCGTGCCGGTACGGGAGTACATGGGCATGGACGGGCATATACAGGCTGCGCTACGATGCCTGGATGAATCCCCGCCGGTCCGAGGCGCGAAACCCCAGCGTGACAGGACACCCGCAGCCAAGCCCGGGTGCCGCCGCGGAGCTGGACAGACTGCAAGAGGAGTTCCCCGGCTTCCGCATTTCGCGGGAAGCCATGGGTGACCGTGTCCGCTACCTGGCGCGGCGCCGGCGCCCGGGAACCCGGCCGTACGCCGTCATCACCGCTGATCCCCGCGAGCTGCGGACCGCTCTCGGCGGCGGCCAGCCGCCATGCAGCGGATGAGCCGGAGCTACCTGGTGCAGATGCCCAGGGCGGAGGCACGACACCTCGCTGGGACCGGGGATGCAGCCCTCCCGGGCCCTGAAACCCGCTGCATCGAGGCGATCCGGGAGTGGCTGCACGGCCTTCGGGGCCGCCGCCCGGCCACCGTGCCGGTCAGCAAGATCGTGGCTGACCTGACACTGATCCTCGGCATCGTCCCACCCGCCAGACGGCCAGTGCGCGGTCCGCTAACGGCAGAGCCTGGCTCGTCCCCACCGGGCCACGTGCAGTACCTCGGCAGCGGGACCGTGCGCCTGGATGAAGCGGCCATCAGCGCCCTCGCCGGACTGCCGGAGGGCGATGACTTCCGTGTCACCATCACCGACGCCGGGCCTGTCCTGAGTGTCGGCGGTGATCACTACCTGGCCCGCCCGGAAGACCCGGGCCGGACGCCGTAGCGGCCGCCGCGTCACCGGCTTCCCCGGGTGGCGGCTACGAGCCGCCGGAGGTGGTGTGGACGGTGCTCTTGCCTGTCTTGGCGGTGCCCTGGGCGGCGGTGGCGGCCCGGCTGCCGTCGTCTCCGCCGCCGTCGTCGCCGGTGTAGACGACCGTGGGTGACGATGACGGGGCCGCCGGGGTGGTGACGGACGTGATCTTGGTGTGGGTGGGGGCGGGCAGGTTCAGCGCGACCGCGCCGGCGGCGACCAGGCTGGCGCCGCCCGCGACCAGGGTGGCGACCCGGAGCCGGGAACGGCCCCGCGCCCGGGCGATGGCGGCGGACACCGCGTCCCGCCCGCTGTGCCCGGGCCAGCCGGGCTGGTGCTCGCTCATCGCCGGTCTTCTCCTTCCGCGGGCCAGCCCGCGATGGTGAGCACCGAGCCGGCCTCGCCCACCAGCCGGGCCGGCAGGCCCAGTCCTTCCAGCCAGGAGAGGGCCTCGCGGCCCCGGATGATCGCGGCGGTGCTGGCCGTGTTGGCGTCCACGCAGCTGCCCGCGGCCACCGACACGGTCCGCCACACCGGGGCCGCGGGCAGCCCGGTGCGCGGGTCGAGGATGTGGTGCAGCACGTCGCCGCCGCGGCGCCAGCGGCGGGCGGTGGTGCTGGAGGTGGCCAGCCCGCCCTGCTGGATGGCGACCACCGACGACGGCCCGGCGGGCGGGTCCTCCGGCCGCCCGCTGATGTCCTGTACCCGGATCCGCCAGCCCCCGTCCGGGGGCGGGCCCGCCACGGCGATGTCACCGCCCAGGCTGACCAGCACGCCGCAGCCGAGCTCGGCGGCCAGCCGGGTGGCGGACCGGTCGGCCGCCCACGCCTTGGCGGTGGCGCCGAGGTCCAGGCGCACCCCCAGCGGGAGCGACACCAGCCGGGCCGTCTCGTCGAACTGGACCTGCCGCCAGCCGGGCACCGGTGCGATCCGCAGCGTGACCGCCGGGCCGTCGGCCGCCACGAGCGGGAAGTCGCGGTCATAGCCGATCGCGTCCATGGCCCGCCCGACCGTCGGGTCCACGTCGCCGTCGGTCACCCGGGCCGCCCGCAGGGCGACCCCGATCGCGTCCGCGAGCAGCGGGCTGACCTGGACGGGGCCAGCCCAGCCCGGCCGGCCGCCGGGCCCGGGCCCGGGCCCGGCGGTGTCCAGGCCCATGATCTCCGAGTCGGGCCGGAACCGGCTGCACGCCAGGTCGACCGCGGCCAGGTCCGCTTCCAGCAGCCGCCGGGCGGCCGGCAGCTGGCGGGCGTCGGTGACGACCACCTGGACGCCGGTGCCCAGCGCCTGCCAGCTCGCGGACGCCTCCACGGGCGCCGCTGACGGCTGGGCCGGCATCACGAACCGCCCGAGACCGTGTGGGCCCGCC
>JBLMWU010000161.1:0-71680 GCA_050257395.1 Gemmatimonadota bacterium | reverse complement strand
CAGCACCCGCAGCCGGGACGAGTTATTTGTCCCGTTACGGCAGGACCGGCGCCATGATGAGAGCCATGACAGGCGGGCCGCAGCGGCGGGTGTATCACAGCGACCCGCGCGCCCGTTCCATTGCGGAGAGCAACGCCGAGTTTGACCGGCTCGCGGGCCGGGTGCTCGCGGGCGTGCTCGCCGGCTCGCTGGACCCGGAGGACGCCTTCGTGCTGGCCGCGTTCCTGGAGGAGGAAGGGGAACAGACTCCGCTCGTGCGCGAGCTGGGCGAGGCGGCGGCCGCTGGCACCGATCCGGAGCGGATCGCCGGGCTGGCGCGAGGGCTGCTGGCGGCGGCCGGGTTCGGCCTGTGGGCGCTGGAGCCGGGGCTGCTGGCCACGCTGGAGCAGGCGCTGGAGGTGCTCCGCGCGGACGTAGCGGCCACGGGGCTCACCGGCCCGGTCACGCTGTCGGTCAAGGACTGTAACGGCCACGCCTATACCGAGTTCCGCGGCTGCTATGGCAGTGGCGGCGGGATCGGCCCGGAGACGGCCCGCGACCCGGTGGCCGCGCTGGCAGCGGTCGCGGACGACCTGCAGGACGCGATCATGGATACGGTCTGGGCGGTGTGGCCGGTCTGCCCGGAGCACAGCCTGGGCGGGAACGCCCGCGTCCGGGAGGGCCGGGCGGTGTGGTGGTGCCGTGGCCGCGACCATGTCATCGCGCCCGTCGGGCAGCTGACCCGGCGAAACGGGCCCGACCCCGGGCTGCCCCCGTTCAGCCGGGAAAGGACCTGAAGCTACCGGCGGCGGCGTTCGGCCCGGCGCAGCATGAGCAGCACCACGATGATGAACACCAGCAGGATCCCTGCCAGCACATAGTCCACGGTGCTGCTCATGCCCCACAGCCTATGGGAGCCTGGCGACCAGGCGAGACGGGGAGGTGGCGCGGTGGGGGAGCCAGCGGAGGCCGTGTTCCGCAGCGACGTGACCGTGGAGCTGATCAAGCATTCCGCCGGCGACGCGGACGTGATCTGGGCCGCCCGGGTCTCGACGCAGGGCGAGCAGTCGCTGGCGGAGATCAGCGCGGAGCCGGAACGGTCCGCCGGGCTGATCAACTTCCTCATGCGCGACCGGCACGGCACACCGTTTGAGCACTCCACGATGACCTTTTACGTGCAGGCGCCGATCTTCGTGTTCCGCGAGTTCATGCGGCACCGCACGTTCAGCTACAACGAGGAGAGTGGGCGGTACCGCACCCTGGCGCCCGTGTTCTACCTGCCCGGCCCCGCCCGGCCGCTGGTGCAGACCGGCAAGCCCGGGGCATACGAGTTCACTGCGGGCACGGCGGAGCAGCACGCTCTGGTGACCGAGGCTACCCGGGCCGCCTGCCAGCAGGCGTACGCGGCCTACCTGCGGATGCTGGCGGCGGGGGTCGCCCGGGAGGTGGCCCGGACGGTGCTGCCGGTCGGGCTCTACTCGTCGATGTACGCGACCTGCAACGCCCGCGCGCTGATGAACTTCCTGGCGCTGCGGACCCGGCACCCGGACGCCGCGTACCCGTCCTCGCCGCAGCGGGAGATCGAGCTGGTGGCCGAGCAGATGGAGGCCGCGTGGGCCCGGCTGATGCCGCTCACCCACGCCGCGTTCGGGCGCAACGGCCGCGTCTGCCCGTGAGCGCCGGGGCCGGCCCGCGGTCAGGGCCAGCCAGCGCCCGGCGCGGGTGCCCGGACCGCCAGCACCTGACCGGTGCGCGGTCCCTCACCCATGTGCTCGGGGCCGCGCCACTCGGTGGCGATCAGGAACAGGGTCTGCCGGTCCGGGCCGCCGAGCATGCAGGCGAAGCAGCCGCGGTCCAGGCTGATCGTGTCCAGCACCGTGCCGCCCTCGGCTACCCGCACGCAGTGCCTGGCCGGGACGTCCGCGAACCAGGCGGCGCCCGTGGCGTCCAGGCAGATGCCGTCGGGGTAGCCGTCCACCCCGGCCCACACGCGGCGGCCGGACAGGCTGCCGTCCGCGGCGATGTCGAACGCGGTCAGCCGGTTGCCGTACGACTCGGCCACGATCAGCGTCCCGTTGTCCGGGGTCACCGCCATGCCATTGCCGAACGCGATCCCGCCGGCCACCTGCCGCACCGCCCCGTCCGGCGTGACCAGGGCGATGACACCGGGCCGGAACTCCTCCCCGGCCATCAGGTCCGAGCCGCCGCCGTTCACGTAGGCGTTGCCGCGGCCGTCCACCACGATCTCGTTCCAGATCCGGCCGAGCGCGCTCAGGTCGGCGTAGGGGACCAGGGCGCCGCTGGCGTCGCGGCGCAGCAGCCGCCCGTCGGCGGGCGACACGACCAGCAGGCCCCGGCCGCCGGGCAGCCAGTCGATGCACATCGGCACCGACCGGAACGGGACCCGGACCGCGACCTCGCTCGCGCCGGTTGCTGGATCGAGGGCGATGATCTCCCGGGCGCCCCAGTCGGAGACCCACAGCCGCCCTTCGTGCCAGCGCGGCGACTCGCCGAACGCCAGGCCCTCCAGCACAACGTCCGGTGCGGCCATCCCGGGCTCCTCCCCGTCAGGTGGCTGTTCTCCAGCTATGACCGCCCGGCCGGGCCGGAATCATCGGTCCTCAGGTGACCAGGCAGAACGGGTGGCCGGCCGGGTCGGCGTAGACCCGGAAGTGCCCGCCGCCGCCCGGCAGGCGGGTGGCGCCCAGCGCCAGTGCCTCCGCTTCGGCCTCGTCGATGTCGGCGACCATGATGTCGAGATGCATCTGCTGGGGCCGGGCGGGATCCGGCCATTCCGGCGGCTGGTGCTCCGGGACCCGCTGGAACGCCAGGCCGGGCCGATCGGGGGCGTCACCGATCACCACCCAGCCGTCCTCGTCCTGGACCCGCTGCATGCCGAGGAGCTGCTGGTAGAAGTCCGCCAGCGCGGACGGGTCGGGACAGTCGATCACCAGGCCGTGCCATCGTCCGGTCATGGGGAGATTCTGCTCCGGGACTGTGGCAGAAAGGCTGCGTTGTTCGCCCTGGAATGGGAGAGCCGGGCGCGCGTATCGTTGATCTATGGTGAGCCAGGACACCGTGCCGCCGGAGTTGCGCGCATCCGATGAGGATCGCGAGAAGGTTATTGAAAAGCTCCAGCACGGGTCCGTTGACGGCCGGCTGTCGAACGACACCTTCCTTCAGCGGGTGGACCTGGCGCTGCGCGCCCGGCGCATGGGCGAGCTGGCCAGGCTGCTGGGCGACCTGCCGTCGCCCGCGCCAGCGAGCGGCCTGCTGGACCGGGGCGTCACCTGGTGCGCCGGGCTCGGCGCCCGGGTGCAGCGCGCCTGGCGCACGCCGCGGATGCCCACGCTGATCCTGCCGCGCGGGGACCGGGCGTTCCTGATCGGCCGCTCGCCCGAGTGCGACCTGGCCCTGCCGAACATGACCGTGTCCTGGCGGCACGCCGAGCTGCGGCGGGCCGCGGGTGAATGGGTGCTCGCCGATCTCGGCTCGACCAACGGCACCCGGGTGAACGGCTGGCTCGCGGGCCAGGGCTTCATCGTCCGGCCCGGGGACTGCGTGACATTCGGCAGCGCTCGGTTTCTGCTCGCCGAATAAGGCGGCGCCCCGCAGCCCGCCGGGCCGGTAGATTCGCCGGCATGCCGCCCAGCGACCCGCCCGGCCTGACGGTGCTCCCCGTGGATGCCCCGGTGGACCCCGCCGACCTGCTGCGGCTGTATGTGGCGCCGCGCGGCCGGCCGCTGGTGCGGATGCTGTTCGTCGCCAGCCTGGACGGCGCGGTCGAGATCGGCGGGACCTCTGCGGGCCTCGGCGGCGCCATGGACCGGCAGCTCATCGGGATTCTGCGGGCCGCGGCCGACGGGGTGCTGGTCGGCGCGGGGACGCTGCGGCGGGAGAACTACCGGGCGGTGCGGCCGCTGGCGGCCCGCCGCGAGTGGCGGCTGTCCGCCGGGTTCACCGAGTATCCGCGGCTGGTGGTGGTGTCCGGCTCGCTGGACCTGGACCCCGCGCAGGCGGCGTTCGCCAATGCGCCGGTGCGGCCGGTCGTCATCACCTCCGCCGCCGCGGACAGCGGCCGCCGCGCCGTCATCGGCGAGGTCGCCGACGTGCTGGTGCACGGCACGGCCGAGGTCGACCTGGCGGCGGCGCTGGCCCAGCTGCGCGCGGACTACGGCCTGGACCACCTGCTGTGCGAGGGCGGCCCGGCGCTGTTCGGCGCCCTGCACGCGGCGGGCCTGGTCGATGAGGTGTGCCTGACGATCTCGCCGCTGCTCGCCGGCGCGGGCGCCGGGCGGATCATCGCCGGCCCGGCGGGCGCGCTGACCCGGATGAAGCTCCAGCACGCGATCGCCGCCGACGGCTATCTGTTCTTGCGCTACACCAGGGAGGACGACGCCGGTGAGTGAGCCTTTCACCGTCCGGGCCGGGGACGCCGCACTGGCGGCGGATCGCTGGCCCGGCGGTCAGCCCACGGTGGTGCTGCTGCACGAGGGGGTGTCGGACCGGCGCGGCTGGGCGGAGGTGGCCCGGCGGCTCGCGCCCGCCGTCACCGTGGTCGCCTACGACCGGCGCGGATTCGGGGAGACGGCGGTCAGTGCCGGGCCGTTCTCCCACGTAGAGGATCTGCTTGCGGTGCTCGCCGGGGTCGCGGACGGCCCGGTGTGGCTGGCGGGGGCCTCGGCAGGCGGCGGGATCGCGCTGGACACCGCGCTGACCGCGCCGGAGCGGGTGGCCGGGCTGGTGCTGTTCGGCACCGCGGTCAGCGGATCGCCGCCCATGACCTACGAGGCGCTCGACCCGGACACCCAGCGGCTGGACACGCTCATCGACCAGGCAATCGCCGCGGGGGACCTGGCGGAGGAGAACCGGCTGGAGACCTGGGTGTGGCTGGACGGCCCTGCCCAGCCGGAAGGCCGGGTCGGCGGTGCCGCCCGGGCGCTGGCCCTGGACATGAACGGCATCATCATCCGCAACGGCGCGCCCGAGGACGCGGGCGGCAGCGGCGTGGACGCCTGGAACCGGCTGGCCGAGGTGCAGGTGCCGGTCACGGTGGCGTGCGGCGGCTTCGACCTGCCGTTCCTGCTCGCCCGCTGCCGTGAGCTGGCAGCCCGGCTTCCGCGCGGTTCCTTCCGCGAGCTGCCGGAGATGGCGCACCAGCCCTACCTGGAGCACCCGGACCAGGTGGCGGACCTGCTGCTGACCGCCATCCGGGCCGGGGCCGCAGCCGGCACGTGAGGGGCGACCCGGATCGAGAAGGGCGGCTGGTCCCACAGCACGCGCAGGCGGTCCTCCGCCATGGCCGCTCTGCCGGGCTAGCTGTTCAGCCGCTCCGCCAGGCGGACGGTCACGGTGTCGCCGGCCTGCTTGCCGATCGCCCGGCGGACGTCGGCCTTCACCGGCAGCTTGTGCGTGCCGTCCCCCATGGCCATGAACGAGCTCTGGAACGGGTGGCCGTCGATGGTGCCGCGCACCTTGACCAGCCCCCGGGTCCCGAAGAACTCCACCGAATCCGGCATGACCACGTAGGTCCAGCCGCCCGTGGCCGGGCTCTTCTGCATCGTCGCGGTGAACTGCTTGTCCAGCATGGTCCTGCCCTCGCCTTCGCCTGCCGGTTTACGCACCTT
The DNA here is from genome assembly GCA_050257395.1 of Gemmatimonadota bacterium. GTDB lineage: Bacteria > Actinomycetota > Actinomycetes > Streptosporangiales > Streptosporangiaceae > JAIRTY01. Next base: position 66,074 of record JBLMWU010000161.1, on the reverse strand, counting down.
AAGACTCTCTTTCCCGGCCGGATTCATCGCGGCTCCGCCAGCGGTGCGATGGCATGGTCGCCGCTTACAGCGGTTCGCCGGTGAGCCGCCCGGGCGGGAGTGCGCGGCCGCAGAGCACGAGCGCCAGGCCCCCGGCTGTGCCGCGCAGGACCGGGCCCGAGCCGTAGGACCAGTCGAGGTCGGTGGCCTGGAGGGAGCGCCCTGCCAGGTCGGTGCCGAAGTGCTCGTGCACGCCGCCCGTGGTGAGGTCGTCAAGGACGATGCGGATGGTGTCGTCTGGGGACGTGCGCGGCATCCCGAGCGGCACGGTCACGTCCAGGCCGTGGATGACGGCGTGGTTCAGCGCGCCGTGGTAGCCGCCGCCCGGCGGCATCCAGTGCCGCATCACCTCAGAGCGCAGGTTGGCGACGAGCTCGCCGGGTGGCAACCCGGCGTCGCGGCTGGCGATCTCGTTCGAGAGGCGGCCGAAGTCGAAGTCGCAGCGGCGCCACTCAGCCATGAACTCCTCCTCGGAGTAACGCGCCGCCATGGTCATGTGCGCGACCACCTCCCGGACCCGCCAGCCCGCACACAGCGAAGGGGCGTCCCACTGGGCGTCGGTCGCCGATTCGAGGAGGTCGGCAAGGGCCAGCAACTCGGCGGCTACCACCGGCTGCAGGTCAGAGTCGTCGTTGGTCATGGCCGGGCTCCGTTTGCTGACGCTGGTCGGTCACCAGGTCAGACCGGTGGGCCAGCGCAAACTCATCGCCGGATGCCCGGTCGCCCGGCCGGCGCCGCCAGTCCGGCGCATGGCGCCTGGTGGGTAGCAGGCGTAATACTCGGAGCTAAGCAGGCGCTCACCCTCGAGGTGCCGATGGATGACCCGGACGACCGTATAGCCCGGATAACTTGTCATGGAACTGGCGGTTTGGGGGGCCGAAGTGGCGGCCGTTCAGCGGTCGCCTCAGGCGCGGTCCGCGCGTTCCACCGCCGCCATGGGCGAGGTCACCGAAGCCGGGTAAGGCTGAGCGCGAACAGGAAATGCGCGCCGAAGCGCGAGCAGAGCGGCTGCACCTGGCTGGCCTGACCAACGCCGCGGTGATCATCATGGGCGTGGTGCTCAGCGCGATGGTGGTCGTGGTCGTGCTGCTGCTGGTCAGCCGTCATTAAGGCCTCAGCAGTTCCAGGCGATCGGGCGCGCAGCGGGCACGCCAGCGCCAGAAGTCGCCGTAAAGATCGTTGCCCAGCCGCTGGATTGGGGCCTTGGCCTGGTGGTTTGGAGTGGTGCGCCTGGCAGGACTCGAACCCGCGACCCGCTGCTTAGAAGGCAGCCGCTCTATCCAGCTGAGCTACAGGCGCCCAGGACCCATTGTGCAGGGTCAAGGTCACGCGCTGGACACAGAGCGTGCAGCAGGCCATAACGACCCACCAGGCTCAGAAGTTCCCGTCTGATCCTTCCGGGATCAGATCGAAACAGGGGCGGGGCCGCCTCTTCCAGGGTGTTCGCCTGCTTGAGCAGCTGCCACTGCGCGTCATCGGGCCACCGGGAGCCGCGCCGCACCCGGTCCCAGACCGGCACGATGTTCGAATGGCCCGCGTCGATCCGGTGATGGGTCACCCGGTAGGCCCCGCCGCCCGGCACCGGCACCCGCAGCCGTACGTTCCGGTCCAGCCGCGGGTCCCCGTGGGGGGGCGTGCTGGTCCAGCGGGGCGTTCCAGACCAGCAGGGTGATCCGGCCGTCGTCGTCCCGGGCGGCGAGCGCCTCCACCAGGCCCCAGGCGCCGTCGCCGTCGATCCCGACCGCGAGCTCGTGCCCGGAGCTGGGCCCGCCAGGCGAGCTGTTCCACGGCGGGTTCGGCCTGCTGTCCGTGGGAAACCTTGACGAAGTCCAGCGGCGAGCCGGAGGCCGCCAGGTCGCCAGGAGCTCGTCCACCCACTCGCTGGCGGCCGAGGCCGGTCCGCCGATTCTCAGGTCCGGATTGACGGAACGAACCGCGCTGGCGGTGACGTCGTACAGCCGGAAGTACTCCTCCCGGGTGCCAGACCAGAACACGTCCAGGTTCGGCTCGTTCCAGACCTCGAAGCTCCAGTGGTCGCGGACCTCAGCCAGCCCGTAGCGCTCGGTCCAGTGGGTGACCAGATCCCGGATCAGGTCGGACCAGCGGTCCCAGTCCCGCGGCGGTGACACCACCGCGCCATAGGCGAGCACGGTGCTGGCAGGGTCGCGGGCCAGGGCGGAGTATCCGGTAGGCCCGGGAAGCTGTAAAGGCCCGAGAGTGACCGGTACGCGTGGAAGGGGAATGACTCCCGGGGGTGAACCGCGGCCGTCACGCGAAGGAGCCGGGCATGACGATCACTCAAACCCAGCTGCACGGCACCTGCGCGCCGGGCTTCGAGCCGGTCCGGGCGGCGTTCGCGGAGAACCTCGCCCGGCGGGGCGAACTGGGGGCCGCCGTGGCGGTGGTCGCCCAGGGACGGCCGGTGGTGGACCTGTGGGCCGGCTGGGCCGACCCGGCGCGGACCCGGCCGTGGCAGGCGGGCACGCTCACCAACGTCTGGTCGGTCACCAAGGCGATGACCGCGGTGTGCGTGCACATCCTGATGGACCGGGCCGGGCTCGACCCGGACCAGCCGGTGGCCCGGTACTGGCCGGAGTTCGCGGCCGGCGGCAAGTCCGGCGTCACGGTGCGCTGGCTCATGAGCCACCGGGCCGGGCTCGCCGGGTTCGCCGAGCCGGTCAGCGTCGCCGGCCTGGCGGACTGGGAGAAGATGACCTCGCTGCTGGCCGCCCAGGAACCGCTGTGGCAGCCGGGCACCGCCGCCGGCTACCACGCGGTCACCTTCGGGTACCTGGCCGGCGAGCTGGTCCGGCGGATCACCGGGCAGAGCCCGGGCCGGTTCTTCGCCACGGAGGTGGCCGGCCCGCTGGGCGCCGACGCCTGCATCGGCGTGCCCGCCGCCGACCTGGCACGGTGCTCGGAGCTGCAGGCGGCCCGGCTGCCGCCGGACGACCGGGACGTCCGCCAGCGCGCCTTCGCCGCCGCCCACCCGGCCGCGGCCGCCGCCATCGGCAACCCGGTGATCCAGGCCGGCGACACCGCCAGCCCGGCCTGGCGGCAGGCCGAGATCCCGGCCGCGAACGGGCACGCCACCGCGCTGGGCCTGGCCACCATCTTCGGGTCGCTGGTGGACGGGAGCCAGGCGCTGGTCAGCGCCGCGACCGTGCGGGCCGCCGCCACCGGCCAGGGCCGGTCCACCGACCTGGTGCTGCGGCTGCCGCTGGACTACGGGCTGGGGTTCATGCTGTCCGGCCCGGAGGGGCACTTCGGGCCCAGCCGGGCCGCGTTCGGCCATGACGGGTCCGGCGGCTGCTCGGTGTGGGCCGACCCGGAGCGGGGGGTGGCCCTCGCCTACGTCATGAACCGGATGGGCCGCAGCCTCATGGACGACCCCCGCAAGATGGCCCTCACCGCCGCCCTGGCGGAGTGCCTCGGCCAGGGCGCGGCACCCGCGTTCACGTTCTGAGCGCGTACGCTGAACCGCGAGGGCCGACACCGGAGGTTGCCGTGCTCGCGTTCGCAGGCAGCAAGCTGTCCCGCGTGAGCATGCACGCCGCCGGGGCCAGCGGCACGCTATGGCTGTGTCTCGCGGGTCTGTCGCTCGTGGGGGCGCCCGTCCGGCCGGCCGGGCTGCTGGCCGTCGCTGCCGTCGCGCTCACCTGCCTGCTGCTGGCCCTGCTGGCGAGCGGCGCCCGGCTGGGCGCGGCCGCCAGTGCCTCGCCGCGGGCCACCCGCGCCGCGCTGCGCCAGAAGGCGTGGCGGGCAGCGTTCCTGCCGCAGCTCGACCCGGACGCACCGGGCCGTGCCCGCCCCCGGGCGCCATCGGCGTGCCCGGCGGCCGCCTGACCCTCCCTAGCTTTCCCCGCTGCTCACTCCTGGGCGGGGTCACCGCTGCCGCCTCCAGCTGACAGCCAATGCCGTGCCCGCTGGAGGGTGATCCGTCATGTCCGCTCTGCTCGCTCTGCCCGTCGCCGTCGCCTACCACCTCGTGTCCGCGCTGGCCATCCTGTTCGCGCCGCTCCCCGGCGGGCTGGCGGCCGCCGCGGCGATCGTCGCCTTCACCATGGCGGTGCGGCTGCTGCTGCTCCCGCTCAGCTACCGGGCCTTCCGCGGGGAGCTGGCCCGCGCCCGGCTGGCCCCGCAGGTCCAGGAGCTGTACCGGCGGCACGGCCGGCAGCCGGACCGGCTGCGGCAGGAGCTGGCTTCGCTGCACGCGGCCGAGGGCACCGGCATGTACGCGGGCTGCCTGCCCGCGCTGCTGCAGCTGCCGTTCTTCAGCGTGGTCTACCGGCTGTTCCTGGCCCCCACCGCCGCGGGCGGCCCGAACCTGCTGCTGCGGCACGAGCTCGCGGGGGTGCCGCTGGGCAGCCACTGGCTGGCCGCGGCGCCGTGGAGCCCGCACGGGCTGGTGTTCGCCGTGCTGTTCGGCCTGCTCGCCCTGGTGGCGCTGGGATCAGTGCGGGCCGCGCGGCGCCGGGCCGGGCCCGCCCAGCCGGGCGGGTCCGGCCGTCCGGACGCCACCGCCCGGGTCACGGCGGCGCTAAGCCGCGTCGTTCCGTTCGGCACCGTGGTCTTCGCCGCCTTCGTGCCGCTCGCCGCCGGCCTGTACCTGCTCACCACGACCGGCTGGACGCTGGCCGAGCGGACAGTCCTGCGCCGGCTCGCGCCGCGCCTGGATCATGGCTAGCGGCATGATGTGTAGCCTCGTTCCCAAGGAGGTTCCCCATGCACCAGCCGCCCGTTACGCACGTCGCCCGCACCGACCCGGAGCTCGCCGAGCTGATCAACGAGGAAGCTCGCCGTCAGTTCGAGAAGATCCGGTTGATCGCGTCGGAGAACTACGTCTCGCTCGCCGTGCTGGAGGCGGCCGGGACGGTGCTGACCAACAAGTACTCCGAGGGCTACCCGGGCAAGCGGTACTACGAGGGCCAGCAGTTCATTGACCCGATCGAGCGGCTGGCGCAGCAGCGGGCGCAGGACCTGTTCGGGGTGGACCACGCGAACGTGCAGCCGTACTCCGGCTCGCCCGCCAACCTGGCCGTCTACTTCGCGTTCTGCCAGCCGGGCGACACCGTGATGGGGATGGGGCTGCCGGCCGGGGGGCACCTCACCCATGGCGCGGCGCCCACCATCAGCGGCAAGTGGCTGCGTTCGGTCCAGTACGGCGTGCGGCGCGACACCGGGCGGGTGGACCTGGACGAGGTGCGGGACCTGGCCCGCAGAGAACGGCCCAAGGTGATCTTCTGCGGTGGCACGGCCATCCCGCGCACCGTGGACTTCCCGGCGTTCGCGGCCATCGCCGCGGAGGTGGACGCGATCCTGGTGGCGGACATCGCGCACATCGCGGGGCTGGTCGCGGGCGGCGCGCACCCCTCGCCGGTCGGCTACGCCCCGGTGATCAGCACCACCACCCACAAGACCCTGCGCGGCCCGCGCGGCGCCATGCTCATGTCCACCGCGGAGCACGCGTCCGCGCTGGACCGGGCGGTGTTCCCGGGCCTGCAGGGCGGCCCGCACAACCACACCACGGCGGCGATCGCGGTGGCGCTGCACGAGGCGGCCCAGCCGGACTTCCCGGTCTACGCCCGGCAGATCGTGGCGAACGCCAAGGCCCTGGCGGCGGCGCTGCTCGAGCGCGGCTTCGACCTGGTGTCCGGCGGCACCGACAACCATCTCATCCTGATGGACCTGACCAGCCGCGGGATCGCGGGCAAGCCCGCCGCCAAGGCGCTGGACCGGGCCGGGATCGAGCTGAACTACAACACGGTGCCGTTCGACCCGCGCAAGCCGTTCGACCCCTCCGGCCTGCGGCTGGGCACGCCGGCGGTCACCACCCGCGGCCTGACCGAGGAGCACATGCCGCAGGTCGCAGCCTGGATGGACGAGGCCGTCACCGCCGCCGCCAAGGACGACGAGGCGGTCATCGAGCGAATCGCGGGCGAGGTCCGCGACCTGCTCGCGGCCTTCCCCATGGCCGGCTGGGCACCCGCCTGATACGTGTCGTCCGGGGTCACATCGCCGCTCCGGCCGACGCCGGGAGCGCGTCACGGGGAGGGATCAGCTCCGCCGGTTACCTCGATGACGGCGCCGTCGCCGGAGGCACGCACGTCCGTGTCGCCGAGCTCTGCGGTCAGCCCGGTGACGTCGTGCTGATGAACACGCGTGTCCTCCACGCCGCTGCACCGAACGCTCTCGGCAGACCGCGGCTGATGCTGGCCGATTTCATCGCCTGATGCCTGTCCGGTCCGCACGGGGCGAGAGCAGGTGGCTGCCGGGTGGCCCGGCCGCCGGCAGCCGCTCAGAACTGGGCCTTGAGCTCCTCGATCTCGCGCGCCCGGGTACGGAGCTGGGCGTAGGCCGGCCGCTCGCGGATGCGGGCCAGCACCCAGCGGATCGCATCCGCCCGGTTGGCCGCGATCCCCGCCGTGATCAGCGTGTCCACGGTCTCCAGGTCGGCGGGCCCGAGCCGCGCCATGACCGGGACCAGCGGGCCATCGGGCGCTGCGGCCGCTGCCCGGCCCTCCGGCGGTCCCGCGATCAGCCGGATCCGGTGGCAGTCCTCGCCCCCGTCATCCGGGCGGCCAGCGACGAACTCCAGCAGCCCGACGTCGCGGAACCGGTCGAGGTCGCGCCGCAGCTGGTGCATGGCGTCCCGATGGCCGCTGTGGAACGCCTCCAGCGCCTGCTGACGTTCTTCCCGCCCGGCCGGCGCCTCGATGAACACCCGGGCCAGCAGCCGCCCCGGCTCGATCTCAGGATCGTCGCCGTACTGCAGAAGCTCTGCCCGGTGCACCGCGGCATCGGGGAAACGCTCCCGGACCAGATCGTGGAACTGCTCTGTCAGCCGGTGCAGCACCGCCTCGTCCATACCTGCCTCCAGACCTGCCTCCAGTTACCCCAGTAATCAGCGTAACTTGAGTTGCTCTGGCAGGAAACCCGAAATCTCTAGATCGGTGCTCTTTTATCAATGCAGTGCTCTGATATGGTGGGGGCGTGAACGCGAGCCGCACGGCGCGGGAACGGGTGCGCGCCGAACTGATCCGGGAGATCACCGAGGCTGCCCGCAGGCAGCTGGCCACCGAGGGGGCGGCCGGGCTGTCCCTGCGGGCCGTCGCCCGGGAACTGGGGATGGTGTCCTCGGCGGTCTACCGGTACTTCGCCAACCGCGACGAGCTGCTCACCGCGCTGATCATCGACGGCTACAACGCCGTGGGAGCGGCCGTGGAGGGGGCGGAGGCGGCCTGCGCGCGCGGCGATTTCGCGGCCCGCTGGCTCGCCGCCTGCCGGGCCGTGCGCGACTGGGCGCTGGCCCACCCGCACGAGTACGCCCTGGTCTACGGCTCGCCGGTGCCCGGGTACCGGGCGCCCGAGCAGACCATCGGCCCGGCCAGCCGGGTCGCCGTGGTGCTCGGGTCGATCGTCAGCGACGCGCACCGCGCGGGCGTGCTGGAGCAGCCCGGCAGCCTGCCGCCGCCCCCGGCCGCCTTCGCCCCGGACGCGGCCCGGCTGCGGGAGAGCGTCCTGGCCGGGGTGCCAGACGGCGCGGCCGCCCTGGCGCTGGCGAGCTGGGCCAGCCTGTTCGGCCTGGTCAGCTTCGAGCTGTTCGGGCAGTTCGAGAACGTGGTGACCGACCGCCCGGCCTTCTTCGGCCACGCCGCTGCCAGCCTGGGCCGGCTGGCCGGCCTGCCCGCCTGACCGGCCCGCGGCGGCTGGCCGGGCGGCCCGCCGCCGCCCGTTTCCCGGCCGGGATCCGGCGGCCGGCGTCCCGATGTTACTGGTGTGTCGAATGTAGATTCGATTAGAGTCGACGGCCAGCAGAGTCGACGGCCAGCACTGCCTGACTTCCCCCGGGCGGTGCCACGCGGGCCAGGGAGAGCACGGGCACGTGAGCAAGATGTACGGGGAACCGGTGGACGTGTGGGTCCGGGACGGCCTGCCCGCTTGGTTCGTGTGGCGGGGGCGGCGGTACACGGTGCTCGGCGTGCTCGAGCACTGGGTGGTCAGCCGGGAGTGGTGGAAGCAGGACCCTGGCCCGGCGGGGCCGTCCGAGCGCGAGTTCTGGCGGGTGGAGGCCTCGCCGGGGCCCGGCGGCCCGCCTGCCACCTGCGAGCTGAGGCGGGACGCCGCGACCAGCGGCTGGCTGCTCGCCCGGGTCTGGGACTGAGCCCGGTGCCGGACCGCGGGGGAGGCGCCGTGAGCTGGCCGGACGGGGCGGCCGGCTTCGCTCACCTGCACGTGGCGTCCGCGTACTCGCTGCGGTACGGGATCGCCAGCCCGGCCGCCCTGGCGCAGCGGGCGGCGGAGCTCGGCATGCCCGCGCTCGCGCTGACGGACCGGGACGGCCTGTACGGGGCCGTCAAGCACGCGGTCGCCTGCGCGGGGGCGGGGATCTCGCCCATTCTTGGGGCCGACCTGGCGCTGGCCCCGGCGGGCCGGCCCGCCGGCCGGGTGACGCTGCTGGCCGGCGGCCGCCGCGGCTGGGCGTCGCTGTGCCGCCTGGTCAGCGCGGCGCACGAGGCCGGCGAGCGGGGCGCCCCGGTGGTGACCCCGGAGCTGGTGGCCCGCCATCAGGACGGCCTGGTGCTGCTGCTCGGGCCGGCCAGCGACGCCGGCCGGGCGATCACCGGCCGGCGGCCCGATCTCGCGGCCGCGGCCCTGGCCCGCTGGCGGGAGCTGGCCGAGACCGTGATCGAGATCGCGGACCAGCGCGGTCCCGGGGACACCTCCCGGGCGGCCCGGATGCTGCGGCTGGCCAGGGAGGCGGGCGTCCCGGCGGTGCTCACCAACGCGGTCCGCTACCTCGGCCCCGCCGACGGCCCGGTGGCACAGGTGCTGGACGCGGCCCGGCAGCTGGTGCCGCTCGGCCGCCGCCACCGCGACCGGTACAACGCCCAGGCCTACCTGGCCAGCGGCGCGGAGATGGCCCGGACCGCCGAGCTGATCGCGGGCGACGGCGCTGCCGCGCTGCTCGCCGGCACCGTGGCCCTGGCCCGGCGGTGCGCCCTGGACCCCGGGCGCGACCTGGGCCTGGGGCGCAGGTTCCTGCCGGAGACCGCCGCCGCCGACCCGCTCGCCGCGCTGCGCGCCCGGTGCGAGGACGGGCTGGACCGCCGATTCCCCCGCAGCCAGCCGCGCCGCCGCCGGGCCGCCCGCCAGCGGCTCACCCACGAGCTCGGCATCATCGCCCGGACCGGCCTGGCCTCCTACTTCCTCACCGTGGCCGACACCGCCGCCCTGATCACCGGCCTGGGCATCCGCTGCTCCATCCGCGGCTCCGGGGCCGGCTGCCTGGTCAACCACCTGATCGGCATCTCCGGCATCGACCCGCTGGAGCACGACCTGATCATGGAGCGGTTCCTGTCCGAGAGCCGGGACGGCCTGCCCGACATCGACCTCGACGTCGAGTCGGCGCGGCGGATCGAGGCCTACCGGGCGATCTTCGGCGCGTACGGGGAGCAGCGCACGGCCTGCGTGTCGATGCTGGAGACCTACCGGGCGCGCAGCGCGATCCGGGACGTGGCCGCCGCGCTCGGCCTCCCGCCGCACGAGATCGACACGATCGCCAAGGCGTTCCCGCACATCCGGGCCGCCCACATCCGCGGCGCGCTCGCCGACCTGCCCGAGCTGCGTGCCAGCGGGGTGGCCATCCCGCAGCTGGCCGGGTTGTTCCAGCTCGCCGAGCGGCTGGACGGGCTGCCCCGGCATGTGGCGATGCACCCCTGCGGGGTGGTGCTCTCGGACACCAGCCTGCTGGACCGGACCGCCATCGAGCGGAGCGCCGAGGGGCTGCCGCTGACCCAGTTCGACAAGGACGACGTGGAGACGGCGGGCATGATCAAGCTGGACGTGCTCGGCGTCCGCATGCAGTCGGCCATCGCCACCACCCTCACCGAGATCGAGCGGGTCACCGGGCAGCGGGTGGACATCGACGCCGTCGACCCCCGCGACGAGCCCACGTTCGGGCTGATCCGTTCCGCCCGGACCCTCGGCTGCTTCCAGATCGAATCGCCCGGCCAGCGGGAGCTGCTCGCCAAGCTGCAGCCGGAGGACATCGGCGACCTGATCGTGGACATCTCGCTGTTCCGGCCGGGCCCGGTCAACTCCGACATGGTCAGCCCGTACCTGCAGTGGCGGCAGGGGAAGCGGCCGCCGGTCTACCCGCACGAGGACCTGGCCCGGGCGATGGCGGAGACCGGCGGGGTGGTGATCTTCCACGAGCAGGTGCTGCGCATCATCGACGCCATGACCGGCTGCGGGCTGTCAGAGGCCGAGCGGGTCCGGCGGCAGCTGTCCGACGGCGAGGCCCGGCAGGTGGCGGAGGCCTGGTTCCACGCTGCCGCGCGGGAACGGGGATATGACGGCGAGGCGGTGGCCCGGGTGTGGGAGGTGCTGGAGGCGTTCGGCGGGTTCGGGTTCTGCAAGGCGCACGCAGCCGCCTTCGCCATCCCCACCTACCAGTCGGCCTGGCTGAAACGGCACCATCCGGCCGCGTTCTACGCCGGGGTGCTCACCCATGACCCCGGCATGTACCCCAAGCGGGTGATCGTCAACGACGCGCGGCTGCACGGCATCCCGGTGCTGCCGGTGGACGTGAACGCCTCGGCCGGCGGCTGGCGGGTGGAGCGGGCCGGCGTGGCCGATGGGCTGCGGGCCGGGCTGATGGAGATCAAGGGCATCAGCGAGGCCGAGGAGTCCCAGATCGTGGCCGGGCAGCCGTACGCCTCGCTGCGTGATTTCTGGGAACGGGCTGGCGCGGCCCGGCCTGTCACCGAGCGGCTGGTGCTCGTCGGGGCCTTCGACGCGCTCTACCGGATCGGCCAGCCGGAGGCGGGGGAGCACCGGGTGTCCCGGCGGGACCTGCTCGCCCGGGTCGGGGTGCTCGACCGGGCACCGCGGCGGGCGGCCCGGTCCGCCCGCCGCCGCATCCGGGCCGGCCAGCCGGGCGGGCAGCTCCTGCTCGACCTCGGCGCCGCGGGCGACGGGTTCGGCGAGCTGGTGCCCGCGGGCCAGCTGCGGGAGCTGACCGCGGCCGAGCGGGTCGAGGCCGAGCTGGAGATCCTCGGCATCGACCTGAGCCAGCACGTGCTGGGCTTCTACGCGGGCCTGATCGACGGCCTGGGCGTGGTCCGCTCCCGTGACCTGCACCGGTACCCGGCGGGGGCGCGGGTGCTGGTGGCCGGGGTCAAGGTCGCCACCCAGACCCCGGCGGTCCGGTCCGGCCAGCGGGTCATCTTCGCCACCCTGGACGACGCGACCGGCCCGGTCGACCTGGCCTTCTTCGAGTCGGTGCAGGAACGGTGCGCGGCCCGGGTCTTCGGCTCGTGGCTGCTGGTGGTGGCCGGGCGGCTGCGCAGGGCCGGGCGGGCCGTGTCGGTCAACGCCACCGAGTGCTGGGACCTGGCGGCGCTCGCGCAGCTCCAGGAGGCGGGCGGGCTCGCCGCGGTGCGTACCGCCATGGCCGCCGGGGACGTGCCCGCCGGCGGAGCCGCCCGCGGCGGCGGGCGGTCCCGGGGCCCGGACGGCCTGGACACGGTCGTGTACCCGACCGGCTTCCGGCTGTCCCCGTACGCGGAGACCGGTTCGCCGGGCGGGACGCTCAAGGACCCGCCCCGCACCCTGTGGCATGCGAGCCCGGGCAGTTCCGGCGGCTGAGCCCGGGCCGGCCGGGAAACCCCGCCCCGCCCGGCCGGGAAACCAAAGAAAAGCGATACCGCGGTCAAACGGCCGTCAAAAGACACCCAGGTGCCCACTCCGCCGGGAAATTAACCATCGTCTTATCTGCGGCTTCTCCCGCATACAGCATCCGGCTTGCGGGAATGCGTGACGGGGGGATTTACGCCGGCGGCCGGCTTTCTTTCACGGCTGCCGGGAGCGCGGGCACGGGGGAGGTCGCGCGAGCATGCCGCTGCGGGAAACGGCCGGGCACGGGAAGAACGCGGGGGACCGCCTGCGCTGGCGCTGGCCGGCCGGGCGGGTGCTGGCCGCCGCGGCGGCAGCCGGGCTGCTGGCCGGGGTGGCCCCGGCCGCTGCCGCCGCCCGGGGCCCGGCGCGGCCAGCCGCCGGCGCCCGCGGCCCCGGCCCGGCTCCGGCCGGGACCCGCCCGGTTTCCTACCGCGGCTACACCTTCCGGGTGCCCGCGGACTGGCCGGTGGTGCGGCTGGCGGCCCATCAGCTGACCTGTGTCCGGTTCGACCGGCACGCGGTCTACCTGGGCACCCCCGGCGCCGACCAGGCCTGCCCGGCGGCCGCCCTCGGCGCCACCGGGGCGCTGCTGATCCAGCCGGGCGCCCGCGGCGGCGGCGCCAGCGCCGTGGACAACCCGGTGGCCAGGCGGATCACGGTGGACGCGCCGCGGGTCAGGGTGACCGCCAGCTACGCCGCCGACCGCCAGCAGATCCTGGCCATCCTGGCCAGCGCGTCGCTGCCGCCGCCGGCCAGCCGGGCCCCGGCCCGGCCGCGGTTCGCGCCCGCCGCGCTGCGGGCCTGGGCGAGCAGCTACACCGGCCGGGCCTTTGACGCGTGCACGGCGCCGAGCGCCCAGGCGATGCAGGCCTGGCTGGCGGACTCGCCGTTCCGGGGCATCGGGATCTACATCGGCGGCCAGGACCGGGCCTGCGCCCAGGCGAACCTCACCCCTGCCTGGGTCAGTGCCCAGGCCGCCGCGGGCTGGCGCTTCATCCCGCTCTACGTCGGCCCGCAGATCAGCTTCCATGAGGTGAAGTCGCCGGCCACGCAGGCCGTCAGCGCCGCGCAGGACGCCGCGGCCCAGGCCGCCCAGCTGGGGCTCGGGCGGGGCACGCCCATTTACTACGACATGGAGGCGTACCCGCCGAAAGGCACGGCGAAAGCGCTGGCTTTCTTTTCCGCCTGGACGCAGACCCTGCACAGCCTGGGCTACCGTTCCGGCATCTACAGCAGTTCCCTTTCCGGGGTGGCCGACCTGTCCCGCGATTTCGGCGCTCCCGGCTACCGCATGCCGGACATCATCTACGACGCCTGGTGGAATGGCGTCCCCGACACGGTGGACCCGGTGATCCCGGCGGGCGCGTGGGCGGGGCACCGGCGGGTGCACCAGTACTCGGGCAACCTGCCGCGGCGCTTCGGCGGCTTCCGGATCACCATCGACCGGGACTACATGGATGTCCGGCTGTCGGGCGGCCCGCGCCGGACGGTCCGCGGCCACTGGGCGTGGGCACCGGGCGGGCTGAGATTCGCCCAGCTGGCGGCCATGAACGGGACCACCTGGTTCCGGCTGCACAATCCGGCGTTCCCTGGTGACTTCCGGTTGACCACCCGCTATCTGGGCAGACATGTGCCCAAGGGCACCCGCTGGTGGGTGCCTCCCCACCAGGCCATGTCCGCGGCCCGCGGGGCCCGCGGATGACGGGGGGCAATTCCGTGCGGGCTACCTCACATCGGCAGCGAGCCGGCGATCTGCACGGTAGCGTGGCGCCCAGCCCCCCGAGAAACGCCCCAGCCCCAGGTCAGGCCGTCATGCTCAGGGAGCACTCCCGTACTGTTGTGTCTGTCCGGATGGCCTTCGGTCTCCCGTAGCGCTAGGAAGCTCATGACTTTCGCATCGTCCCGGATCTACCTGGCCGTGAAGAGCAAGCTGCAGACCACGGTCGGCAGGCGCTTCAGCAGATTCGTGCCGGTGGCCGTCATCTCCCTGGCCACCAGCCAGCTGACGCTCAACGTCTGCCTGGGGCTTTTCGGCCTGACGGCTGGCCTGTCCGGGCTGCTGGGCTGGTTCACCGGCGCGGCCGTCAGTTATGTGCTGAGCCGGCGGGCCTGGGAGCGGAAGGGGCGCCCGCACCTGCTCAAGGAGACCCTGCCGTTCTGGGGCATCTCCATCGGCACCGGCGTCGTGCTGACTGCGGCCACGCACTTCTCCGGCACAGCCGCCCGGGACATGCATCTCGCCGGTCTCGAGCGGCTGGCCTTCGTGAGCTTCGCCTACCTAGCCGCGAACGGCGTGACGTTCGTGACCAGGTTCCTGATCTTCCACTACTTCCTTTTCGCGGACCGCGGCTCCGCGGCTGCCGTCGCCGTGGCGGTCCCGTCGGTGCCTGCGGAGGACACCGGGCCGGCCCCGTTCGCGGCCAGCGGCTCGGCGGCCGGGTCCAACGGCTCCGGCTGGGCGGCAGGCGCCGAGAGCGCGGAGCGCGGCGCCCGCCGCTGACGCTCCCGCCACCAGGTGCCCAGCACCACGCCGGCGTAGTGGAGCCCGTAGATGGCGTTGTGGCCCTTCTTGCTCTGCCCCACCTGGCGCTTGTGGATGGTGGCCGGCACCTCACGCACCCGGAAGCCGTGCGTGAGGACGCCGATGAGCAGCTCCGAGGACTGGTACTGGGGCTGCTCGAGGCGGACCGCACCGGTCACCTCCGCGCGCATGGCCCGCAGCCCGAACGAGGTGTCGGTGATCCGCTGGTGGGTCAGGATGCTGGTGGTGACGGCGAAGACCCAGGTGCCCAGGCGGCGGATCGGGTCGTTGGTCTCCTGGCTGCCGAGCTTGCGGGAGCCGGTGACGAAGTCGGCCTCCCCGGCCACGACCGGCGCCAGCACGCTCTCCATCTCGGCCGGGTTGTACTGGCCGTCGGCGTCGGTGGTGAGGATGTAGGTGGCGCCGCCCTCACGGGCGAGCCGGTAGCCGAGCCGCAGCGCGGCGCCCTGGCCGCGGTTCACCGGGACGTCGCACACCAGCGCCCCGTGCTCCCGGGCCTCGATGACGGTCTTGTCCTTGGACCCGTCGGAGACGACGATGGCGACGGTCTTCAGCCCGCACATCTCCGCCGGCAGGTCCTGGATTACGGAGCCGACCACGCCCTCTTCGTTGTAGGCCGCGATCACGATCGCCACCGGGGGCAGGCTCGCCGCCTGCTTGCCGTTGTCGGTGACGAACGCCGCTGCCGCGGCGGTGTCGATGGCCTCGTCGTCCACCCGGTGGTCGGTCACAGCGCTGCCTTTCCGTTCACGGCCGCCGCGCCGGTGCCTGCGGGCGCCCATTCGGGCCATACGGTTGCGATTCCTGATTTGAGGTCGTGCGAAGGCCGGTAGCCCAGCGCGCGGGCGGCGGCGATGTCGACGATGACGGCGGGCATCTCGCCCGGCTTGGCCGGGACGGTCTCGGCCGGGATGGGGGCCCCGGTGACGATCCGGGCCGCCGCCACGATGTCGTTGACCGTGATCGACTCGCCGGCGCCGAGGATGAGCGGGCCGCGGTGGCCGGTCTGCCAGGCGAGGAGGATCCCGGCGACGATGTCGCCCACGTGCACCAGGTCCCGGACCTGGCTGCCGTCACCGTAGATCTGGACACCGTGGCCGTCGCGGGCCGCGCGCATCAGCCGCGGGACGAAGCTGTCCTTGGCCTCCATGCCCGGCCCGTACACGTTGGAGAAGCGCAGCGCGGCGCAGTTCATCCCGTACGCGGCCGAGTAGGCGGACATCAGCATCTCGGCGGCGGCCTTGGTCGCGCCGTAGGGGGTGAGCGGCCGCAGCGGGACCTGCTCGGTGATCACGGAGCGCCCCACGTCGCCGGCTACGGCGTTGGTGGACGCCAGGATGAAGGTGCCCACGCCGTTGGCGCGGGCGAGCTCGAGCAGGTTCGCGGTGGCAGCCACGTTCAGCCGGTAGGTGGCCACCGGGTCCTCGACGGAGCGCAGCACGGAGGTCACGGCCGCCAGGTGGATGATCACGTCGGTGCCGGGGGCCACCGCCCGGGCCGCGGCAGCCGGCTCGCAGAGGTCGCCGGCCAGGGACGTGACCCCGTCAGCGTGCACCTCCCGCAGGTCTGCCACTGTGACCTTGGCGCCGCGCTCCACCAGGGCTGAAACTACTCGCCGCCCGATGAAGCCGGCCCCGCCGGTCACCAGTACCCGGGCCCCTTCCACTGCCCCCATCGATTCTCCATTCGCGTGCGTGACTGCTGATTTGCCACCCGGTTGTACCGGGTTTGCGGGACCTGTGTCTTCCGGACGTGTTGAAAAGTATCCGCTGGCTGCTCGCTCGTGATCTGCCAGGCTGCCCGCCGCCCGGCCCGGGCGCTGCCCGGCCGGCCCCGGGCGGGCACGAGCTGCCCGTCCCGGCCTGCGCGGCTGCCGCTATCCCGCCGGGGTTGCCGGGAACGTGACCGCAGGGGCGCCGCCACAGTCTAGCGGCGCATGAGATGGCGGGTGCCGGGAGCCGCCCGCGGCGGCGGCGGAGGGGATGCGGGGGCGGTCGGCGGTGTCCGGAAATCGCCGTCTGCCTGCATTCCCTCACCGGAAGCGGCGCGGGTGGTTACGCTCGATCATCGCAGGCAGGTTGCCCCGGGTTGGGGGTGGCGATGGGTCCCGTTCCGTCGTCACGGAGGGTACTCTGCGCGAGGCGGTACATAATTACCACAGCGGCCGGCGGGCCCGGTGGGCGGGACCGGTTCCGGCCCTGGCCAGGGCCGGTCTGACCTGCGGTAACCAAGGGTCACCGAGTGGCGGTGAAACGGCGGGGAGGCGGCAGGAGATGACGGAAGGGAGATGGCGGGACGGCGATGACTGAGGGGCACGGCACCACCGCCGCGGCAGCGCGGGCAGACCGCGCAGACGCGGCGTTTCCGGGTGCCCCGGCCGCCGCCGGTCTGCTGGCCGGGCCCGTGGTGCCGCCGCCGGCTCAGCCCGGGGCCGCGCCGTCAGGTGCGGGGGCACCCGCGGAGAGCGGGACCGCGGCCGCCCAGGCCGCGGGCGCCGCGCCGGAGACCGGGACCCCTGAGGCCACCGCGCCTGATGCCACGGCGCCTGATGAGTCCGCGCCCGAGGACTCCGCACAGGAGGACCCCGCTCAGCAGGAAGCCACCGCCCAGCAGGACAACACCGCCCCGGAAGATGCCGCCCCGGAGGACCCGGCCCGGGAAGACTCCGGGTCCGGCGACCCTGTGCCCGGCAGCTCCGCGCCGGAAGACTCCGCACCGAAAGACTCCACGCCCGCGCTGGACCCCATTGACGTCGAGGTCAACGCCCGCCATCTCGAGTCCGCCATCCTCGCGCTGCGCCAGCCGATCGTGGCCGCGCCGCTGCTGCTGGAGGTGCCCGGGGTGGAGGAGGCCCGGGCGGAACGGCGCAAGCTGCTCAGCCAGATCGACGACTACCTGCTCCCCCGGCTGCGCGAGACCGGCTCCCCGGTGCTGGTCGCCCTGGTCGGCTCCACCGGTGCGGGCAAGTCCACGCTCGTGAACAGCATCGTCGGGAGCCACGTCAGCAACACCGGCGTGCGGCGGCCGACGACGAACAGCCCGGTGCTGGCCTGCCACCCGGATGACATGGGCTGGTTCGCTGAGAACGTCTTCCTGCCCACCGTGCCCCGCGTCCGCCAGGAAGGGCTCGCCCGGTCGGGCCGGGACGGGCTGCTGGTGCTGGCCGCCAGCGAGGGCATGCCCAAAGGGCTGGCGCTGCTGGACACCCCGGACATCGACTCGGTGGTGGAGGCGCACCGGGAGTTCGCCCACCAGTTCCTCGACGCCTCGGACCTGTGGCTGTTCATGACCACCGCGAACCGCTACGCCGACGCGGCCGTGTGGGAACTGCTCCAGCACGCCCGGGATCGCGGCGCGGCGCTCGGGATCGTCCTGTCGCGGGTGCCGGGGGCCGCCGAGGACCAGCTGGTGGGGCACTTCGACGCGATGCTGGCAGCCAACGGGCTGGGGGACAACGACCGTTTCGTGATCAACGAGACGGTGCTGGAGGACGGCAAGCTGCCGCCGGAGGTCGCCGGCCCGGTCCAGGAGTGGCTCGCGGCCACCGCCGCGCAGTCGGACCGGCGGGTCGCGGTCCTCACCCAGACCATGTCCGGTGTGCTGGACACCTTCCGGACCCGGGTCCCGGCGCTCGCCGAGCAGGTGGAGGCGCAGTTCGCGCTGCGCCACGGCCTCAGATCGGCGGTCGAGGGGGCCTACGCCGCGGCCCAGGCCGAGGTGGACCGCTCGCTGCGGGACGGCTCGCTGCTGCGCGGCGAGATCCTGGCCCGCTGGCAGGATTTCGCCGGCACCGGCGACCTGCTCCGCACGCTGCAGGCACGCCGGGGCGCCAAGCAGCGGAGGCAGCATCCCGCGGCCCGGGTGACCGAGCTCAAGCTGGCCGTCCGGGCCGGCGTCGAGTCGCTGATCAGCTCGATCGCCGACCGGGCCGCCGAGGACGCGCTCACCCGCTGGCGGCAGGACCCCGGCGGCGCCGCGCTGCTCGACCTGCTGTCGGCCCACAACGGGCAGACCGGCTGGGGCGGCTCGCAGTTCGCCGCGGAGGCCGGGCTGCTGTTCGGCGCCGACCCCGACGGTGCGGAAGCCGCCGCGGCCGCCGCGGCGGCGCCTCAGCAGGCCGCGGCCCAGCTCGGGCGGGCCTCGGCCGACCTGGCGCCGCGGGCCGCCCGCGCGGTGAGCGCCTGGCAGGACATGATCATGCGGCTGGTGCGGGCCGAGAACGTGGCGAAACGTTCCATTGCCCGGTTCGTCTCGTTCGACGATGAATCGCTGTCCACTTTGCTGATCGTCGGCCTGCTCGGCCAGGATGACGGCGACGGCGAGGAGGACGAGGGCAGCGGCGCCATGCCGCTGCGGGTGCTCACCTCGCTGTTCGGTGCGGGGCCGCTGCGGGACATCTCGGCGCGCGCCCAGGCAGACCTGCGGGACCGGATCGGCCTCCTGCTCGACGAGGAAATGCTGCGGTTCTTCGCGGTGCTGGACCTGCCCGGGGTCCCGGAGGCGACCGCAGCGCTGCGGCTCTACCAGGCGACCTACTCACTCGAGGTCACACGATGACCGTCAGCGAACCGCCAGCGGGCTGGCTGGCCAGCCCGGTGCTGGCCAACGCCATGCTGGCCAAGCCGGCCGCGGGCGGGCAGGTGTCCGCGGACGACGCCGCCACCAGCGCCTTCCCGGCGGTGCGCGGCCCCGCCCCCGGCGAGGGCCCGGACGGCGGCGCGCCCGCCGCCGGGGACGGCGGCGCGGACGGCGGCCAGGCCGCCGCGGAGCCCGCGGAGATCACCCTCTCGGACCGGCTGGCCGCGCTCGGCCGGATGGCCACGGCCGGCGCGGCGCGCAGCGGGCCGGACGGGTTCAGCCCGGAGCTGGTCGCCGACGCCGAGGACCTGCTCAGCCGGGCCGGGGAAAGGCTGCGGATGTCCGGCGAGCACACCGTCGTGGTGCTCGCGGGCGGCACCGGCAGCGGCAAGTCCTCCCTGTTCAACCGGCTGGCCGGGGCCGACTTCTCGCCGTCCGGCGTGACCCGCCCGATGACCCGCTACCAGCACGCGTGCGTGTGGGGCCGGGACGGGGCCGGGCCGCTGCTCGACTGGCTGGGCGTGCCGTCCCGCTACCGCTACCTGCGCTCCAGCGCCCTGGACGAGGGTGAACAGTCCCTGGACGGGCTGATCCTGCTTGACCTGCCGGACCACGACTCGGTGCTGGCCGGCCCGTCGGGCCGGGTGAACCAGCTCATCAAGCACGCGGACCTGATGGTCTGGGTGCTGGACCCGCAGAAGTACGCGGACGCGGCCGTGCACAACCGGTACCTGGTGCCGATGGCGGGCCACTCGGCGGTCATGGCGGTCGTGCTCAACCAGGCGGACCTGCTCTCCGGGGAGGAGGCCGGCGACTGCGCCGCGGACCTGCAGCGGCTGCTGGAGTCCGAAGGGCTGTACGACGTGCCGGTGCTGCCGGCCTCGGCGGTCACCGGGGCCGGCCTGGACGAGCTGCGGCAGGTGCTGACCAGGACGGTGTCGGCCCGGCAGGCCACCGCCGAGCGGATCGGAGCGGACGTGGACGCCGTGGCGGCCCGGTTCCGGCCGTACGCGGGCGAGGCCGGTCCGGCGGTGCCCGCCGCGCAGCTCGGTGAGGCGCTGGCCAGGTCCGCGGGCGTGGCCGGGGTCGGCCGGGCGCTGCAGAGCGCACGCGAGCTGCGTGCCGTGGACTACGTCGGCTGGCCGGTGTCCTGGCTGGTCGACCGGATCACCGGCCGCGACCCGCTGCGCAAGCTGCGGATCGGCGACCTGTGGGAGGAACTGCGTGGCGTGTCCGCCGGCCCGGCCGGCGCCCAGCAGGCGGAGATCGACAACGCGCTGACCACCCTGGCCGACGAGGCCGGGGCGGGCCTGCCGGACCCGTGGCCGGCCACGGTCCGGGCTGCGGCCCGGTCGCAGGCCGAGGACCTGCCCGGGGCGCTCGGCGCGGCCATCGCGGAGGCGCTGCCGGAGGAGAACCAGGTCGTGCCCTGGTGGCGGCTGGTGGCCGGCTGGCAGGGCCTGCTGCTGGGCTGCGTGGTGGCGGCCACCGCCTGGATCGGCATGATCCTGGCGTTCGGCGTGTTCCACGCCGCGAGCCACGTGCCCTCGGTGTTCAGCCAGGTGCTGCTGCTGCCCTGGGTCGCGGTGATGATCGCGGCCTTCCTGCTGCTGGGCTGGCTGACCGCGATCGGCTGCATGTCCCTGGTGATCCGGGGCGCCGAACGCGAGCGCTTGGCGGCCGAGGCCAGGATGCGCGGGGGCGTGATGCAGGTGGCCCAGCGGATGGCCCTGGGGCCGCTGGAGCGCGAATTGGCCGAGTACGCCCGGTTCCGCGAGAACCTGGGCATCGCGCTCCACTCCCGCTAGCCGGCTCACCCGCCCGCTGCCGCCCTGGGCGCGCCCCCGGGCAGCATCGGAATATTGCTGCGCTCCCTGTCCGCATTCCGCCCACAGCTGAGCGCTGCCCGCGCAGGGAAGCTATTCCAGCGGGTTCCCGTTCGCTGTAATGTTGTAATCGCAGTAATGGGAGGCGGCATGGCAGCTGAGTCCCCGCTCGACGCCTACTCGCAGATCGTGACCACGGTCGCGGCCGAGCTCACCGGGAAGGTGGCCAGCCTGCGGGTACCGCGGCGTGGCCGGGCAGGCGGCGGGGAGAGCCTCGGGTCCGGGGTCGTCTTCACCGGGGACGGGTTCCTGCTGACCAACGCGCACGTGGTGGGGACCGCCCAGGCCGGCACCGCGTCGTTCTCCGACGGCTCGAGCGTGCCGTTCACGGTGGTTGGCGCCGATCCGCTGTCCGACCTGGCGGTGCTGCGGTCGGCCGGGGCGACGCCGCCGCCGGCCCGGCTGGGCGAGGCGGACCGGCTCGTGGTCGGCCAGCTGGTGGTGGCGGTCGGCAACCCGCTCGGCCTGGCCGGCTCGGTGACCGCCGGGGTGGTCAGCGCGCTGGGGCGGTCACTGCCCACCCGCAGCGGCACGGCGGCCCGGATCATCGAGGACGTCATCCAGACCGATGCGGCGCTGAACCCCGGCAACTCCGGCGGCGCGCTCGCCGACAGCCACGGGGAGGTGGTGGGCATCAACACCGCGGTGGCCGGCGTCGGCCTGGGCATGGCGGTGCCGATCAACGCCACCTCCCGGCGGATCATCTCCACCCTCATGCGCGACGGCCGGGTCCGGCGCGCCTACCTGGGCCTGGTCAGCGTGCCGAGTCCGCTGCCAGCCACGCTGCGGGAGCGGTTCGGCCGGGCGGCCGGGCTGCGGGTGGCCGAGGTGGTGCCGGGCGGGCCCGCCGCCCGGGCCGGGCTGCGGGCCGGCGACCTGCTGCTCACCGCCGCCGGGCAGCCGGTGGAGAAGGCGCAGGACCTGCAGCGGCTGATGTTCGCCGACGCGATCGGCCGGCCGCTCGCGATCACCGTCATGCGCAACGGCGCGCTGGTCGACGTGATCGCCGAGCCGTCGGAGCTCGTCGCGGCCTGACCGCGGGGGCGGATTGTCGCACCCGCCACGGTCAGGGCGGGGCGCGCCGTCCACAGCCGCGGCATCCGGTCCGCCGCGTCCACAGCGGGCGCGGGCGCGCCGCGGGCCGGCCCATGGCCCGGCCAGCCTGGTGACGGGGCGATGGCAGCGGGCCAGCGCCACCGGACATGGCGGGAGGCCGGCATGATGAACGAAGCGCACGTGTTCTTCTCCGGGTACGTGGCAACCGACCCGGTGTACTGGCAGAACCAGGACGGGAACGCCAAGGCCCAGCTGCGGGTCGCCTACACCCCGCGGCACGTGGACCGCAGCACCGGGGAGTGGACCGACAACCCGACCTCGTTCGTGACGGTGGTCTGCTGGCGCAAGCTCGCCGACAACGTCGCCATGTGCGTGCACAAAGGGGACCCGGTAGTGGTCAGGGGGCGCATGCAGGTCCGCCAGTACGACGACCGGGCCGGCAACCCGCGGCTCAGCGTCGACGTGGACGCCAGCGCCATCGGGCACGACCTGGCCAAGGGCGTCGCGCTGTTCCAGCGCACCCGGCGCCCGGCCGGGGACGCCGCGGCCGCGCCCGCGCCGGGCACCGCGGACCTGGCGGGCGGCGCTGGCGACGGCGTGAGCGACGACGTGCTGGACGACCGGATGGTGGCGGCGCTGACGGCGAGCGGCGATGCACCGAACGGGGAAGCCGATGGCGCTTCCGCCGGGGATGAGGCGCCGGTCCCGATGTAACCCGCGCACACAGCCGGGAAGCAAGCGGCCCGCTGCTTCCCGGCTGTTGACGCGGGCCCACCAGCAGGCGCACGTGGCTGTTGTTGCCGTTGAACTCGTACAGATCAGTGCTGGAGTCCGCGCGCACGTCCCGCATAATCTGCCGGGCACCGGTATCCGGCAGGTGTTGAACCTAGTATCGAAATACTTCTTCTGACATTGGTAATAACATCTCAGGCGATGATAAGAGTCGCTATCATGGCGGGGTGCGGTTACGGTACCGCTTCCGCCTTTATCCCACCGTGGGCCAGCGCCAGGCTCTGGCACGGGCGTTCGGCTGTGCCCGGGTGGTGTTCAATGACGGGCTGCGGGTCAGGGAAGCGGCTTATGCGGCCGGGGAGCCCTATGTCACCGACAGCGAGTTGTCGGCGCGACTCGCTGCGGCCAAGGGGTTACCCGAGCGGGTGTGGCTAGGCGAGGTTTCCTCGGTAGTGCTGCAGCAGGCGCTGGCGGACCTGAACACCGCCTACCGGAACTTCTTCGCCTCCATCAAGGGCACTCGTAAGGGGCCGAAGATGGGCAAGCCTGCATTACGGTCCCGCAAGGATCGCCGGCAGGCCATCCGGTTCACGGCCAACGCCCGTTTCCGGGTGCTGGCGAACGGGAAGTTGCGGCTGCCCAAGGTCGGGGACGTGCCGGTGCGCTGGTCCCGGCCACTGCCGTGCGAGCCGTCCTCGGTCACCATCATCAAAGACTCTGCCGGGCGGTACTTTGCCAGCTTCGTCATTGACACCGGGCCCTGCGCGCTCCCCGAAGCTGAGCCCGTGATCGGCATCGACCTCGGCCTCAAGCACTTCGCTGTCTTATCGGATGGGCGCAAGGTCACCGCGCCGCGGTTTCTCCGCCGCGCGGAGAAACGGCTCAAGCGCAGGCAGCGAGAGCTGTCACACAAGCAGAAAGACTCAGCCAACCGGGACAAGGCCAGGCGCAAAGTCGCCCGCGCTCACGCGAAGGTGGCCGATGCCCGCCGCGACTTCCACCACCAATTGTCCACGGCCCTGATCCGCGACAGCCAAGCGGTCGCCGTGGAAGACCTGGCGGTGAAAGGGCTCGGGCGCACGCGCTTGGCCAAGTCCGTCCACGACGCCGGCTGGGCGGCGTTCGTGGCCATGCTGGAGTACAAGGCCCGGCTGTATGGCCGGGAGTTCCACCAGATCGGAAGGTTCCAGCCGACCACGCAGACCTGCTCAGCCTGCGGGGTGAAAGACGGACCCAAGCCGCTGCACATCCGCACCTGGCAGTGCCAGGCGTGCGGAGTGTGGCTGGACCGGGACATCAATGCGGCGGTCAACGTCGCCAAGGCCGCCGGGCTGGCGGTGACAGCCTGCAGAGCGCAGGTAAGACCAGAGGCACCGCCGCTGGCACCGCGCAGTGAAGCAGGAACCCACCGGAGCACGGCATAAGCCGCGCCGCCCGGGAATCCCCGGCATTCACGCCAGGGCGGAAGTCAAACCGAGTTCGACAACGCTGAGGGCTGGCGCGTCACCAACCTGGTCGGCGACTACATCTTCACCTCGTTCCTGGCCGGGCAGCAGCGGGTCATCGGCGTGTTCGCCGCTGGCCTGCCACCGCCGTCGGCCAGCACCTTCGACGAGCCGATGTTCGCGGCGCTGGCCAGCGTGCGGGGCGGGTTCACCCGCACCACCGGCAGCCCAGCGGTGGACACCGGCGCGCCAAGCCTCCCGGGCACCGCGTTCGGAGCCCCGCCGCGATCCGCCCACCCGGCTGACCGGGATCAGCAGCCGGCGCCGGCCCAGACCGGGCCGGCGCCGGCCTGCCTGACCCGCCGGGACGTGGTCGGTCACACGGATCCCGGGTGTGGCAGGCGATTCTCCTGGCGGCCGGGTACGGCACGCCCTACTCTGCTACTGAGCGTTATGCGTTCGGCACAGAATTGTACGGAGCGTGACATCCGGCCAGGCCCGGCAGCGCCCGGCCCCCGGGAACACGCCCGCAGCATCGTGGGCAGGTGGCATGTCCGTAGCCCAGCGGGCCTGGATGACCGCGGTCATCAGCGGTGCAGTGGCAGTGACCGGCTGGCAGCTGATCCGGTCCCCAGCCGTGCCGGGGGGCAGGCAGTTCCTCCTCTTCGCGGCGCTCATGGGCTGTGCGGCCGTGTGCATCGAGGCGACAAGGCGGCTGGGCCTGCCGGCCGGCGCCACCCAGGATCTGCTCGCCGCCTGGTGCCTGCCGGTCGCGCTGCTGCTGCCGTCCGTCTACGCCCTGCTGGCGCCCGCGCTGGCGACCGGCCTGCTGCACGCCCGGGTCCGCCAGCGGGCGGTGGCCGCCACCTCTGCGTTCCGGGCGGCCGCCCTCGGGCTGGCCGGAGCGGCGGCCTCCGCCCTGTTCCGCGCGCTCGGCGCGGGCGGCCCGGATGCCTGGCCGGGGCGCCCCGGGGCGGTGGCGGCCGCCGTCGCCGGCGCCGCCGTCTTCGCCGCCGTGGTCGGGGTGCTGGCGGGGCTGGCGGCCCACCTGCGGGATCCGCTGGCGGGCTGGCGGGACCTGCTGCTCGGCTCCGAGAGCATGCTGCTCGACATGACCGGGCTGTGCGCCGGGGTGCTCGTCGCCATCGCCTGCTCGCTCAGCCCGGCCCTGCTGCTGGTCGCGCTGCCGCCGGTGGTCCTGCTGCAGCGGGGGCTGCTGCACCAGCACCTGCGCACCGCGGCCAGGACCGATGCCAAGACCGGGCTGCTGCACGCGGTGGCCTGGCAGCGGGAGGCGGACGCGGCGATCAGGCGCGCCCGGCGCGACCGGGAGCAGCTGGCCGTCCTGCTGGCGGACATCGACCATTTCAAGCAGGTCAACGACACGCACGGGCACCTGGCCGGGGACGAGGTGCTGCTCGCCGCCGCCGCGGCGCTGCGCCGCCGGATCCGGGCCGGCGACCTGCTGGGCCGGTTCGGCGGGGAGGAGTTCGTGGTGCTGCTGCCGCGCACCACCGCTGACGAGGCGTGCCAGGTGGCGGAGCGGCTGCGGGCCGCGGTCGGCACCACGTCCGTCCGCACCGGGCTGGGGGAGGTGGCGGTCACGGTCACGGTGTCCATCGGCGTCGCGGCGCTCGGCACCCACGGCGGCGAGCTGCTGGAGCTCCTCACCGCCGCCGACGCGGCCCTGTACCGGGCCAAGACCTCCGGCCGCGACCAGGTCTGCCTGCTGCCGCCGACCGCCTGCCCGTCCGATCCCCGTCCGTGATTCCCCTACCCTGGAGCCATGCCCGAGTACATCTACCAGATGCGTGCCGTGCGCAAGGCGCACGGTGACAAGGTCATCCTGGACAACGTCACCCTCGCCTTCCTGCCCGGGGCGAAGATCGGCGTGGTCGGCCCGAACGGCATGGGCAAGTCGACCCTGCTGAGGATGATGGCCGGGGAGGAGCAGCCGTCGAACGGGGACGCCCGGCTGTTCCCGGGCTTCACCGTGGGCATGCTCGCGCAGGAACCCGCCCTGGATGAGACCAAGACGGTCCTCGGGAACGTGGAAGAAGGCGTCGCCGACGTCAAGGCGCTGCTGGAGGAGTACAACCAGATCGCCGAGAAGATGGCGACCGACTACTCCGACGAGCTGCTGGCCGACATGGGCAAGCTGCAGGAGCAGCTCGACCACCGCAACGGCTGGGACCTGGACAGCCAGCTCGAGCAGGCCATGGACGCGCTGCGCTGCCCGCCGCCGGACGCCGACGTCACGGTCCTGTCCGGCGGGGAGCGGCGCCGGGTGGCGCTGTGCAAGCTGCTGCTGGCCCAGCCGGACCTGCTGCTGCTCGACGAGCCCACCAACCACCTGGACGCCGAGAGCGTGCAGTGGCTGGAGCAGCACCTGGAGAAGTACGAGGGCACCGTGGTGGCGGTCACCCACGACCGCTACTTCCTCGACAACGTGGCGCAGTGGATCCTCGAGCTCGACCGCGGGCACGCCTACCCGTACGAGGGCAACTACTCCACCTACCTGGAGACCAAGGCGGCCCGGATCAAGGTCGAGGGCGCCAAGGACGTCAAGCGGCGCAAGCGGCTGGAGGACGAGCTGGAGTGGGTGCGCTCCAACCCGCGCGCCCGGCAGGCCAAGAGCCGGGCCCGGCTGGAGCGGTTCGAGGAGATGGCCGCCGAGGCCGACGCCCAGCGCAAGCTCGACTTCGAGGAGATCCAGATCCCGCCGGGGCCGCGGCTGGGCCGGCAGGTGGTGGAGACCGAGGGCCTGGCCAAGGGCTTCGGCGACCGGATGCTCATGGAGGACCTGAGCTTCTCGCTGCCGCAGGGCGGCATCGTCGGCGTCATCGGGCCCAACGGGGTCGGCAAGACCACCCTGTTCAAGATGATCGTGGGCGACGAGAAGCCCGACGCCGGCATCATCCGGGTCGGCGACACGGTGCAGATCTCCTACGTGGACCAGAACCGGGCCCGGATCGACCCGGACAAGAACGTCTGGGAGGCCATCTCGGACGGCGAGTCCTACATCCGGGTCGGGCACACCGAGATCCCCAGCCGCGCGTACGTGGCGGCGTTCGGGTTCAAGGGCAGCGACCAGCAGAAGCCGGCCGGCGTGCTGTCCGGCGGCGAGCGCAACCGGGTGAACCTCGCGCTCACCCTCAAGCAGGGCGGGAACCTGCTGCTGCTGGACGAGCCCACCAACGACCTGGACGTGGAGACGCTGTCCTCGCTGGAGAACGCGCTGCTGGAGTTCCCCGGCTGTGCGGTGATCACCAGCCACGACCGGTGGTTCCTGGACCGGATCGCCACCCACATCCTGGCCTGGGAGGGCGGGGCCAACTGGTTCTGGTACGAGGGGAACTTCGAGTCGTACGAGAAGAACAAGATCGAGCGGCTCGGCGCCGAGGCGGCCCGGCCGCACCGGGTCACCTACCGCAAGCTCACCCGCGGCTGAGCGGGGCACCGTCCCGGGCGGCCGCCGCGCCGCCCGGGGCCGGGCGGGTCAGGCCGGGCTGAGGCCCAGGTCCGGCCCCTGCCCCGGGGGTGCCTGGTTGACCAGGCTGTGCGCGGCCATCACCAGGTAGTCCCAGAGCTGGTCCGCCAGCGGCCCGGGCAGGTCCAGCTCGTCGAGCGCGTCCCGCATGTGGCGCAGCCACGCGTCCCGCTCGGCCTCGCCGATGGCGAAGCGGACATGGCGCATCCGCAGCCGGGGATGGCCGCGGCGCTCGCTGTAGGTGCCGGGGCCGCCCCAGTACTGCATGAGGAACAGCCGCAGGTGCTCCTCGGCGCTGCTGAGATCCTTGCTGGGGTACATCGGCCGCAGCTCGGGGTCGGCAGCCACGCCCTGGTAGAAGCGGTGCACCAGGCGGGTGAAGGTTTCCTCGCCACCCACCGCCTCGTAGAAGCTCAGCTGGCCGGTGGCGCCGGTGGTGGTCTCGTTCATGGCTGGCACCAAGCCTATGTGCTCGCCGGACCGCCGCCGGCCGGCCCGGCCGGGCCAGCCTGGGCGCTGGCGGCGTCCCTGGCCGCGGACGGCGCCGGGGGGAGGGCCGGTGCCGTGGGCGCCTGCGCCGGGGAGGGCACGGCCGGCTTCCTGGCGCGGCCGCCCCCGGCCGCCGCGCCGGCCTGAGCTGCGGCATCGTCGCTGGTCAGTGCCTCGTCCTCGGTCAGTGCCTCGTCCTCGGCCAGCGTGCCGTCCCGCGGGCCGCTGCCGTCCGGCGGGCTGCCCGCGGCCGGCGTGCCGCTGGCGGTCAGCGCACCGCCGGGCACGTCCAGCGCGGTCTTGAGCCGCTCCCGCAGCTCGCGGGCGACCTCGGTCTGGTGCATGGGCAGGGTCTTGGCCACCAGCCGCATGACCACCGCGTCGCTGTAGACCGACTCGACACCCCAGACCTCCGGCTCCTCCGTGACCAGCTCGTGCCAGGCCGGCTCCTCCCACATCCGGACCGCGGTCTCCTTCATGACCGCGCGGACCCGGCCGAGGTCGTGCCGGTACGCCACCGGGAAGTCGACCACCGCCCGCGACCAGCCCTGTGACTGGTTGCCGATCCGGCTGATGGTGCCGTTGCGGATGTGCCAGACCACCCCGTTGACGTCCCGCAGCCGGGTGGTCCGCAGGCTGACGGCCTCCACGGTGCCGGTCGCCTCGCCGGTGTTGATCATGTCGCCGACCCCGTACTGGTCCTCCAGCAGCATGAAGATGCCGGACAGGAAGTCCCTGACCAGGCTCTGCGCGCCGAAGCCGATGGCCAGCCCGAGGACGCCGGCGCTGGCCAGGATCGGCGCCAGGTTCAGGCCCAGGTAGCCGGCGATGGTGACCCCGGCGATACCGAAGATCAGCACCGACGCCGCGTTCTTGAGCAGCGAGCCGAGTGCCTGGGCGCGCTGGAAACGGCGCTCCCCGACCAGCCGGTTGATCGCGTCCAGCTTGCCCAGGTCGGCGCCGGCCCGCTCGGTCAGCCTGCTGATGGCCCGGTGCACGATCGCCCGGGTGAGCAGGGCGAGGATGACCACGAAGGCGATCCGCAGCACGATGAGGACCGGGCGCGCCAGGAAGTCGGAGGTGAAGCTCGCGGCGGCCTGGCTGTGGGTGACATCCCAGACGAGCCGGCAGGCGATGCCGGGGTGTGTGCCGCAGGCGCTGGCGAGCGTGCCGCCGGGCGGGGTCTTGAGCACCCCGAGGGGGAGCTGCGTGCCGGACAGTCCTGGCCCGGGCGTCGCCCGCCTGCCCAGGGCCCCGTGCGTGGCCAGGGCTGCGTAGCTGGCGAGCGTCCCGCGCGGGCCGGCGAGGGGGGCGATCACGGGGGAGTTCCTTTCCTGCGGGGGCATCTCCTGCGGGGGGCATCCGGCCGGGGCGGTGATCAGGGCGCCCGCGGCCGCGCTGGCCAGCGGGCCGTGCCCGGCTGGCCGCCTACAGAGGATGCCCGATGACGGCCCGTGACCCAAATCGGCCGGCACAGCGACCGATTTGGCGGGCGGTGGTCCCAACGATTTCTCAGACTCCGATTCTCATACAGCGATCCACAAGTTACATTGAGTGAGTTTGGTTTGCCGGTCAGGGAGGCGCGCGCCGAGGGAGAGGACCGGGCCGATGGGACACCCACAGTCGGCTGGCCCGCCGGAAGCAGGACTGGATCTGGCGGGGGCGAGACAGGAAGAGCCGCGGCAGGACGAGGGGCGCCAGGAGGTCGCTGTCGCGCGGGAGATCCGCGCGCGGGGCATCGTGGCCGGCCACCCGCCGGCCAGGATCACCGCCGACATCCACGACGAGTGCGCCCCCGAGTTCGGCACGACCTGGATCCGTGCCCACCGGCTCGCGCTCGGCATCGCGCTCGGTGACGTGGTGGCCCAGGTGAAGGCCTGGTACGCCCGCGAGGGCCGGCCGGAGCCGCGGTTCAGCGAGACGCTGCTGTCGGCCTACGAGAGCGGGCAGAAACGGCCGGGGCCCGAGTACCTGCACTACCTGTCGGCGGTCTACCGGGCTGACCCGCCGGACCTGGGGTTCCCCGGGCCCTGCTTCTGCGGGCAGAGCCACCGCGACGCCGGGCCCGCCGCCCGGGCGCCCCGCCCGGACGCCAGGGCACGGGCCGACACCTGGCCGCAGCCCGCGGTGGCCTTCCCCGAGGTCTCCCGGCCAGGCGGGCTGGCCGATCCGCGGGACGGCGAGGCCGAGGATGACGACGACGTGCTGCGGCGGACCCTGCTGCGGCTGATCGCCAACCCGGGCTCGCCGGTGACCGGGACCTTCTTCGGCACCGCGGACCGGGTACGCCGCCGGATGGACGACGCCCTGCTCAGCGGGACCGTGTCGGCCACCATGCTCGACCAGTGGGAGGAGACGACCGTCGCCTACGGGCGGCAGTACATGACCGCGCCGCCGCTGCGGCTGCTGTGCGACCTGCTGCTCGACTTCGGCGACGTGCGCCGGATGGCCGAGCGGCGGCAGCCGCTGGACTACTCCGAGCGGCTGTGCCGCCTGGCCGCCCAGCTGGCCGGGCTGGCCGGCATGATCATGATCGACGTCGGGGACGCCCGGCTGGCCAGGTCGTTCTTCCGGACCGCCCGCAACGCCGCCGACGAGACAGCCGACCGCCGGCTGCGGGCCTGGGTGACCGTGCGCGAGGCGCTGGTGCCGCTGTACTACGGCGACCCGGCCGAGGCCGCGGTGCTCGCCCGGGCAGCCTCCGACCTGGCCGGGCGGAACCCGTGCGTGGCCGGCGTGATGGCGCCGGTGGTGGAGGCCCGCTCGGCGGCCCGGCAGCTCAGCGCCCGGCCCGAGCAGCTGCCGCACCGCGCGCAGCTGCGGGTGACCTCGCTGCTCGGCCGGGCGCACGAGGAGCTGTGCCGGCTGCCCGCCGCGGACCGCGCCGACACCGCGTTCGGCTACACCGAGCGGCAGTTCCTGTTCCACGAGGGTGACACCCTGATCGCCATGCGCCAGCACCAGCGCGCCCGCAAGGCCCTGGACCGGGCCCTGCAGCTGTATGCCCCCGCCGAGATGCTCGACCGGTCGCTGGTCACCCTCGGGATGGCGCGCTGCCTGCTGGAGGCGGACGAGCCGGAAGAGGCGCTGCGGCTCAGCGCGACCACCCTGGCCGGGCTGCCGCGTGAGCACCGGGCCGAGATCGTGGTGCACACGGCACGGTCACTGGGCGAGTCGGTGGCCGGGCGGCACGGCAACGGCCCGGCAGTCCGCGAGTAC
This sequence comes from Gemmatimonadota bacterium, assembly GCA_050257395.1. Taxonomy (GTDB): domain Bacteria; phylum Actinomycetota; class Actinomycetes; order Streptosporangiales; family Streptosporangiaceae; genus JAIRTY01. The sequence continues at coordinate 34,916 of JBLMWU010000161.1, read as the reverse complement.
CGGGAGGCCCTGCTCAGCGCCTGAGCCCGGCCGCGCCAAAGGCCCGCGCCACCGTGGCCAGGCGCACCACAAGGGGCGCGGAGCGCCCAGGCCGGAGCGAGCCGAAGGGCCGCGCCGCCGTCTGGACTGACGAGCGAGGCGACGGAGGAGCCGGAGCGAGGAGGGAAGACGGCGGGCTCGAGCGGCCCGGAGGCGAGCGAGGGCCAGATAAGAGCTCCAGGCCGGTGTAGCGGGCGAGGAAGGCCAGGGTGTCCGCGGCCAGCCCGACCGAGCGGCTGACCGCCCGGGCGCCGTGGCCGACCTGGCCCTCCCGGCGCAGCAGGACCGGGCGCTCGGCCAGCGGCGCCGCGGTCGCGTGCTGGAGTGCGGCGCACATCTTGCGCGCGTGCAGCGGGTCGACCCGGGTGTCCCCGTCGAACACGGTGAACAGCACCGCCGGGTAGCGGGTGCCCGGCTCGACCCGGTGATACGGCGAGTAGGACAGCAGCCAGCCCAGCTCCTCCGGGTCGGCCGCGGTGCCGTACTCGTCGTTCCAGGTCTGGCCGAGCCCGAACCGCTCGTACCGCACCATGTCCAGCAGCGGCGCCGAGCAGGCCGCCGCGGCGAACAGCGCGGGCTGCTGGGTGATCGCCGCCCCGACCAGCAGCCCGCCGTTGGAGCCGCCGGAGACGGCCAGCTGGCCCGGCGTGGTCCAGCCGCCGTCGATGAGTGCGCGGGCGGCGGCGTGAAAATCGTCGAAGACCCGCTGCTTGTGCTCGCGCATGCCCGCCCGGTGCCAGGCCTCGCCCTCCTCGCCGCCGCCCCGCAGGCCGGCGATGGCGTACACGCCGCCCGCCTCCGCCCAGGCCAGGGCCGAGGGGGAGTAGGCCGGGGTGAGGCTGATGCCGAACCCGCCGTAGCCGCTCAGCACGGCGGGCCGCGGGGCCAGGCCCGGGTCGCCGCTGGCGCTGATGACGATCATCCGGACCACGGTGCCGTCGGCCGACTGGAAGCTCAGCTGGCGGCTGCGGGCCTGCGGGATGCTGACGTCGTCATCGCCGCGTGCCCACAGGCTGATACCGCCGTCGCGGGCGTCGTAGCGGTAGACGGTCACCGGCGTGGTGTAGTCGGTGTAGGCGAACCAGGCTTCGTGCCCGCCCTCGGGGCGCTCGCTGAGCTGGCCGATGGTGCCCAGGCGGCTGTCCGGGCCGGCCGGGCCGGGGCCGGGCAGCCCGGCGGCGCTGAGCCGCTCACCGGTCGCCAGGTCGTGCACGGACAGCTCGCTGACGGCGTGCCGGACCCAGGCGGCGAGCAGCACCGGCCGCGGCACCTGCGGGCCGTCCAGGATCGCGAAGTCCGCCAGCACCGCCTCGGGGTCCTCGGCGATCAGGTCCCGCCAGCCTGCCCGCTCCGGGCAGGCCGGGTCGGCCACGGCGATCCGGCCGCGGGGCGCGCCGTCGTCGGTGAACACGTAGAGCCGGCCGTCCCGGCCCGGCAGCACGCTGGTCCGGGCGTCCGCGCCAGCCACCACGGTGCGCAGGGCCGGCGCGGCCGCCGGGGCGGCGGCCAGGTCAGCCAGCCAGACATCGGTGCGGGGCGCGGTGCCCAGGCTCGCGGCGACCGTCAGCCAGCGCCCGTCGCGGCTCACCGAGACGCCGTAGTAGCTGGTCTTGTCCCGGCCCTCGCCGAAGATGAGCGCGTCCGCCTCCGGCGGCGTGCCCACGGTGTGCAGGTACACCCGCCGGTGGTACTGCTCCTCGCCGGCCGGCACCGCGCCGGGCGCCAGCCTGCGCACGTAGTAGAAGTCCTTGCCGCCGGGCAGCCAGGCCACTGACGAGTAGCGGCACCGGCTGATCGGGCCCTCCACCGCCTCGCCGGTGACCACGTCCATGACCCGCAGCACCGACTCCTCGTCGCCGCCCTCGGACAGCTGGTAGGCCAGCAGCCTGCCCTCCCAGTCCGGCTGCCACAGGTCCAGCGTGGTGGCACCCGAGGGGTCCAGCGCCATCGGGTCGACCAGCACCCGTTCGGGCTCGCCGGGGGCGCGGGTGAGCAGCACGGGATGCTCCTGCGCGGCGGTGCGGCGCAGGAAAAAGCTCCGCTCGCCCCGCCAGACCGGCACCCCGGTGAACCCGGCGGAGGCCAGCTCGCCGATCCGGGCGGCCAGGGCGGGGCGGCCGGGCAGGGCGGCCTCGTGCCCGGTGAACAGCTGGTCCTCGGCGGCCTGCCAGGCCCTGGTCTCCTCGCTGTCCGGGTCCTCGAGCCAGCGGTAAGGGTCGCGTACCCGGCGGCCGTGGATCTCATCGGCCGCCTGGAGCCGCCGGGCGGGGGGATAGCTCGCTGAGGGCATGATCGCACTGTACGGGCCGGGGCACCCGGGCGCGCCCCGCCGGGCCCCCGGATCGCCTGCTGGGGCTGGCGGGACTGCGTTCATGTGACGGTACTAGGGCTGCGCGGGTCCTGACCGTTAGGCTGTGGAGGGCACAGCACACCAGGCAGGAGGCGGGCGTGCGGAGAGTATTGCTCCTGAACGTGACGTATGAGCCGCTCACGACGGTCGCCATGCGGCGTGCGGTGTGCCTGGTCCTCGGGGAGAAGGCCGAGATCGTGCACCACGACACCGGCGGCGCCGTGCTGCGGTCCACCTCGGTCGCGCTGACCGCGCCGTCCGTCATCCGGCTGCGCCGCTACATCCGGGTGCCCTACCGCAGCCGGGTCCCGCTGACCCGCGGCGCGCTGATGCGGCGGGACAACTACCAGTGCGCCTACTGCGGCCTCAAGGCCGAGACCATCGACCACGTGATCCCGCGCAGCCGCGGCGGCGCCCATTCCTGGGAGAACTGCGTGGCCTCCTGCATGCGGTGCAACCACCGCAAGGCCGACCGGCTGGTGGACGAGCTGGGCTGGACGATGCGGTGCGTACCGGTGGTGCCCAGGGGCGCGCACTGGCGATTGATCGGGGCGGCGTTTGACGGCGACCCGCAATGGGCTGCCTACCTGTCGGAGAGTGCCGCCTGACGGGCGGTTTTTTTTGTGCCTGAACGAGGGCCCGGTGGCGTCCGTGCCGCGCACCGTCAGTCGCTGTCCGGGGCGGTCCGCCACTTCTGCTCGATCCGGCCGAAGTGCCAGATCGCGAGGGCGGCCGCCCAGGTCACCACGAACACGCCGGCGATCACGAAACCCGCCGTGTTGATGTTGAACCCCTGGGCGAACGACCAGAACGGGCCGCCCAGCCCGCTGTCCCGGGCCACCAGCCCCAGCAGCTCGGTCGCCCCGACGAAGACCGCCACGAACACCGACAGGCCGGTGATGGTGAGGTTGTAGTAGACCTTGCGGACCGGCTGGGCGAACGCCCAGTCGTAGGCGAAGTTCATGAAGCACCCGTCCGCGGTGTCGAACAGGCTCATGCCGGCGGCGAACAGCACCGGCAGCGACAGGATCGCGTAGAACGGCAGCCCGCTGGCGATCGCCGTGCCCGCCAGCACCAGCATCGCCACCTCGGTGGCGGTGTCGAAGCCGAGCCCGAACAGGAACCCGACCGGGTACATCTTCCAGGGCGTGTCCACCCGCCGGGCGAGCGGGCCGAGGACGCGCATCAGCAGCCCGCGCCTGGCCAGGTGCTCCTCGAGCTCGGTGTCGCTGAAATCGCCCGCGCGCAGCCGCCGGAACACCCGGGCGATCCCGGCCAGCGCGGCGATGTTGACCGCCGCGATCAGCAGCAGGAACACGCCGGAGATCAGGGTGCCTACCAGGTCGGTGGTGTGCTGCAGCGCCGAGTGGCTGTTGCTGACCTGCTGGCCGAGGCCGCGGATGCCCAGGCCCACCAGGACCGTGAGGATGAAGACCACCGAGGAGTGGCCGAGGGAGAACCAGAAGCCCGTTGACAGCGGCCGCCTGCCTTCGCCCACCAGCTTGCGGGTGGTGTTGTCGATGGCCGCGATGTGGTCGGCGTCGAACGCGTGCCGCATGCCGAGGGTGTAGGCCAGGACGCCGGTGCCGACGCCGAAGATCCCGGCCCGGCTGACCTGATGGTGCCCGGCCGTGGCGGCCGCCAGCATGCCCCAGCCCAGCGCGTGCAGGCCCAGCACCGTCGCGGTCATGCCGCCCGCCCGGCCCCACTCGGCAGGGGTCAGTGCGGCGGCGATCCGCGCGGCACGGCCGCGGGGCGAGGCCATCAGCACGCATCCTCCTGCCGGTCCGGACGAGATCACTCTACGGATACTGCAAATAGTTTGCAATAACAGGAGGTACGTAGTTGCCCATCCATGACCGCCAGCAGGAAGTCGCGGAATGCTACCGTCCTACCGACCGGTAACGCAGGAGGGCGCCCGCCATGCAGCGTGACATCTTCACCCCCGACCACGAGGCCTTCCGGGAGATGGTCCGGGCCTTCATCGCCCGCGAGATCACCCCCTACCACGCCCAGTGGGAACGGGACGGCGTGGTCTCCCGCGACGTCTGGCTGGCCGCTGGCCGCGCCGGGCTGCTCGGCATCGACATCGACGAGAAGTACGGCGGCGGCGGCAACCCGGACTACCGCTACTACCTGATCCTGAACGAGGAGCTGGCCGCGGCCGGGATCAACGGGCCCGGGTTCGCCGTGCACAACGACATCAACGGCCAGTACCTCGCCCGGCTGTGCACCCCTGAGCAGGCCGAACGCTGGCTGCCCGGGTACTGCTCGGGCGAGATCATCACCGCGATCGCCATGTCCGAGCCGGGCGCGGGCAGCGACCTGCAGGGCATCCGCACCACCGCGGTCCGTGACGGCGACGGCTACCTGCTCAACGGCAGCAAGACCTTCATCTCCAACGGCCAGCTCGCCGACTTGGTCATCGTCGTCGCCCGGACCGATGCCGAGGCGGGCTACCGGGGCATCAGCCTGCTGGCCGTCGAGCGCGGCATGCCCGGCTTCGAGCGGGGGCGGAATCTGGAGAAGGTCGGCATGCACGCCCAGGACACCTCCGAGCTGTCCTTCAGCGACGTCCGGGTGCCCGCGGCCAACCTGCTCGGCGAGGAGGGCAGCGGCTTCGTCTCGCTCATGCAGAACCTGCCCCGCGAGCGGGTCGCCATCGGCGCGACGGCGCTGGCAGGCGCGGAGGCGGCGTTCGCGCAGACCCTCGCCTACTGCAAGGAGCGGCAGGCGTTCGGGCGGCCGATCGGCAAGTTCCAGCACAACCGGTTCGTGCTCGCGGAGATGGCCACCGAGCTGGCGGTGGCCCGCGCGTTCACCGACCGGGCCATCATGGAGCACGTCAACGGCACCCTCGGCAACGAGGACGCCTCGATGCTGAAGTGGTGGGACACCGAGCTGTGCAACCGGGTGGTGGACCGGTGCGTCCAGCTGCACGGCGGCTACGGCTACATGCTGGAGTACCCGATCGCCCGGGCCTACCTCGACAGCCGGGTGCAGACCATCTTCGGCGGCACCACCGAGATCATGAAGGAGATCATCGGCCGCGGGCTGGGTGTCTGACCGCCCGGGTGGAGATCACGATCCGCTCGCCGCCGGGCCCGGTCAGCACCTGCACCCCGGCGCCGAAATGCGGGGCCAGCACCTCCTCGCTGAGCACCGCGGCGGGCGGCCCGGCCGCCGCCACCCGCCCGCCGGACAGCAGCAGCAGCCGGTCAGCGAACTGGCCCGCCAGCGTCAGGTCGTGCACCGCGGACAGCACCGTCAGCGAGCGCTCGCGGCGCAGCTCGTCGATGAGCTCCAGGGCGTCCACCCGCCGCCCGAGGTCCAGCGCGCTGGTCGGCTCGTCGAGCAGCAGCACCGGTGCCTCCTGGGCCAGCGCCCGGGCCAGCACCAGCCGCTGCAGCTCGCCGCCGGACAGGGTGGCCAGCGCCCGGCCCGCCATGCCCGCCAGCGCCATCCGCCCCAGCAGCTCGTCACACACCCGCCGGTCAGCCGCGGTCTCGGTGCGCAGGTAGCCGATGTGCGGGGTGCGGCCGAGCAGCACGTAACCGGCCACGGTCATCTCCGGGGGCAGCACCGGTGCCTGCGGCACGAAGGCGATCAGCCGGGCGAGCCGCCGCCGCGGCAGCCGGGTGACCTGGCCCCCGGCCACGCTGATGGTGCCCTCGTGCCGCAGCAGGCCCGCCACGCAGCGCAGCAGGGTGGACTTGCCCGCCCCGTTCGGGCCGATGACGCCAAGCCATTCCCCGGCGGGCACCTGCTCGCTGACCTGCACCAGCGCGCAGGCCTTGCCATACCGGACGCCCACGCCCGCCATCGTGATCATGCGAGTTCCCGGCTGGCGCGGCGGGAGCGGAGCACGAACAGGAAGAACGGCGCGCCGGCGGCGGCGGTGATCACGCCGATCGGGACCTCGGCCGGGGCCTGGACGGTCCGCGCCGCGATGTCGGCCAGCACCATGAACGCGCCGCCGCCGATCATCGACACGGGCAGCACGACCCGGTAGCTCGCCCCGGCGGTGAGCCGCACCGTGTGCGGCACGATGATGCCGACGAACCCGATCAGGCCGCTGACCGCGACCGCGGCGGCGGTCCCCAGCGTCGCCCCCGCGACCACCAGCAGCCGCAGCCGGGTGACGTCCACGCCGAGGCTGGCCGCTTCGGCCTCGCCGACCCGCAGCACGTCGAGCAGCCGCCGGTGGGCCAGCAGCACGACCGCGGACACGGCCACGTACGGCAGGATCAGCAGCACGCTGGACCAGGACGACAGCGACAGCCCGCCCAGGATGAAGCCGTAGATCTGCTGCAGCTGCTGGGAATGCTGCTGCTGCAGGTAGGTCTGGACCGCGGTGAGCAGGGCGGTGACCGCGACCCCGGCCAGCACCACGGCCGCGCCGCTGCCGCCCGTGCGGGCCCCGTCCCGGCGGCCCGCGCTGCTGCCGAGCACGTAGGTGATGGCCACCGCGGCCACGGCACCCGCGAACGCCGCGGGCGGGAGCAGGGCCGGCGGGGCGCCGGTGACGATGACCACGGTGGCGCCCAGGCCGCCGCCCGCTGCCGCCCCGAGCAGGTACGGGTCCACCAGCGGGTTGCGGAACACGCCCTGGTAGGCGGCGCCGCAGCCGGACAGCATGGCGCCGACCAGGGCGCCCAGCACCACCCGGGGCAGCCGCACCTGCCAGATGATGACCACGTCGACGCCGGGGACGCCGGTGTGCGGATGCCACGGCAGCCGGGCCAGCAGGGCCCCGATGACGGCCGGCAGGGACAGGCCGGCCGGCCCCACCGACACTCCGGCGAGCATGGCTGCCAGCAGCACCGCCGCGGCCACGGTGACGGCCCGGCCCGGGCGCGGGCGCCGGCCCTGGCCGCCCGCCCCGGTCCCGGGCGGGCGGGACCAGGGCACGGCGGCGGACGCCGGCGCGGGCGGCGTGCCCGCGGCCGGCGTGCCCCGCGGCGGCGTGCCCGGGGCGGGCGGCGTGGGCGGCGTGGCCCGGGGCGGGACCGCCGTCACCGCCCCCCGCTCTTGAGCGCGGCCGCCACCGTCTGCAGCAGGGTCACGATGCGCGGGCCCCACCGGGAGGCGACGTCGTCGTTGAGCGCGATGATGTGCTTGTTCTTCACCGCGGTCAGGGCCGGCCAGCCGGGCCTGGCGGCCACGGTCGCCGCGTCCTGGTGACAGCAGACGGTGTCGGCCAGGATGACGTAGTCCGGATGGGCCTTGAGCACGTACTCCGCAGACAGCTGCGGGTAGCCGCCCGCGGCCGCGGCGCCGGAGGCGGTGTCGGCGATGCTCTTCATGCCGAGCATGGCCAGCAGCTTGCCGACGAAGGTCGAGGAGGTCAGCGAGTAGTAGGTGTTGTCCAGCTCGTAGTAATAGGTGACCGGGCTGGCCGGGTGCGGCACCGAGGCGGCGATCTTCGTGAGCTGTGCCCGCAGCGACGCGTTCTCACGCTGCGCGGCGGCCGGATGCCCGGTGGCCTTGCCGAGCGCGGTGAACTCGCTGTACACGCCGCTGAGGTCAGCCGGGGCGGGCAGGTCCAGCACCGGGATGGAGAACGGGGCCAGCCGCTTGGCCAGCGCGGGCGCGCCGTAGGAGACGACCACCAGGTCCGGCTTGCCGGCCACGATCGCCTCGATGTTCGGCTGCAGGCCGGACAGCTTGCTCCGGGGTGCCTGCGCCGGGAAGTTCGAATCGGCGTCGACGGCCTTGACCTGGCTGCCCGCGCCGATCGCGTAGAGCATCTCGGTCACCGCGGGCGACAGCGAGATGATGGCGTGCGGCCGCGCTTTGACCGTAACCGGGCCGTTCGCGGTGGTGAGGGTGACCGGGAAGGCGGCGGCAGCGCCCGCCTGCGCGGTGGTGTCTGCCTGCGAGCCGCAGGCGGCGAGTGTGATGGCGAGGGCGGCAGCGGCGGCGAGCGCCGGCAGCCGGCGGGGGAGAGCCCGCATGGTCGATCATCCTCCGGGAGGTCGTGGAGGACGAAGTGCGCCCGCTGCGACGCCCGGGAGGCATCGAAACGAACCGCCCTTCCTCCGAGGACAGCACGTCGGCACCGGCCAGGCGTCCGGGCTCGCCGCCTGCCGGGCCGGGGCCAGGCGGGGCATCACCGTTGCGGGACAGCGCCGGGATCTCACCGGCTTCGCTGGGTCAGTGTCATCCCGGGCGGACCGGGACAGGCCGTACTCTATCGCGGTTCCCGCGGCCCTGACCGGGGCCTATCCGGTACGGGCCTGGTGAAGCGCGCCGGTGTGACGCCAGATCGGCGATTTTGCTCTACCGTGTAACAGTCGTGCATGGCATGCTGGGGGAAGCGCAGCACAGCGGGACGGAATGGGGTGTCAGCGTGGCGGATCACGAGCCCGGGCTGGTCGTCCCCGATGGCGGCTTCTGGCCTGCCCCCGGGATCCCGCAGCCGAACATCTACCCGATGGAGTGGCGGGTGGAGACGGACAAGCTCGCCGCGATCTACGAGAAGTCCAAGACCGCCGCCTGGAACCCGGCCAGCCTGCCCTGGGACGGCCTGCGCGCGGAGGACTTCACCCCCGAGCAGCGGCTCGGCATCATGTACTGGTTCGCGGTGCTGGCCAACTTCGACGCATCCGGCCCGGCGGTGTTCGCGCGCGCCACCATCCACGCGTTCGAGCAGCACGAGGAGGATCCGGTCCGCAAGTGCTTCTTCTCGATCACCCGCGACGAGATGAACCACGAGGAGTGCTGCCAGCGCACGATCGCCCGGCTGTGGCCCGGCGGGCCGCTGGACTGGTCGCCGTCCACCCCGCTGGAGCGGGCCGCGCACAACAACATCGGCTGGCTCTACCACAACGGCGGCCGCTACTGGAACGGCTACAGCAAGGCCGTCGGCAAGTACTCGCTGGCGGTGCTGTTCACCAGCTTCATGATGGGGGAGATGGCCGCGTCCACCCTGTTCCGCGGGATGGCCTCCGGGACCAGCCACCCGGTGTTCTCGGAGATGTTCCACCGGATCGGCCGGGACGAGTCGCGCCACCTGCAGATCTGCATGACGATCCTGGACAAGGAGTGGCCCGGCCTCACCGAGGACGTCAAGTCCCTGATCACCCGGCAGCTGCGGGCCGGGTTCGTGTTCCTGTCCATGATCCTGTGGGAGCCGCCGGAGGGCTTCTGGGAACTGCCGCCCTACTTCCTGGCCAACCACCGGGTGCTGATGCGGCACGCCCGCGACGGCGGGCTCGGGGTGCTCTCGTTCGAGGAACAGGCGGAGAACTGGCGGGTGGCCATGGCCCGGGTGCGGGCCATCGTGACCCGCTGGGGCATCGAGTTCCCCGCCATCCCGGAACTCGACATCGACGGGGTGGACGTGTCCGCGGACATCAACCCGGACGACATCATCCCGGTCTTCTAGCTGACCCTCAGAGGTGGGCCATGGCACGCCTGCCGGAACCCGCGGAACTGGTCGCCCTGCTCTACCGGGCCGACTGGACCACGCTCAGCCTGTCCGCCACCGTGCGCCAGCAGAGCGACCGGGCGCTGCAGATGCGGCTGAGCCACGAACGGGCCGCCCGGATCGGCCGCTGGCCGCCGTGTGGGCGGCCGTCCTGGTGGCCCTTTCCCTGGCCCGGCGAGGACGATGACCCGGCCGGCCGGGAGCCCTGGCCCGCGCCGGCCGACGACGGGGACGATGACGGCGGGGACGGCGGCGAGGGGCCCCGCGGCGAGAGCCAGACCCGGATACTCATCGCGCCGGGAGGCCGCTACCGGCTGAGTGACCCCGGCGGCGAGCCGCCGCTGTGGCTCTGCGACGGGGAATGGGTCTACGGCGTCAGCGAGGGCAGGGCCGAGCGGTCCCCCGCTGACGGGCGGCACGGGGGGCCCGGGCTGCTGCGGCCCGGCCGGCTGCTGCCAGCTCACGACTTCACCGTGACCGGCACGGTCCAGGCGGGCGGCCGCACCGCGTACCGCGTGACGGCGCGGCCCCGGCCGGGCCTGGACCCCTCCGCAGCCCGCCTCGGCGAGCTCCACGACGAACTGCTCCTGCTGGTGGACGCCAGCCTCGGCATCCTGCTGCGGTCCGAGGAGCGGGCGGGCGGCGAGCAGCTGTCCCTGGACGAGCTGGCGGACCTGGTGCTGGACCCGCCGGAAGCGGCCGACCCGGCGCAGTTCCGGCCGCCCGCGGGCATGCCGGTGACCGATGCCGCGCCGCTGTTCGGCGCTGGCGTCACCCTGCCGGGCCTGCCCGGCCAGGCAGCGCGGGCCGCCGCGGGCCTGGTCTCTTCCGCGCTGGGCTTCGCGATCCGGCACGCCCCGCTCCGCTCGCCGCCCTCGGCGGGCGGGGAAGCCATGCCGGCCCCTGCCATTCCGGTGAGCTGGCAGCCGGTCAGCGACGAGCAGGTGAACCTGCTGCACCGGACCGGCCTGCCAGCCCCGGACCTCACCGCCGAGGTGCACCAGTGGACCGACGGCCGGGTGGCGATCGCGGCCATGGCCCAGTTCCGGGCGGCGCTGCCGCCCGCGTTCGCGGGCGCCTTCGGCCCGGACGCGGTCTGGGACGCCTGGGCCGACCGCATGCCGGACGTCACCCGCGAGGTGCTGCGGCTGCAGGTGGCCCCGGGCGGCCGGTTCCGGCTCGACCGCGCCGGCGGGGACTCGCGGTCGTGGCGGACGTTCGCGTGCGACGGCGGGCAGGTGCGGAGGGTCTACCGGGACCGGATCGCCACCGGCGCGGCCGGGACGCTCGCGGGGGCGCTGCCGAACCCGTACCCGTCGCTCCTCGACCCGGCCTGGTCACTGGACGCCTTCGTGCTGACCACGGGCGGCCACATGGAGATCGCTGGCCGGCGCGGGATTCTGCTGCGCGCCCGGCACCAGGGGGCTGGGTGGGAACAGGCGGCGCGGGCCGGTGCGGCCCGGTTCGGGCGGCTTCTGGTGCACCCGTCTCACGCCGTCCCGCCGGTCCTGCCAGGCCAGGGAGACACCGAACTGGTGGTGGACGCCGGCCTCGGGATCGTGCTGCGCATGCTCACGCTCGTCGACGGCCAGGTGGCCGCCTGCTATGAGCTGCGCGACGTCAGCGCGGGCACAGATCCGGAAGCGTTCTCGGTCGAGGTGCCGCCGGGGACCCGGACCGTCCGGGCCGGAGCGCTGAACGAGATGGGGACGCTCACGCCGGTCACCGCGGTCAAGACAGCCGCCGGACTCGGCGCGATGGGCCTGTCCGCGCTGGCGGGGTGGGTGCAGAAACGGCCGTCACAGCCGCCCCCGGGGGAACCGGGCGGCGGCCCGGATCGCGGCTGAGCGGGCCGGCCGGGCCGCGGGCCGCACGGCAGTGAAGTTGACATCACCCTGTGTAACGCCCCCTGGATACGGCACGATGACCAGGTAGACGCGGCCGACGTGGGTACCCCCGAGCTCACGTCGTCCGCGTCTTTTACTGTGCCCGGGCTGTCCGGGGCGGGGCTGGCGCGTGCCGGGTATGCCCGGCGGGGCCGCGACGGGTAGCGTTCGTCTCATGACTGGAACCCAGCGTGCCTCCGCAGGCGAGCCGGGCACTGGCGCTTCCGGGACTGGGGCGCCGTTCGGCCGGATGCTCACCGCGATGATCACGCCCATGACCGCTGACGGGGCGCTCGACACCGACGGGGCGGCCCGTCTGGCGACCCACCTTGTGGACAACCTCCGCCACGACGGGCTGGTGATCAGCGGGACCACCGGAGAGTCCCCGACCACCAGCAACCAGGAAAAGGACCGCCTGCTGCGCGCCGTCGTCGAGGCGGTGGGGGACCGGGCCACGGTGGTGGCCGGGGTCGGCACCAACGACACCGCCCACAGCTGCGAGCTCGCCCGGCAGGCGGAAGAGGCCGGCGCGGACGCGCTGCTGGTCGTCACGCCGTACTACAACAAGCCGCCGCAGGAAGGCCTGGTCGCGCACTTCGGCAAAGTCGCCGACGCCACCGGCCTGCCGGTGATGCTGTACGACATCCCGGGCCGGGCCGGGGTGCCGATCACCACCGAGACCCTGATCCGGCTGGCCCAGCACCCGCGGATCGTCGCCGTCAAGGACGCCAAGGGCGACCTCGGCGCGACCTCCCAGGTGATGCTCAGCACCGATCTCGTGTACTACTGCGGCGAGGACATGCTGAACCTGCCCATGCTGTCGATCGGGGCGGCGGGTTTCGTCAGCGTGGTCGGCCACGTGGTCGGCGACCGGCTGCACGACATGATCGACGCCTACCTGGCCGGGCGGGTCGCCGAGGCCCGGCAGATCCACCTCGACCTGCTGCCCGTCTACATCGGCATCATGACCCGGACCCAGGGGGCGATCGCGGCCAAGGCAGCGCTCGGCCTGCTCGGGCTGCCCGGCGGCTCGGTGCGGGCACCGCTCATCGACGCCACCCCTGAGCAGATCGAGCGGCTGCGCACCGACCTGGCCGCCGGCGGCGTCAAGCTCCCGGGGACGGCCTCGTGAGCCACCCGCATCCGGAGCTGGGGCCGCCGCCGCCGCTGCCGCAGGGAGGCCTGCGCATCGTGCCGCTGGGCGGGCTGGGTGAGATCGGCCGCAACATGACCGTGTTCGAGTTCGCGGGCCGGCTGCTGATCGTGGACTGCGGCGTGCTGTTCCCCGAGCCCGACCAGCCCGGGATCGACCTGATCCTGCCGGACTTCTCCTACCTCGAGGGCCGGCTGGACGCCATCGAGGCGGTCGTCCTCACCCATGCCCACGAGGACCACATCGGGGCGGTCCCGTACCTGCTGCGCCGCCGCCCGGACATCCCGCTGACCGGCTCCAAGCTCACGCTCGGCCTGGTGCGCAGCAAGCTGGCCGAGCACCGGCTGTCCCCGGAGCTGGTCGAGGTGACGGACGGGGCGCGGCATTCGTTCGGCCCGTTCGGGCTGGAATTCCTCGCGGTCAACCATTCGATCCCGGACGCGATGGCAGTCGCCATCCGCACCCCGGCCGGCACCGTCCTGCACACCGGCGACTTCAAGATGGACCAGCTGCCGCTGGACGGGCGGCTGACCGACCTGGCGGGGTTCGCCCGGCTCGGCGCCGAGGGCGTGGACCTGCTCATGGCCGACTCCACCAACGCCGAGGTGCCCGGCATCGTCACCAGCGAGCGGGAGATCACCCCGATCCTTGACAAGATCTTCGCCAGCGCCCAGCAGCGGATCATCGTCGCCTGCTTCGCCAGCCACGTGCACCGCGTGCAGCAGGTACTCGACGCGGCCGCCAGCCACGGGCGCAAGGTCGCATTCGTCGGCCGGTCCATGGTCCGCAACATGGGCGTCGCCCGCGACCTGGGCTACCTGCACATCCCGCCGGTGCCCGGCGGGCTGCTGGTGGACATGAAGGATGCCGGGGAGCTGCCGCCCGAGCGGCTCGTGCTGATCTCCACCGGCTCGCAGGGCGAGCCCATGTCCGCGCTGTCCCGGATGGCAGGCCGCGACCACCCCATCCGGGTCGCCGAGGGCGACACGGTCATCCTCGCCTCCTCACTGATCCCCGGCAACGAGACCGCGGTGTTCCGGGTGATCAACGAGCTGACCCGGTGGGGCGCGCGGGTGGTGCACCGGGACAATGCAATGGTCCACGTGTCCGGGCACGCACCCGCGGGCGAGCTGCTGTACGTGCTGAACCTGGTCAAGCCCCGCAACTTCATGCCGATCCACGGCGAGTGGCGGCACCTGCGGGCGCACGCCCGGCTGGCCGCGCTCACCGGCGTGGGGGAGAAGAACATCGCGATCGCCGAGGACGGCGTCGTGGTGGACCTGGTGGACCGGCAGGCGTCCATCACCGGGGCGGTCCCGTGCGGCTACGTGTACGTGGACGGGCTGTCGGTCGGCGAGGTCACCGAGACCTCCCTCAAGGACCGGCGCATCCTCGGCGAGGAAGGCTTCATCTCGGTCGTGATCGTGGTGGACTCCACCACCGGCCGGCTGTCCGCGCCGCCGGAGATCCACGCCCGCGGCTCCGGCATCGACGACGCCGGGTTCGCCGAGGTCATGCCCCGCATCGACGAGGCGATGGCGCAGGCCGCCGCGGAGGGCATCAACGACGCCTACCAGCTCGGCCAGCTGGTGCGCCGGACCATGGGGCGCTGGGTGAACGAGAACTACCGGCGGCGGCCCATGATCATCCCGGTCGTGGTGGAGGTGTGAGGCTCAGCCCGGCCATCATCAGCCTGGAACGCGCCGCCGCCGCCCACTGGCAGGCCACCGAGCGGGAATGGCTCGGGTCCTGGCTGCTGCGCGGTGACGGCGGCTTCACCGGGCGGGCCAACTCGGCGCTGCCGCTGGGTGATCCGGGGCTGCCGCTGGCGCGGGCAGTGGAGCGGGTCGAGGCCTGGTACGCGGCCCGCGGCCTGCCCGCCATGATCGCCATTCCCGGGCCGGCGGCCGGTGCCGAGCCGGGCGGAGACGGCGCGCCTGACCCGCTCGACGAGCTGCTGGCGGCCCGCGGCTGGCAGGTCCGGTCCGGGGCGGCGGTCGTGATGACCGCGCAGACCGCCGCGGTGGCGGCCACTCCCGCCCCGCCGGTGCCGGTGACGTTCGCCGGCCAGCCGGACGACGGCTGGCTGGGCCGCTACCACTACCGTGGCCGGGAACTGCCCGCGGGCGCGGTCCGGCTGCTGCTGTCGGCGCCCGGGCAGGCGTTCGCCAGCGTGCTCATCGACGGCCGGACCGCCGCCGTGGGCCGGGTATCGGTGGCGGCCGGCTGGGGCGGCCTCACCGCCATCGACGTCGCCCCGGAGCAGCGGCGGGCCGGGCTGGGCACCGCGGTGACCAGCGCTCTGGTGGCCCAGGCGGCCCGGCGCGGCGCCCGCCTGGTGTTTCTCCAGGTGGAGGACGGCAACACGGCGGCACGGGCACTGTATGAACGGTGCGGCTTCCAGGTCGCGCACCGCTACCACTACCGGGTCCCCGGGTGAGCGGTCAGGCCCGCCGCGGCACCAGCGGCCTGGCGGGGCTGGGGCCGGCCGCCGGGCCCCGCAGCAGCCGGCGCAGCAGCGGCTGGTAATAGCCGAACGCCGGCGCCGTCGCGGCGGGATCCTTGGCCGCGTCGTCCCAGCGCCGGAGCCGGAGCGCATCGCACGCCTGCGGGTGGGCCTCGAAGGCGGCCATCTCCTCCGCCGCCATCGGCCCTCCCTGCACCCCCAGCGTGTACAGGGAGGCAGCGGACAGGCTGCCGAGATACCCGGGCTCCACCGCGCACAGATAGCGCTTGGCGGCGACATGCAGCCGGATCGGCCCGGTCACCTCGGGCCCGAACCACTGCGACAGCCAGTCGGCACCCGCCGCGGCGTGCCGGTTGTCCTGGCCGCGCATCAGGTCGTGCCCGGTGACCGCGCCGGTGAAGTGCCCCACGTCGTGCAGCAGGGCGGCCGCGACCAGGGCCGGGGCGGCGCCCGCTGACTCGGCCAGGGCCGCGGCCTGCAGCATGTGGGCGGCCTGGCTGACCGGCTCGCCCAGGTAGTCGCGGGCGCCTTCGCTGGTGAACAGGCTGGCGAGCCGCCGCACCGGGTCCGCGCCGGCCGTCATGCCAGGCCCCCGTCAGCGCGCCCGCCCAGCGCCGGGTGCGCCGCGGGACCTGCCGCGGGCGGGCCGGCGGGCGGCGCCGTTGCCGCCGGCTGGTGGGACGCGAGGCTGGTCACACACGGCTCCGTTCTGTTGCCTGTCTAGCCAGGGTGGACGGCGCCGGGGCGGCTGCCAACCGGGTTGGGCCAGACTTCCCGGGTCCGCCAGCCCCGCGATGGCCAGCGTTAACCCCCGCGACCTGCGCGGACTCCAATGCCGCGACACACCCGCCCGGTTCCTTTGGCGGCCGGGGGTTTCTCGTTACCGTGACCATCATGGCTACCCGTGTCCCTAAGAGCCCTGCCCGGTCCCAGGGCGGGGTAGCCAGCCGTACCCGCGCGAACGCCGGCCCGCGCGGGCGCACCGCCGCCCAGCAGCCGGCCAGGGCGCCCGCGGCCAAGGCGCGCGGCAAGGGCGGCAAGGGCGGCAAGCCGCGCGGCCGGGCGCCGCGGCGGCCGCCGCCACCGTCCAATCCGGCGCTGATCCTCATCGGCTGGGCGGCCGGGGCGATGGGGGCGGCCTGGATGGTGGCCGCGAACGCCACCGGGTTCGCGGCCCGCGGGCTGGGCAGGAGCGCCCGCGAGCTGGATCCCCTGCACCGCCGGGACGGGATCGGCCTGGGCCTGCTCGCCGCGGCGATCGCGGTGGCCGCCACCACCTGGTGGCAGCTGGGCAACTGGCTGGGCCGGGCCATGACCGCGCTGGTCAGCGGCGCCTTCGGAGCAGCGGGCTGGGCCGTGCCGATCCTGCTCGCGCTGCTGGCCTGGCGGTTCCTGCGGCATCCGGACCGCAATGCCGAGACCGGCCGGATGGTCATCGGCTGGACGGCCCTGAGCGTCGGGGTGCTCGGCCTGGTGCACATCGCCCACGGCACGCCGCAGCCGGACGCGGGCGCCGCGGTGATGCGCAGCGCGGGCGGGCTGATCGGGTTCTTCGCGTCCGCGCCGCTGGTGGCCGCGCTGACCGCGTGGGGAGCCGCCCCGGTGCTGGCGCTGATCAGCGGTTTCGGGGTGCTGGTCATCACCGGCACGCCCCTGCACCGGGTACCGGACCGGTTCGCTGAGGTCCGCGGCCTGGCCGGGCGGGGCCGGGCCCGGCAGGCGGCCAGCGCCGCCGGGGAGGAGGGGGAGGACAGCGGGCGTACCGGGAGCCGGCTGGCCGGGACGCTGCCCCGGCCGGGCCGCAAGCGCCCGGCCGCGATCGAGGCCGGCGAGCATGTCCGGCCGTATGACACCCCGCTGCTGGGCGGGGACGGGTCAGCCGGGCTGGCCGCCCGCGGGATGAGCGTGGGCGGCGCGGCGGCTGCGCCGGGTGCGGCCCGGGCGGCGGGCAAGGGCCCGGGCCGCCCGGCCGAGCCGGAGCAGGCCACTGCCGACCCCGACCAGGAAGCGCTGCTGGAGGTGCTGGGGTTCGGCCCCGCCGCGGGCGGGCACCAGCCTCCCCCGGCCCAGCCGCCCGCGCCCGCGCGGGCCGAGCAGCTCACCCTGACCGGCGCCAGCGACGCCAGCTACACCCTGCCGCCCGCGGCGCTGCTGCGGCCCGGGTCGGCGCCCAAGGAGCGGACCCGGGCCAACGACGTGGTGGTGCGGGCGCTGACCGAGGTGCTGGAGCAGTTCGACGTGGACGCCCGGGTGACCGGGTTCAGCCGCGGGCCGACCGTGACCCGGTACGAGATCGAGCTGGGGCCCGCGGTCAAGGTGGAGCGGGTCACCCAGCTGTCCAAGAACATCGCCTACGCGGTCAAGAGCGCGGACGTGCGGATCCTGTCCCCGATCCCCGGCAAGTCGGCGATCGGCGTGGAGATCCCGAACGCCGACAAGGAGATCGTCAGCCTCGGTGACGTGCTCCGGTCGCCGGTCGCGGCCTCCGACCACCACCCGATGGTGGTCGGCCTGGGCAAGGACGTCGAAGGCCGGACCGTGGTAGCCAACCTCGCGAAGATGCCGCACATGCTCATTGCCGGGGCCACCGGTGCGGGCAAATCGACCTGCGTGAACGGCCTCATCTCGTCCATCCTGCTGCGGTCCACCCCGGACGACGTGCGGATGATCCTGATCGACCCGAAAAGGGTGGAGCTGGCGATCTATCAGGGGATTCCGCACCTCATCACGCCGATCATCACCAGTCCCAAGAAAGCCGCGGAAGCGCTGCAGTGGGTGGTCGGCGAGATGGACCGCCGCTACGACGACCTGGCCGCCTCCGGGTTCCGGCACGTGGACGACTTCAACAAGGCGGTCCGCGCGGGCAAGCTGACCCCGCCGCCCGGCAGCGAGCGCGTCTACCTGCCCTACCCCTACCTGCTCGTCATGGTGGACGAGCTGGCGGACCTGATGATGATCGCGCCGCGGGACGTGGAGGACTCGATCGTCCGCATCACCCAGCTGGCCCGGGCGGCCGGCATCCACCTGGTGCTCGCCACCCAGCGGCCCAGCGTGGACGTGGTGACCGGGCCCATCAAGGCCAACGTGCCCTCCCGGCTGGCGTTCGCGACCTCCAGCCTGGCGGACAGCCGGGTGATCCTCGACCAGCCGGGCGCGGAGAAGCTGCTGGGCCAGGGCGATGCGCTGTTCCTGCCGATGGGCGCGAGCAAGCCCATGCGGCTGCAGAACGCCTACGTGTCCGAGAAGGAGATCCGCGAGGTGGTGGCCCACTGCCAGAAGCAGGCCACGCCGTCCTACCGTGAGGATGTCGCCGCCCCGGAACGCCAGCGGGAGATCGACGCGGACATCGGTGAGGACCTCGAGCTGCTGGTGCAGGCCGCGGAACTGGTGATCAGCACGCAGTTCGGCTCCACCTCCATGCTGCAGCGCAAGCTGCGGGTCGGCTTCGCCAAGGCGGGCAGGCTCATGGACCTGCTGGAGAGCCGTAACATCGTGGGCCCGAGCGAAGGCTCGAAGGCACGGGACGTGCTGGTGGTGCCGGACGAACTGCCCGGCGTCCTGGCGTCCCTGCGCGGTGAGGCGAGCGATTAAGCGGCTGTTTTCCAGCCGTCCAGGTAAGGGCGGCGCAAGGCCGCTGAAATGCAGTATTCCGTGTTTGTTCGACGCGGTGCTTTCCGGGACCCTGCTCCGGTAAGGTGCAAGCCGGGCAAGGGCTTTCGAACTGGCTCTCAATAGCAGGGCCACGGTTCCCGCAGCGTAACGCGGGCATGTCTACACTTGGTTACCCGGTCCCGCCGATGACGGGGCCGCTCGCATCCGGCTACTGCGCCCGCACCCCGGGCGCCGCGCAGTGCCTTAACGCAGTGGAGGCGGCGTGAGCATTGGTGACGCCCTGGCGGAAGCACGAAGCGGGGCTGGTCTCACCATTACACAGGTCAGCCAGCGGACTTGTATTAGAGAGACAATCATCCGGGGCATCGAGCGCGGTGACTTCTCAGCGTGCGGGGGGGACTTCTACGCGCGTGGGCACATCCGCAGCATTGCCCGTGCGGTCGGGGCCGATCCCGACGAACTGATCCACGAGTACGACGCGGCTCACGGCGCACCGCAGGCGATCCGGGCGGCGGACGTTTTCGAGCCCGCCACGCCGATAAAGCTCAAGGAGCGGCGCTCGCCCAACTGGAGCGTGGCCATGGTGCTGGTGCTGGCCGGGCTCATCGGCTTCGGCGTGTACCGGGTCCTGGTTCCCGGCCACCACGTCACCGCCCAGGGGCGGACCGCGGCGCAGGCCGGGGGAGCCAGCCATCAGCCGTCGCAGGGCGGCCCGGGAACGGCCCCGCCCACGCCGTCAGCGTCGCCTACGGCGGGCCACCGGCACCGGGTGGTCATCCAGCTGACCGCCATCCAGGACTGCTGGGTCGAATTCACCAAGCCCGACGGCACCTACCTGGTGCAGGCCTACATCACCGGCGGCACCACCAAGACCTGGACGTTCCGGCACGCGGTGAACATGCAGATCGGCAACCCCGGCGGCATCCTGCTGACGGTGAACGGCAAGGACCTCGGCCGGCCCGGCTCGCCCGGGCAGCCGATGACGCTGACCCTCGGGCCCGGCAAGAAACTGCCCCACCAGGGCGGCTGACCAGCCGGAGCGAGCCGCCCGGAGGCGAGCGAGGGCCAGGAAGACAGCGAGCCGGGGGCCAGAGGAGAGTCCTGGTTACCGTAGTCTTCGGATGTGTCATCGAGCAGCACCGGACCGGAAGCCGCGGGGCGGGGAGTCAGCCTGGTCACGCTGGGCTGTGCGCGCAACGAGGTGGACTCCGAGGAACTGGCGGGCCGCCTGGAGGCGGCCGGGTGGACGCTCACCGACGAAGCCGCGGACGTCGTGCTGGTCAACACGTGCGGGTTCATCGAGGCAGCCAAGCAGGAGTCCATCGGTGAGCTGCTGACCGCGGCGTCCTCGGGCGCGCGCGTGGTCGCCGTCGGCTGCCTGGCCGAGCGGTACGGCCGCGAGCTCGCCGCCGAGCTGCCCGAAGCCCAGGTGCTGAGTTTCGACGACTACGGCGACATCGCGGCCCGGCTGGACGACGTGCTGGCCGGCCGGGCGCGCCCGGCGCACGAGCCGCGGGACCGCCGGAAGCTGCTGCCGATCGCGCCCGCCGGGCGGCGGCCGGTGCCCGGGCGCCAGCTCCCCGGGCACGGCACCGTGGCAACCCAGCCGGCCGCTGCCGCCCCCGGCGGCGGCATCGCCGACCTGCCGGACGGCATCGGCCCGGCCTCCGGGCCGCGGGCCCTGCGGCGGCGGCTCACCGGCGGCCCGGTCGCGCCGCTCAAGATCGCGTCCGGGTGCGACCGGCGGTGCAGCTTCTGCGCGATCCCGGCGTTCCGCGGGGCCTTCCTGTCCCGCCCGCCCGCGGACGTGATCGCGGAGGCGGAGTGGCTGGCCGGCCAGGGGGCCCGGGAAGTCCTGCTGGTGAGCGAGAACTCCACCTCCTACGGCAAGGACCTCGGCAATCTGCGGCTGCTGGACGAGCTGCTGCCGGCCCTGGCCGCGGTGCCGGGGATCGACCGGGTCCGGGTCAGCTACCTGCAGCCCGCCGAGCTGCGCCCGGGGCTGATCTCGGTGATGACCGCCACCGCGGGCGTGGTGCCCTACTTCGACCTGTCATTCCAGCACTCCAGCGGCCCGGTGCTGCGGGCCATGCGGCGATTCGGCGACACCCGCCGCTTCCTGGCGCTGATCGAGCAGATCCGCGCGGCCTGCCCGGAGGCGGGCATCCGGTCCAACTTCATCACCGGGTTCCCCGGCGAGACCGCCGCCGACGTCGCGGAGCTGGAGGGCTTCCTGGTGGAGGCGCGGCTGGACGCCATCGGGGTGTTCGGGTACTCCGACGAGGACGGCACCGAGGCCGCGTCCCTGGACGGCCAGCTGGCCCCGGAAGAGATCGCCGCCAGGGTCGGTGACCTGGCCTCCCTGGCCGACGAGCTGATGTCGCAGCGGGCCGCCGACCGGATCGGGGAGAGCGCCGCCGTGCTCATCGAGGAGGACCTGGGCGACGGCAGCTACCTGGGCCGGGCGGCGCACCAGGCGCCGGAGGTGGACGGGGTGACGACCGTGCGGTCGGCGGCGCCCCTGCGGGCCGGGGATCTCGTCCCGGTGATGGTGACCGGCTCTGATGGGGTGGACCTGCTGGCCGACTGCGGGCCAGTCCCGGCTGGCGAGGCCGGCGTGGCGGCAGCAGGCCCGCGGCGCCCGGCCGCGCACTGACCCGGCCGGCGCCCGTGCCGCACGGACCCGACCCGTCGCCTCCCCGGGCGGCGCCGCAGCCCCCGCTGCCAGCTCCCGGCCTGGTCAACCTGGCGAACGAGCTGACGGTGCTGCGGCTGGCCCTGGTGCCCGTGTTCGTGGTCTTCCTGGTCCAGGGCGGGCCGGGCTGGCGGGTCGCCGCCTTCTTCGCCTTCGCGATCGCATCCTTCACCGACCTGCTGGACGGGCGGATCGCCCGCAGCCGCGGCCTCATCACCGACTTCGGCAAGATCGCCGACCCGATCGCGGACAAGGCGCTCACCGGGTCGGCCCTGGTGACCCTCTCGGCCCTGGGCCAGCTGGCCTGGTGGGTCACCGCTGTGATCATCATCCGCGAGGTGGCCGTGACCGGCCTGCGGTTCTGGGTCATCCGCAGGGGCGTGATCGCGGCCAGCCGCGGCGGGAAACTCAAGACGCTGCTGCAGGTGGTGGCGATCGCGCTGTACGTGCTGCCGGGGCCCGGCCAGCTGGCGCGGGAAGTGGTGATGGCGCTGGCCGTCGTGGTGACCCTCGTCACAGGCGCCGACTACGCGGTGCGCGCCATCCGCCTGCGGCTGCACTCGGCTGCGGAGCGGGGCGGCTCGTGAGCGGGCTGGCGGCGGAGCTGGTGGCGCTGCTGCGGGAGCGGCAGCAGACGGTGGCGGTGGCGGAATCCCTCACCGGCGGCCTGCTCGGGGCCGCGATCACCGATGTGCCGGGCGCTTCGGAGGTCTTCCGCGGCGGGGTCATCTCCTACGCGACCGACCTCAAGGCGGCACTGCTCGGGGTGCCGGAGGACCTGCTGGCCGCCCGGGGCGCGGTCGACCCGGCCGTGGCGGCCGCGATGGCCGACGGCGTGCGGCGGCGGCTGGGGGCCAGCACCGGGGCCGCCACCACGGGGGTGGCCGGCCCGGACCCCGCCGACGGCAAGCCGCCCGGCACCGTCCACATCGCCGTCAGCACCGCTGCCGGGCCCCCGGTGACCCGCCGATTGTCCCTGGCTGGCGGCCGGGACGAGGTGCGGGCGGCGACCGTCCGGGCGGCCCTCCGGCTGCTGCTGGATGTCCTCCGGGAAGAGACGGAGTGATTACAGCGTTACGTCAGCAGCGAACACGGGGCCGGGCGCTCTCCCATAGTGACGGCAGGGCCAGGTACCGTGGTCCTATCTACCTCGCCTCGCGAAGGGAGCGCGACCATGGTCCTGCTTCGTCACTTGCTCGGTGACGTGCTGCGCCGGCTGCGCCTGCGGCAGGGTCGTACCCTCCGCGAGGTCTCCGCTGCGGCCAGGGTTTCCCTGGGCTACCTGTCCGAAGTCGAACGCGGCCAGAAGGAAGCCTCGTCCGAGCTGCTGACCGCCATCTGTGCGGCTCTCAACACCCCGCTGTCCCAGGTGTTCCGCGAGGTCTCGGACAACTTCGCGCTCGCTGAGCTGCAGAGCGAGCCGGTGCTGACCGGCGGCCGGGAACCGCTGCTGGGCACGCCGGAGCACGCTCCGGAGACCCCGGCGGCGAGCGCCTTCCAGGGCAAGCGGCTGGACATGGTCCCGGCGCGCAAGATCGCCGCGGCCGGCGAGCCGGTCCTCGGCACGGTGCAGTTCAAGCCCGGTCACCCGGCGTTCGACGAGGTGGCCCGGCGGGTGCACGACCTCACGGACATGGTGCCGGTCTAGCCCGGGCCTGCCTGATCGCAGCCACCGCCCGGCGCAGTCCAGCCGGGCGGTGTTCTGTGTCCGGAGATGGCCGTGTCAGGAGATGGACCTGGACAGCCAGGCGCGCGGGTCTTCGGTGAGCAGCTGGATCCGGTCCGGCAGCTTCCCGGCCACGATGTGCGCCAGGGTGACCTCTTCCAGGATCGCCCGCTCGCTGGCCCGCAAGGCGATCCACACCGACTGCAGCGGCACCGCCGCCCCGGTGTAGTCCACCCGCTCCGGCCGCTCACCGCGCACACCCACCAGCGGGCCGTCGATCGCGCGGATGATGTCCGCCAGCGAGATCTCCGAAGCCTCGCGGGCCAGCCAGAACCCGCCCTCCGGCCCGCGCTGGCTGCGGACCAGTCCCGCCCGGCGAAGCTGCGTGAGGATCGCTTCGAGGAACTTGCCCGGGATGCGCTGCGCCTGTGCCAGCTGGTCGGCGGTGAGGTGGGTCCCGTCCGCGGCGGCGAGTTCGATCGCAGCCCGCAGGGCATAGTCGGCGCGGGCTGACAATCGCATGAAAAGCATTATGCCCGCAGTGGCGCACTGGTGAGCGCAGCGCGCCGGAGGGCTGGGGTAGCGTCGCTTCTGTGTCGGGCCAGCGCGGGACGTGGCCGCTCGGCGCCAGCGTCACGCTGGCCGGGCTGGCCCAGGATCCCCATCCGCTGCTCGCCCGGCTGCGGGCCGGCGAGCCGGTTTCCTGGCTGCCGGCCCTGGGCGGATGGCTGGTGACCCGGCACGACCTGGCCGTGGCGGTGCTGCGGGACGACGGGGCCTTCACCGTGGACGACCCGCGGTTCACCACCGCCCGGGTGGTCGGGCCCAGCATGCTGTCACTCGACGGCGCCGGGCACGACCGCCACCGGGCACCGTTCGCGCCCGGGTTCAGCCGCGGGGCGGTGGAAGCGCGGCTGGCCTCGTTCACCAGGGCGGAAGCCCGGCGGCTGGTCCTGGGGCTGCGCCCGGCCGGCCGCGGGGACCTGCGGGCGGCCCTGGCCGGCCCGCTGGCGGTCGCCGTGATCGCGGAGGCGCTGGGGCTGGGCGCGGTGGACCCGGCCGTCATCCTGTCCTGGTACGGCGAGATCGTCGCCGGGGTCTCCGCCCTGGCCGGGCCCGGAAGCCAGCCGGGGGCCGCCGAACGGGCAGCGGCGGCGTTCCGGCTGCTGGATGCGAGCCTGCGGGACGCCCTCGGCCGCCCGGCCGGGACGTCCCTGCTGGCGGGCGCGGCCGCTGGCGGGGGCCTGGCAACTGCCGAGGCCGTGTCGAACGCCGCGGTGCTCATGTTCGGCGGGATCGAGACCACCGAGGGCATGATCGCCAGCACCCTGCTGCACCTGCTGGCCAGCCCGGAGCAGCTGCGCGTGGTGGCCGCCGATCCCGGCCTGGTGCCCGCCGCGGTGGAGGAGTCGCTGCGGCTGGAACCCGCCGCCGCGCTGGTGGACCGGTACGCCACCCGGGATGTCCAGCTCGGCGGGGCGGGCATCCAGGCGGGCGATCTGGTCAGCGTGTCGCTCGCGGCCGCGGGCCGTGACCCGGCGGTCTTCGCCGGCCCGGACGTGTTCGACATCCGGCGGCCGAACGCCCGCCAGCACCTCGCGTTCGCCCGCGGGCCCCACTTCTGCCTGGGGGCGCATCTGGCGCGGCTGGAGGCGGAGGCGGCGGTGGCCGCGGCGCTGCAGCTGCTGCCCGGGCTGCGGCTGGCGGGGCCGGTGCCTGCCGCGGCCGGCCTGGTGTTCCGCAAGCCGCAGGCGCTGCCCGCGGAGTGGGACCCTGCCTGAGCGCCGCCGCGGATGCCGCCCGGCGGCGCGCCGGCCATGGCTCAGGAACCGGGCGGCGCGCCGCGTCCCGGCCGGCGGCCTGGCGGGCCCCCGGACGCCGCCACGGTCGTGGCCACCGCGCTGTCCAGGCGCTCCTCGATCTGGCCGATGATGGCCCGGCACTGCTCCAGCCCGGCGGCTGGCAGGTCGCCGAGGAGGAGATGGGCGAGGTCCTGCCATCCCTCGTCCAGGCTGGCCAGGGTCTGCTCGGCGGTGGGGGTGAGGGAGATGAGGGTGGCGCGCCGGTCGGTGGGGTGCGGGCTGCGGGTCACCCAGCCGTCGGCCTCCAGGGAGTCCACCAGCCCGGTGACCGTGCGCGGGGAGATGCCGAGCGCCTGGCTGAGGGCCCGCATGAGGACGGGGCCCGACTCGCGCAGCGCCCACAGCACCCGGCCGCGGGCGAACCCCAGCCCGTACTCCCGCGCGCCGTAGTCCAGCAGCTCGACCAGGCGCGGCGCGAGCCGGAACAGCCGCCCGAGCACGCTGACGGCCGGGTCGGCCGCTGCCGGATCGCGGCGGCCCGAGGTCAGGGCGGCGCGGGCGGCCTCGGCGTCGAACGGCCCCATCTGGGCTGCCGGGGGCACGGCGGGGCCGCCAGCGGCGGCAGAATCATCCGGTCTCATATAGTCCGGTGCCCTCACTAACTGCTAGCCTCATAATGTGCCTGATTCTATCGCCAGCGCGGGCCGCCCGCCCGCCATCGAGGCCACCGCCGTGACCAAGACGTTCGGCCAGGTGACCGCCCTCAGCGGGGTAGACCTCACCGTCCCGCCCGGCAGCCTGACCGCGCTGCTCGGCCCGAACGGGGCGGGCAAGACCACGCTGGTCCGCATCATCGCCACGCTCACCCGGCCGGACGCGGGCCAGGTCCGGGTGCTCGGCAGGGATGCCGTCACCGCGCCGCAGCAGGTCCGGGCGCTGATCGGCCTGACGGGCCAGTACACGGGCCTGGACGAGGCCCTGAGCGGCCGGGACAACCTGATCCTCATCGGCCGGCTGGCGGGCCTGCGGCGCCGCGCGGCAGCGTCCCGGGCCGGGGAGCTGGCGGCGGCGTTCGGCCTGGCCCAGGCGCAGCACCGGGCCGCGCGGACCTACTCGGGGGGCATGCGCCGGCGGCTCGACCTGGCGGCGAGCCTGATGACCCGGCCCGCCCTGCTGATCCTGGACAAGCCGGCCACCGGGCTCGACCCGGCCAGCCGGCAGCAGCTCTGGGCCGCCCTCACCGGGCTGCGCGCGGCCGGCACCACCATGCTGCTCACCACCCAGTACCTGGCGGAGGCCGACGCCTTCGCGGACACCGTGCACGTGCTCGACCGCGGGCGCATCGTCGCCTCCGGCACCGCCACCGACCTCAAGGCCCGGGCAGGCAGGCAGGTGGTGGAGATCCGGCTGGACAGCCCTGCCGCCGCCGGTGCGGCCGGCCGCTGCCTGGCCCGGCGGCTGCCGGGGGCCGGCGCCCGGCTGGACGCCGGGACCGGCAGGCTGACCATCCCCGCCCCCGGCGGGCTCGGCACCCTGCTCGCCGCGGCGGAGGCGCTGCGGGCCGCCGGGATCAAGGTCGCCAGCCTGAGCCTGAGCCAGCCCTCCCTCGACGACGCCTTCCTCGCGCTGACCGCCGCCCCGGAGGTGACATCGTGAGTGCCGTCCAGGCGGCCCCGCAGCGCCGGTCCCTGCGCGACAGCGGGATCATCGCCGGGCGCCAGCTGCGGGTGCTGCGGATGAACCCCGGCCGGCTGGCCTACCCGTTCATCCAGCCGGTCCTGCTGCTGGTGCTGTTCACCTCCGTCTTCGGCAACCTCGCGCTGACCCGCGGCACGGCCGGCGGGTCCTACCGCCAGTTCCTCATCCCGGGGATCCTGATCCAGAACATGGCGCTCACCGCCCCCGTCACCGGCCTGGCGCTGCTGCGGGACTCCGGCAGCGGGCTGGCCGACCGGTTCCGGTCACTGCCCATGGCGCGCAGCGCGGTGCTGGCCGGCCGGCTGGCCTCCGACGCGCTCGTGTTCTGCGCGCAGGCCATCCTGGTGCTGGGCGCCGGCCTGCTGCTGGGATTCCGCGCTGCGGCCGGCCCGGCGGGGCTGGCGGGGATGGTCGCGGTGGCCGTGGTCTTCGGGGTGGCGGTCGCGGTGACCTGCTCCTGGCTGGCGCTGCTGATCGGCGACGCGGAGACCGCGGAACGCGTGCTGTTCTTCCCCTTCGTCGTGGTCGCCTTCATCAGCTCCGCGTACGCGCCGGTCAGCCTGCTGGCTGGCTGGCTCCAGCCGGTCGCCCGGGCCAATCCGGTGACCGCCGCGGCAGACCTGGCCAGATCCCTGGCCAGCGGCCACCCCGCCGCCGGCCCGGCGCTCAGCCTGGCGTGCTGGACGGCGGTGCTGACGATCGGGCCCGGGGTCCTGGCCGTCCGCCGCTGGCAGTCGCCAGCCTGACCGGCCCACCGCCGCAGCCGCCCGGCGCCCGATTTTGCGAACATCGTTCGTGAACGAGTACAATTATTTGCGAACGATGTACGCGAACGGGGAGGTCCCAGTGAACCCTGAAGGTGGCGGCACGCGGTACGCCCGCAACGGCGAGGTCCGCCTCGCCTATGAGGACCTGGGCGGGGCGGGCGGTGACCCGCTGCTGCTCATCATGGGCATGGGGGTGTCGCGGTTCTGGTGGCCGCCGGGCCTGGTCACCGAGCTCGTCCGGCGCGGCTTCCACGTGGCAGCGTTCGACCAGCGTGACGCGGGGGAGTCCACGCACCTGCCGGGCACCGGCCGGGCCAGCCCGATCGCCGCGGTGCTGCGCCGCCGCCCGGCCGCCTACACCGCCGAGGACATGACCGACGACGCGGCCGCCGTCCTGGACGCGCTGGGCTGGGAGTCCGCGCACCTGTTCGGGCACTCCATGGGCGGTCAGCTCGCCCAGCGCATCGCGCTTCGCCACCCCGGCCGGGTCCGCAGCATCACCTCCTCGGCCTCCCTGCCCGGCGACGTCAGCGGCGCCGGCGGCGCCCGGTACATCCACCTGGGGATGGTGGCCCGGTTCGCGCGGATGAAGTTCCCCGAGGGACGAGACGGCGACATCGCCCTCGGTCTCGCGCTCGCCCGGGCCATCGCCTCCCCGGGCTACCCGTTCGACGAGGCGGAAGCCCGGGCCAGGATCGGGCGCGACGCCGCGAGCGGGGTGCGGGACACCGGCGCGCAGAGCCGCCAGGCCGGCGCGAAGTGGCGGGGCGGGAAGCTGGCCGGCATCCGGGTGCCCACGCTGGTCCTGCACGGCGGGGCCGACCCGCTGATCCGCCCGCCCGCCGCCCGGCGCACCGCGGCCGCCATCCCCGGCGCCCGGCTCGTCATCCTGCCCGGCGTCGGCCACGACCTGCCCGCCGCCGTGTGGCCCCAGGTGGCCGGCGAGGTCCGGGCGGTCGCGGACCGGGCCGGGGCGCCTGCGGCGGCGGCGGACAGCTGAGGCCCCGGCGACCCCCTGGCGCCTCGGCATAAGCCGGCGATATGTGCTGGCTCGTAGCATCGAGAGCATGCGTGTGCTGATCGTCGAGGATGAGCCCTACATGGCAGAGGCCATCCGCGACGGGCTGCGCCTGGAAGCGATCGCGGCCGACATCGCCGGTGACGGCGACGCCGCTCTGGAGCTGCTGAGCATCAACGCCTACGACATCGCCGTCCTCGACCGCGACATTCCCGGGCCCTCCGGTGACGAGATCGCCGAAGGCATCGTCGCTTCCGGCAGCGGCATGCCGATCCTGATGCTCACCGCCGCCGACCGGATCGACGACAAGGCCTCCGGGTTCGGGCTCGGCGCAGACGATTACCTCACCAAGCCGTTCGAGCTGCGAGAGCTCGTGCTCAGGCTCCGGGCACTCGACCGCAGGCGCACCCATCACCGGCCGCCCGTGCGTGAGCTGGCAGGCCTGCGTCTGGACCCGTTCCGCCGCGAGGTCTTCCGCGACGGCCGCTACGTCGCGCTGACCCGGAAGCAGTTCGCCGTGCTCGACATTCTCGTCGCCGCCGAAGGCGGGGTCGTCAGCGCCGAAACACTCCTGGAGCGGGCCTGGGACGAGAACGCCGACCCGTTCACCAACGCCGTGCGCATCACGGTCTCAGCCCTGCGCAAACGGCTGGGCGAACCCTGGCTGATCGCCACGGTGCCCGGCGTCGGCTACCGGATCGACACCGGACCCGGGGCCGGAACCGCTGGAGGCAAGGGTGGGTAGGCCGCCTGGTTTGAGTGTTCGCCTCAAACTCACCCTCAGCTACGCCGGGTTCGTCGTGCTCGCAGGTGCCGTGCTGCTCGTCGCCCTGAAGGTGTTCCTCCCGCGTCTTGTGCACCCCGGTCCCCCCGGTCCCTCTGGCCGTCAGAGCCGGTCACTGCTCATTGCCTTTTTCCTGGGCGATTTTCGTCTGGCCGCGGCAATCGTGCTGGCGTTCCTGCTGGTATTCGGGCTGCTGGGAGGGTGGCTTCTGGCCGGCCGGATGCTCGCCCCGCTGGCTCGCATCACGGACGCCACCCGCATGGCCGCGAACGGATCGCTGTCGCACCGGATCCGGCTGCCGGGCCGCAGGGATGAGTTCCGTGAACTCGCCGATGCCTTCGACGGCATGCTTGCGCGGCTCGAGGCGCATGTCGCCGAGCAGCGGAGGTTCGCGGCCAACGCCTCCCACGAACTGCGTACCCCACTGGCGATCACGCAGAGTCTTCTCGACGTCGCCCGCAGCGATCCGTACCGCGACAGCGGCGAACTTGTCGAACGCCTCCGCGACGTCAACGCCCGGGCGATCGACCTCACCGAGGCGTTGCTGCTGCTCAGCCGCGCCGACCAGCGATCGTTCACCCGGGAACACGTCGACCTGTCCCTCATGGCGGAAGAAGCCACCGAAACGCTCCTCCCCCTCGCAGAAAAGCACGGCGTCACCATCGAGACCTCCGGGGACATCACCCCCACCATCGGCTCACACGCGCTCCTGCTGCAGCTGACCACGAACCTCCTGCACAACGCGATCGTCCACAACCTCCCTGAACACGGCGCCGTGCAGGTCAGCACCGCCATCCGCCCCGGGGCCGTCATGCTCACGGTCGAGAACACCGGCGACAGGCTCGCTCCGCAGCTGGTCTCGGCGCTCACCGAACCGTTCCAGCGCGGCACCGAACGCATACGCACCGACCACGCGGGTGTCGGCCTCGGCCTGGCAATCGTCAAGAGCATCACCCAGGCACACGACGGAACCCTCACCCTCACACCCCGCGCCGCTGGGGGGCTCTGCGTCACGGTGCAGCTACCCGCCACGCCACCGCACACTGGCAGATGACGATCGGTGGCAAGCTGCATGGGTGACTGACTTCACCCACAAGGACCTGTCCGGCGCCCGGTTCGAGGACGTCTACCTGACCGGTGCCGACTTCCACGGCGTCGACCTCACCGGCGCACGCTTCCGCCTGGTCGACCTGACCGGCGTCACGATCCGCGGGGCGGACCTGGTGGACATGGACATCAGCGGCCAGATCAGGAACCTCAAGATCAACGGCGTCGACGTCGCGCCGCTGGTGGAGGCCGAACTCGACCGCCGTTACCCTGGCCGGGCCAAGATGCGCCCGTCCGACGCCGCCGGGTACCGCGAAGCCTGGGACATGCTGGAGCCGCTGTGGCAGCAGACCGTGGCCCGGGCCCGCGGCCTGGACCCGGAACTGCTGCACCGGCGGGTCGACGGCGAGTGGTCGTTCATCGAGACGCTGCGCCACCTGGTCTTCGCCACCGACGCCTGGGTGAACCGCGCCATCCTGGGCCAGCCGTCCCCCTGGGACCCGCTGGACCTGCCGGCCGACGAACTGCCCGACGAGCCCAGCATTCCCCGCGACCGCGACGCCCGGCCGTCCCTGGACGAGGTGCTGGCCCTGCGCGCCGGCCGGATGGCCACCGTCCGGTCGGTGCTCGCCGGCCTCACCGACGAGCAACTCGCCGGCGTGACCCGGCCAGTCACCGAACCGGGTTACCCCGAACCGGGGAGCTTCCCGGTCCGCCGCTGCCTGCGCGCCATCCTCAACGAGGAATGGCAGCACCGCCTCTACGCCGAACGCGACCTCGACGCCCTGGAGCGCCAGCCCGGCTGATGGAGTGTCAGGCCGGCCCAGCTATGTGATGGGAAAATCAAAATGGGTGTCCGGATAAGGTTCGTATTTCAGCGTGTAATGCCACCATTCGCAGTCGTATGAGCTGAAACCGCAGGCCTCCATGATGGAACGAAGGCGTTGACGGTTCCTGGTCTCGGCTTGCGTAATTCCTTTTGCACCGTGATGTGAGATTGGATCCATCAGGTCATGATCACCGCCCATTGCGGCAAGCTCACCGGTGGCCTGATGATAGAGCGTAAGGTCAACTGTGCCGCCTCGGCTGTGGCCCGACCTGGCAGCCACGTATCCTTTTTCGAACATCGCGGGCCTGTCGATATTTGGATAGTGCCGCGGTTTCGTCCGGCCATCCTCCGGCAGTTGTGCCCAGCGCAAGAAACAGTCTACGGCGCGCTGCGGCCGGTAACCGTCCCAGAGGAGCAAGCCGAAGCCAAGCGAATCGGCTTTTTCCCGCGCTCTTTCCAGGGCGGCGCACAAAGCCCTCGTGCCGACGATCCTGTTTGCAAGATATCCGTCCACCGGTTTGCCGGTGAAATTGTCCCAGGTGGCGTACTTGGCGTCCCAGCGTATACCGGGTGCAAACTCGTCCACAAAGACGAAGTCGTTTTTCACCGGCGTTTTCCTGTCAATGCCAGCGACACCATCCGGTCGATCACTTCGGTCAGCGGCAGCCCGGCGGCTGCCATCATTCTCGGGTAACGGCTGTAGGGGGTCAGGCCGGGCAGGGTATTGACCTCGTTGAGGACGACCGTCCCATCTTCCCTGAGGAACATGTCCACCCGCGCCAGCCCCCTGCATCCCAGGGCGCGGTATATGGCCTTTGCTGTCTCCTGGACGAGCGAGCGCGACGCTGCCGGGATGTCGGCGGGAACGATCGGTGTTGAGTTTTCGGAGCCGCTCTCGGGCTCACTCTCCTGATGGATTCTGAAAAAGCCATGAGAGAGCGCGATCCGGTCTACCTCGCCTGCGATCAGATCCCGCTCGTTCCCCAGGATGGCGCATCCGACCTCGCTGCCGGCGACAGCCTCCTCGATCAGCACTTTCGTGTCGTACCGCCGTGCGGTTTCCACCGCACCCGGCAGTTCTTCTTTCCGGGATACCTTGCTGACGCCGAAGGATGACCCCGAGCGGGCCGGCTTTACAAAGACAGGGTAGATGAGCCGGCCCGGATCGATATCCCCGTCCGCTGTGACGGTCAAGTAATTCGGCGTTGCGATTCCCGCGCTGCTGGCGACGATGTAGGCAAGGGATTTGTCCATGCACAGGGCAGAACTCTGGACATCGCAGCCCGCGTAGGGGATGCCGGAGAGCTCCAGCAGGCCCTGCATCGCACCATCCTCGCCGAGTTTGCCGTGCAGGACGGGCAGCACCGCATCCAGGCGGATCATCTTGTATTGTTCCTGCTCCAGGACGAGCAGTCCGTGGACGCTGCTGTCCGGTGACAGCACGGCCGGGCGGCAGCTCCCGTTTTCCCAGCTCGCGCCAGGGCCATCACAGAGCTTCCAGGCACCGCTCTTCGTAATCCCGATCCAGAACGGTTCATACTTTCCGGCGTCGAGGTTCTTCGCGACCTCTTGCGCCGATATGACCGAGACGGGATGTTCTTCGGAGCAGCCCCCGAATATGATTCCGACCTTCAGCCTGTCCACGCTGATTTCTCCCTTTCGAATTCCAGGCAGTTGATGATGGAGTTCTCAACCATGTCGCTCAGGGCGTGGTCTGTGTAATAGGCGGTGTGCGGGCTGATGAGTACATTCGGCAGCTGCTGCAGCCGCAGCAGCGGTTCGCTTTTAATGGGCTTGTTTCTGCAGTCGGCGTAGAATATTCCTTCCTCTCCTTCGATGACATCCAGCGCCGCACCGCCCAGCCTGCCGCTTTCCAGCGCCCGGATAAGGGCCTCGGTATCAAGAAGTGAGCCGCGGCCGGTGTTGATGATGAACGCGCCGTGCTTCATCGCCTCGATACGCTGGCGGCTGAGGAGATGGCGGGTATTCGCGGTGAGCGGTGTGTGGAGGGTTACAATGTCGCTCAGCCGCAGCAGTTCATCGAGAGGAACGTAGTCGGCAGCGGTCTTGGGGCGGCTGTCATGGGCCAGTATGCGGCAGCCAAAGCCCCGCAGCCTGTCCACGACTGCTGCGCCGATGCGCCCCGTGCCGATCACCCCGATGGCCAGATCGCGCAGCTCTTTCCCGTGTGCATCATGCAGTCTGTAATCGTGCATATCCGCACGGCGGATGATGGATTTTGCATTCCGCACCGCCATCAGCATCAGCATCAGCGTGTAGTCAGCCACGCTGTCCGGCGAATAGGCGACGTTTCCGACGGTGATGCCGACCCTCTCCGCGTAGTTCACATTGATGTGGTTATAGCCGATGCTTCTTGTGGAGATGTACTCCACGCCGGCCTGGCTGAGCGCGAAAAGTGTGGAGATGGTGACCTGGGTCTTATGGCTCACGCTGATGCACCGGTTCCCGGATGCCAGCTCGATGTTGGCCTCAGAGACCGCCGCCTCGGTGATGGTTGGCATGACGCCGAGGCGGGGCGCCAGCTCCCGGGACAAAACGGCCTCGTGCGGCCCGCAGCCATAGATTGTGATTCCCGTTGCCGGGACGGCCGGGGAGGGCGGGGGCGCCAGCGATCGGGTGCGGCGGGCCGCTGTTCGTGCCGGTTCGCTGCGGGTCATGGCCTCCATTCAAGGCAGCGGGCTGTTGCCGGCACGTATGCGGTTTCCGATACGCCGGCGATATGCTGCGCAGCCTTGACTCGAGTCGTGAACTGCAGCGAACCAGCCTCCGCCAGCCTCTCCCTCGTCAGCCCGCTCCCGCTGGCCGGCCCCTGCCCCGCCTGGGCATGATTCCCCTCAGCCTCCGCGAGATCGCCGCGGTCGCCGGCGGGACGGTCGAGGGCGACGGCGCCGTGACGGTGACCGCGCCGGCCGTGCTCGACGGCCGGCAGGCCGAGCCGGGCGGCCTGTTCGTCGCCTTCGCTGGCGAGCACGCCGACGGCCACGACCACGCCGGCCAGGCCGGCCGGGCCGGCGCGGTGGCCGTGCTCGGCTCCCGGGCCACGCCGCTGCCCACCGTCGTCGCCGGGGACGTCCAGGCCGCGCTGCAGGCGCTCGCCGCCCACGTCGCGGCCCGGCTGCGCGACGGGCTGACCGTTGCCGCGCTGACCGGCTCCCAGGGCAAGACCAGCACCAAGGACCTGCTGGCGGCCGTGCTTTCGGCCGCCGCGCCGGCGATCGCCACGATCGGCTCGCTCAACAACGAGCTCGGCGTGCCGCTCACCATGCTGCGCGCCAGCGCGGCCACCCGGTTCCTCGTTCTTGAGATGGGAGCCCGCCGCGTCGGCGACATCGCCGATCTCACCGGCCTGGTCGCGCCCGACATCGCCGTCGTCCTCAACGCCGGCCAGGCTCACCTCGGCGAGTTCGGGTCGCGCCAGGCCATCGCCAAGGCCAAGAGCGAGCTGGTGCAGGGGCTGGCGCCCGGTGGCACCGCCGTCCTCAACGCCGACGATCCCCGGGTGGCCGCAATGCGCTCGCTCACCGACGGGCCGGTGCTGACCTTCGGCCGGGCGGAGCACGCCGACGTGCGGGTGCTCGACCTGGCGCTGGACCGGGTCGGCCGGCCGTCATTCACGCTGCGGACCGCCGACGCCTCGGCGCCCGTGACGC
>JBLMWU010000160.1:0-21340 GCA_050257395.1 Gemmatimonadota bacterium | reverse complement strand
TGGCGTTCTTCATCCACCCCGCATTCGCGGCCGAGAGCAGGAAAGTGGTCAGGGCGAAGGCGGCGAGCCCCAGCGGAGCCGGGTCTGCCGCCGGCGCCGTCATGACAGGACGGTCGTCGGTAACGCTCACGTGGTTCCTCCACGACGGGTGACGATTACCAGTACATGTCCTGGACGTTACGACCGTGATCACCAACGCGTGCAGTGGCCGTGCGACGAACGCGAGATACGGCGCGAGGAGCGGTCCGGGCAGCGCGAGGAGCGGCATATCCGGTACGAGGAACGGATTCCGGTCTTCTCAACCGGCTGCGCCGGTAGCTATAATCCGCCGATGGTCGGCCTGGCGATCATGCTGATTTCCGTGTGCGCCGCGCTTGCGAGCGCGGTGACATTCTGGAAACGCGGGGCCCGCCGTATGGGCACGCCACCACAGCGCGCGACTTACGAAGCGCTGCACACCGTGAGCATTGCCGCGTCAGCGCTGCGGGACGGTTTGACGCCCAGCTCGGCAGTCAAGGCAGCACCTGCCCTCCGGCGGCTGCTCGGGACACCCGCGGTCGCCATCGCCGACCAGGCGGGACTGGTCGCCTACGAGGGCTCCGACCGGCATGCCGATGCGCTGCGGCTGCGGCTGAAGGAGGTCGTCCAGTCAGGGCGGTCCCAGATACTCTCCGGTGCCGACCTGGAGTGCTGCCACGGCGCCGACTGCCCCGTTCACGAGGGCGTGGCCGCGCCCATCGCCGTCGATGGCTCGGTGGTGGGCGCACTGGCCGCGCTGGCGCCCAGCGCGGACGCGGCGCTGCTGCGGACGGCGGGTGAAGTATCCCGGTTCGTGTCCACCCACCTCGCCCTGGCGGAACTCGACGCCTCGCGAACCCGCACGATTCAGGCTCAGCTCAATTTCCTGCGGGCGCAGATCAGCCCACACTTCATCTACAACGCGCTGACGGCGATCGAATCGTATGTGCGGTCAGATCCCGAGCGGGCCCGGGACCTGCTGGTCCGTTTCGCGGAATTCATCCGGTGGACCTTCCGCGAGCACAGCCAGTACACCACCCTGGCTGAGGAGCTGAGATTCGTCGATACCTACCTGGAACTCGAGCGTGCCCGATTCGGTGACCGGCTGGAGGTGAGCCTGCGTGTCGCTCCCGAGGTGCTGCCGGTGAAGGTCCCGTCCCTGGTGCTGCAGCCGCTGGTCGAGAACGCGGTCCGGCACGGGCTGGAGCGGTTCGCCGGGCCTGCCCGGCTGCGGATCACTGCCGAGGACGCTGGCCATGAGGCGATCGTGACCGTGGAGGACGCCGGGGCGGGCACCGACCCGCAGGCGCTTTCTGACCTGCTGGCGGGACGGCGGGGCGGTGATGCGGTGGGCCTGCGGAACGTCGACGAGCGGCTGCGGGCCACCTTCGGCGCCGGGCACGGCCTGACGATCGAGACCGAGGTCGGCGCGGGCACCAAGGTGACCATGCGCCTGCCCAAGTACGCCGCGTGGACCGTCCGGTGACCTCGGCCCGCCCGCCCGAGGGACGGGCGCTTCCGGCCACAGGCGAGCCGGGCAGGCCCGGCAGCGGGGCGGTGGTCCTCGTGGTCGACGACGAGGCCCCCGCGCGCGACGAACTGACCTACCTGCTGCAGGCGATGCCGCTGGTGTCAGCCGTGCACGCGGCGCCGAGCCCCAGCGAAGCCCTGCGGAGCATGCAGGAACGGCGCTACGACGTGGTCTTCCTCGATGTCAGGATGCCGTGGCTGAACGGGATCGAGCTCGCCAGCGTGCTGGGCCGGTTCGCCGTCCCGCCAGCCGTCGTGTTCGTGACCGCCTATGAGGAGTACGCGGTCCGCGCCTTCGACATCGGCGCCTGCGACTACCTGCTCAAGCCGGTGTCGCGGGCCCGCCTGCAGACCGCTCTCGGCCGGGCGCTGGGCCACGCCGGCGGCCGCCGCGGGCCGGCCCAGGCCGGGGACCCCTCCGCCGTGATCACGGCGGAGGCGGCCGGCCGGACCCGGCTCATCCCGCCCGGCCGGGTGCGCTGGGTCGAATCCGAGGGGGACTACGTCCGGCTGCACATGCTCGAAGGCGACGCCGTGCTGCTGCGGATGCCCATCTCGCACCTGGAAGAGAAGTGGGCACCGCACGGGTTCATCCGCATCCACCGCAGTTATCTCGTGCCGGTCGGCCAGATCACCGAGTTCTCGGTCTCGGGCAACAATCACAGTGTCAAGGTCTCCGGGCACGTCCTCCCGGTCAGCCGGCGCCACGCCCGGGATGTCCGGGACCGGGTCCTGCGGCCGGGCAGGCGGCCGTGACGCCGCAGGATGGCCAGGGCCTGGCAGGCCCTGGCCCGGCCCCCGCGGCGCGGCCCCGGCAGGTGGTGGTGTGGCAGCACGACCTGCCGCGGCTCCAGCACGACATCATCGGGCCCGGGGACATGCAGGGCGACACCGCGCACGCCCGGGTCCTGGTCCGGTCCCTGACCCGGGCCCAGCTCGGCCTGTCGCTGCTGTGCCTGTCGCTGGCGGCCGCGCTGATCGCTTCCCTGCCCGCTGTGGCAGCCCTGCTGCCCGGCGCACGTCACCTCAGGGTGGCGGGGCTTCCCCTCACGCTGATCGTTCTCGGGGCGGGCATCTACCCGGTGCTCATGGCGGTCGGCTGGTTCTACAGCCGGCAGGCCCGCCAGCTGGAGACACGCTTCGTCGACCTCGTCGACCCGCCAGACCGGCGGCTGGATGGCGAATGACCTCGCCGTCGCCGCCATTGCCGTCGTCACCCTGCTGACGGTCGCGGTAGGCGCCAGGGGCGTCCGGATCGCCCGGACCGCGGATGACTTCCTGGTCGCGGCCCGGGACGTCCCGCCCGGGCTGAACGCCGCCGCCATCTCCGGTGAGTACCTGTCGGCGGCCTCGTTCCTCGGGGTCGCCGGGCTCATCGTCTCGCAGGGCCTGGGCGCCCTCTGGTACTCAGTCGGCTACACCGCGGGCTACCTGGTGCTCCTGCTGCTGGTGGCGGCTCCGCTGCGGCGTTTCGGCGCCTACACGATCCCCGACTTCGCTGACGGCCGCCTGGCCTCGCCGGGCCTGCGGCGGACCACGACCGCGCTGGTCCTGGTCATCGGCTGGTTCTACCTGCTGCCCCAGATGAAAGGCGCCGGGATCACGCTGCAGCTGGTTCTCGGGACGCCGTACTGGGTGGGCGTGGTCGTCCTGGGCGTGGTGGTGAGCACCAACATCGCCATGGGCGGGATGAAGGGCGTCACCTTCGTGCAGTGCTTCCAGTACTGGCTCAAGCTCTGCGCCATCGGGATCCCCGCCCTGGTCCTGCTGATAGCCACCGGCCCGGGCCCGGCCCGGAACCTCTCCCCCGACCGCCAGCCCGTCTTCACCCGCACCACGACCGTCCGGGTGGAGACAGGCACCGCCTTCATCCTCACGCGCGCAGCAGCGGTGCGGGTCACCGGCACGCTGGACGGGAGCCGGCGCAGCCACACGCCGATGCGGCTCGCGCGGGGCAGGCACGTCGCAGCCCAGGGAACGGTCCTCAGGTTCGGGCCGGATACCCCCGTCCCGGTGAGCCTGGCCATGGCCAGGACCGCCCCGGCGATGTGGGACTCCCCCCTCGTCACCGCGGGCACCGGCGGCGCCCACCCGCTGCTCGCCACCTACGGCGTGATCATCGCCACCCTGTTCGGGGCGATCGGGCTGCCGCACATCCTGGTCCGGTTCTACACCAACCCCGACGGCCAGGCCGCACGGCGCACGACCCTGATCGTTGTGCTGCTGCTCAGCACCTTCTACCTGTTCCCCGCCGTGCTCGGTGTCCTGACCCGGCTCCGGGCACCGGAGCTCTACCTCAGCAACGATCCCGACAGCGTCGTGCTCGTGCTGCCCTCCCTGCTGCTGCCCGGCCGCCCCGGCGAGTTCCTGGCGGCGCTCGTGGCGGCCGGCGCTTTCGCCGCCTTTCTCTCCACCTCGTCCGGCTTGCTGGTCAGCGTCGCCGGCGCGCTGTCACACGATGTCATGCGGGGCGGCGTCGGCGCGTTCCGGCTGTGCGCGGTCATCGCCGGGGTGATCGCCATGGCCGCTGCGCTCCCGGTCGACCGCTTCGCGCTGGGCCTGCTGGTCGGGTGGGCGTTCGCCATCGCAGCGTCATCGTTCTGCCCGCTGATCGTGCTCGGAATCTGGTGGCGGCGCCTGACCTGGATCGGCGCCACGGCCGGCGTCGCGGTAGGCGGCGGAGCCTGCTGCCTCGCCATCGTGGGCTCGATGCTCGGCGTGGCAGCAGGTGGCTGGGGTGCCGCCCTCCTGGGCCAGCCAGCGGTCTGGACCGTGCCGCTGGCATTCGCGGTGATGATCATCACGTCCCTGCTCACCCAGCATGCGGTTCCCCGGAACGTGGACCACGTGATGATGCGCATGCACCTGCCCGAGGCCATCGTCCGCCGCACTTACCGGGCGGGACAGCTGACTCCATCCGCCCGGCGCCCGGCCGCCCGGTAGCGAAATGAGCGGCGGCCTTTCCTGAACGGGTTAACGCTAGCCCTGGCCCGTCTTCTTCAGCGCGGCCACGCACCCGGACCCCCACTCGTCCGCCCACGTGCCAGGCGCGTTGCCGGGCTGGAATGCATCCGCCTTGCCGGTGCACCAGAAATCGGCAGGGCCGCCATAGGTATAGAAGTCGGTCTGGTGGTTTTGCGCGTAGTGATAGCCCTTCCACCAGACCGCGCTGTGCTGTGTCCCTGGTCCTTTAGCGCAGCCGGCTACGACTGCGGCGGCAGCTACCAGGCCGCAGAGAGGCGCTAGTTTCACGTTGCGCAGTAAAGCCAGTGCATAAGACCGCTGTCAACACCTGGGAAAGCGATCTTACCCAGCGGAACCTTGCAGCTACGCAGCACTTATTAGCGCGGCTGCCCCCTGCCTATCACCGTGAGCGCCGGTGCACCGGCGGCACTGGGCGGGCGGTGGATGCCGGCGGTGCGGAGCTGGCGGCCGATACCGTGGGCAGCGGTGCGCACGGCGGCGGCGAGCATGGTCACGTCGGTGCCGGCCCCGACGACCACGGACACGGCTGCCACCAGGGCCCGGTCGTGGGCGGGGATCGGGGCGGCGCAGGACACGGCGCCGGCCGTGACTTCCTCGTGGCAGTAGGCGGTGCGGTCGCGGCGGATCTGGGCGAGGACCGCCCGCAGCTCACGGCCTGAGGTGATGGTCTCCGGCGTGTAGCGGGGCAGCGGCCCGGCCAGGATCCGTTCCTGCACCAGCGGGTCGGCGTGGGCGAGGATGGCCTTGCCGACACCGCTGGCGTGCAGTGGCAGCCGCCCGCCGGCCCGCCCCACGGTCGGCACCGCGTGCCGGGCGGATATCTTCTCCACGATCAGGGCGTCGTCGCCGTCGAGAACGGCGAGCTGGACGTGCTGCTGAGTCGCCTCGTACAGGTCCTGCAGGAACGGCATGGCGGCATCGCGCAGCCCCGAGCCGCGGGGTGAGCGGGCGGAGATCTCCCACAGGCGGAGGCCGACCAGATAGCCGCCGGCCGGCGAGCGCTCCAGGATGCCGTGGGCCAGCAGCTCCCGGCAGAGCCGGTGGACGGTGCTCGAGGGCAGGCCGGTGCGGCGGCACAATCCGGACAGGGTCAGCTCGCCGCGGTCAGCCGCGAAGGCCTGCAGGATGGCAGCGACCTTGGCCGTGACCGGACGGCCGGGGGTGGCGTGATTGCCTGCCATGGGTGCCTCGCTGCCGGGTCGAGCCGAAGACCAAGCTACCTGATGACCGTCCTCACCACGGTCTTTCCCGTCCAGCGGGATGGCCGCTGCGCCGGGCCGGGGCCGGCTCTCATACTCCCCGGCATGGTGTCTGCAGGGAGGCCGTGCCGCCGGGGAGGGGCGGCGTGACGGCTGGCCGGCCGCGCGGCGGGCGCGTCGCGGTGGTGGGCGGAGGGATCGGCGGCCTGGCCGCGGCCGCTTTCCTGCGCCGGGCGGGGCTGACGGCAACGGTCTATGAGCAGGCGCCGGCGCTCGGCGAGGTCGGGGCCGGGCTGGTGGTGGCGCCGAACGCGGCCCGGCTGCTGCGGCGGCTGCCGGCCTCGTTCCGGCTGGAGGACACCGGGGTCAAGCTGGAGACCGGCTGGGAGTTCCGGCGCTGGGCCGATGGCAAGGTGCTGTTCGCCCAGCAGCTCGGGGAGGCCTGCGCCCGCCGGTACGGCGAGTACACGTGGACAGCGCACCGCGCGGATCTGCTGGGCGTGCTCCAGTCGGCCCTGCCTGCCGGGGCGGTGGAGCTCGGGCGCCGCTGCACCGGCGTCACGCAGGACACGGGCGGCGTCACGCTGACGTTCAGCTCCGGCAGCCAGGTCCGCGCTGACCTGGTGGTGGCGGCGGACGGGATCCATTCGGTGCTGCGGGACCAGGTCGCCGCGACGGCCCCGCCGCGCGAATCAGGCCTGTGCGCGTGGCGCACCCTGGTCCCGGCCGGCGCTGCGCCGCCGTTCGCACGCCGGCCGGTGCAGACGCTCTGGCTGGGGTACCGCCGTCACCTGGTGCACTACCCCGTCTCCAGCGGGCGGCTGATCAACATCGTGGCGTTCAGCCCGGCCGGCCACGGCGACCTGGAGTCCTGGTCCGCGGCAGGCCGGGTGGCGGACCTGGCGGCTGAGTTCGGCGGCTGGGACCCGCGGCTGGCCGAGCTGATCGCGGCTGCCCGGCAGGTGGGGCGCTGGTCGGTGCTGGACCGCTCCCCGCTGCCGCGCTGGGTGAACGGCAGGATCGCCCTGCTGGGCGACGCCGCCCACCCGATGCTGCCGTTCTACGCCCAGGGCGCCGGACAGGCCATCGAGGACGCCGCGGCGCTGGCCGCCTGCCTGGCCACCGGGCCGTGGGATCCGGCCGCGGCGCTGGCCCGGTATGAGCGGGTGCGCCTGCCGCGGGCCACCCGGGTGCAGGAGGCGAGCCGGGGCCGCATCGCCCACCACCATCTGCCCGACGGGCCGGAGCAGCGGGCCCGGGACGCGGCGTTCGCGGCCGAGGACCCGCTGAGCCACAACGACTGGATCTACACCTACGACGCCGAGCAGGCAGCCCTGGCAGCTTCCGCGGAGCCACAGAACGGAGTTGACGTGCGATGAAGCGCAGCACCGACCGCATCTGCACCACGCATGTGGGCAGCCTGCCCCGGCCGGCCGCGCTGCTGGACCTGATGCAGGCAGCGGCTCAGGGCCGCGACCACGATGCGGGCGAGCTTGCCAGGGCCGAGCGGCAGGCGGTAGCGGATGTCGTGGCCCGCCAGCGGGCTGCCGGGCTGGACGTCATCAGCGACGGTGAGCAGAGCAAGACCGGGTTCTTCGCCTACATCGGCGAGCGGCTGAGCGGGTTCGAGCCCCGGCCCGGCCGTGACCCGCTCGCCGCGTTCCGGGCCGAGATCGACGCCTTCCCCGAGTACTACGAGCAGTACCTCAAGGGGGCGATGACCGGCGGGATGGTCGCCCGGGCGGTCCCGCTGGGGTGCACCGGCCCGGTGTCGTACACAGGGCAGGAACGGCTGCGGCGTGACCTGGAGAACCTGCGCGCCGCAGCCGGTGATGCGGACCCGGACGACGTGTTCGTGTGCGCCGTGGCACCCAGCGGGGTCGGCGGCAACGAGTACTACCCCTCCGAGGCGGCGTATCTGGACGCGGTGGCCGATGCGCTGCACGTGGAGTACGCGGCCATCATCGACGCCGGGTTCACCCTGCAGATAGATGACCCGTTCCTGACCGACGTGTTCAGCTACTCCACCGGATCACCAGCGGAGAAGCTGGCGACTGCGCGTCTCTACGCACAGGCGATCAACCGGAGCCTGCGCGGGATACCGCGCGAACGGGTGCGGCTGCACACCTGTTACGGCATCAACGAGGGGCCCCGCGTGCACGACGCGCCGCTCGCCGAGTTCATCGACATCGTCTTCTCGATCGAGGCCGGGGCATTCTCGTTCGAGGCCGCCAACCCCAGGCACGAGCACGTCTACCACCTCTTCGAGTCGGTCACGCCGCCGCCGGGCGCGGTGCTGCTGCCCGGGGTGATCAGCCACGCCACCAGCATCGTCGAGCACCCGGACACCATCGCGGACCGGATCGTCCGCTTCGCGCAGCGGGTGGGCAGGGAGAACGTGGTGGCCAGCGCCGACTGCGGATTCTCCTCCCAGGCCAGCTACTCCCCCGAGATCCACCCGCGGATCGTCTGGGCGAAATTCGAGGCGCTCGCCGAGGGAGCGCGCCGGGCCACCGCCCGGCTCTGGTAACCGGAGGGACGCGCACCACCATGACAACTGCCGACATCACCGAGGAGACCATCACCGCGCGGTGGCGGAGAGCTTCGCCGCCTGCCCGGACCCGCGGCTGCGCGAGTGCCTGACGGTGCTCGCACGCCACCTGCACGCGGCCGCGCGGGAACTGCGTCCCACGATCACGGAGTGGGAAGCGCTGATCGGGTTCCTCACCGCGACCGGGCATACCTGCACCCCCACCCGCCAGGAGTTCGTGCTGCTGTCCGACGTGCTCGGCATCTCCGCCCTGGTCGAGAACCTCAACCATCCCGCGGACGGCGACACCACCGAGGCCACCGTGCTGGGTCCCTTCCACGTGAGCGCCTCGCCCCGCCGCGAGCTCGGCGACACCATCGACGAGGCCGGCCATGAGGAAGGCTGCCTGGTCACCGGCCGGGTGCTCAGCACCGGCGGCACCCCGCTCGCGGGCGCCACCGTCGACGTCTGGCAGGCCGACGACAAGGGCTTCTACGATGTCCAGCAGCCGGGCCTGCAGCCAGCGGGCAACGGGCGCGGCCTGTTCACCACCGATGGGCAGGGGGGGTTCTGGTTCCGCACCGTGGTCCCGGCCCCCTACCCGATCCCCACCGACGGCCCGGTCGGCGCGCTGCTGGTGGCGACCGGGCGGCACCCGTTCCGGCCCGCCCACATCCATTTCATCGCCGAAGCGGCCGGGCACCAGCCGCTGACACCCACATCTTCGTCGAGGGCAGCCCTTACCTGGACAGCGACGCCGTGTTCGCGGTCAAGCACAGCCTCGTCCGGTCCTTCGGCCTCACCGACGAC
This sequence comes from Gemmatimonadota bacterium, assembly GCA_050257395.1. Taxonomy (GTDB): domain Bacteria; phylum Actinomycetota; class Actinomycetes; order Streptosporangiales; family Streptosporangiaceae; genus JAIRTY01. The sequence continues at coordinate 12,268 of JBLMWU010000160.1, read as the reverse complement.
CCGGCGGCCGCCGCCCGCCACGGCCTGCCGAACCCCTACCGGCACGCCCACATCGACCTTGTCCTCCCGCCCGCCTGAGCCGGCGCTCAGCAACCCACCAGCGAGGCACTGATGCGGATCGTAGGCGTGCAGCGCGCGGGCGCCGTCGAGGTAGCGAACCTGACCGGCGCCGCCGTGACCATCATCGCCAGCCTGGCTGAGTTCTGGGCCGCCCCGCAGCGGCTGCTGGCGCATCCTCCGGCGGGGGAGACGGTGCCAGCGGGCAGCGTCCAGTTCGTCCCGCCCGTGCTGCCGGACGCCCGCGTGCTGTGCATCGGGCACCGGCACCCCGGCCGGCGTCGGCTACGCCCGCACCCCGCCGCGGCTGCTGCGGCCCGGCGACGTCGTGGAAGTCGAAGCCGAACGCCTCGGCACGCTCCGCAACACCATCGTCGGCAGCGACCGCCGCCACCGCGGGTTCGCGCGGTGACATCGGCCATGGCTCCCGGCCGGCCGCCACTGTAGCCTCGTCTCAGCAATGGCGCAGGGCACGTCGGAGGAGGAAGCGTGTTCGCACGCCAGCAGGCCGTGGCCCATCCTGACAAGCCGGCCATCATCATGGGCTCGTCAGGCGAGACCGTCACCTTCAGCGAGTACGAGGCCCGCAGCAACCGGGTGGCGCACCTGCTGCGGGATGCCGGGCTGCGGCGCGGGGACCACATCGCGGTCCTGATCGAGAACAGCGCCCAGCTGCTCGAGATCGAGGGCGGCGCCGAGCGGACCGGCCTGTACTACACCCTGATCAACACCTACCTCGGTGCCGAGGAGGTGGCGTATGTGGTGGCCAACTCGCGCGCGAAAGTGCTGTTCAGTTCGGCCGCCAGGCGGGAGGTGGCCGAGGCCGCCGCCGCGAGGTGCCCCGGCCTCGGCCGCCTGCTGATGACCGGCCCGGGCCCGCATCCGGCCGGCTGGGAGCCCTACGACGCGGTGGTCTCTGGATACCCCGCCGTCCCCGTCCCTGACGAATCGCTCGGCGCGGCCATGCTGTACTCGTCGGGCACGACCGGGCATCCCAAGGGCATCCTGCGCGAGCTGCCGACGGCCGGCCCCGGCGAACCGCTGCCGGTGATGGCGTTCGTGCGGGCCATGTTCGGGTTCCGCGAGGGCATGACCTATCTCAGCCCGGCGCCGCTGTATCACTCGGCCCCCCAGGCGAGCGTCTCGGCGGCGCTGCGGCTGGGATGCACGGCCGTCGTGATGGAGCACTTCGATCCCGGGCAGTGGCTGGCTCTTGTCGAGCGCTACCGGGTGACCCACTGCCAGATGGTCCCGGTGATGTTCAACCGGCTGCTCCGCCTGCCCGAGGACGTGCGGGCACGCTACGACACGTCGTCGCTCGAGTGCATCGTCCACGCCGCGGCGCCGTGTCCCGTCCACGTCAAGCGGGCGATGATCGACTGGCTCGGCCCCATCATCACCGAGTACTACGGCGCCACGGAGGCCAACGGCTTCACGTTCTGCGACACCGCGGACTGGCTCGCGCACCCCGGCACCGTCGGCCGTCCCATCCTCGGGGAACTGCACATTCTCGACAGCGAGGGCAGGGAGTGCCCGCCCGGGACGGACGGGACCATCTGGTTCCGCGGCGCCACCGCGTTCGAGTACTTCGAGGACCCGGTGAAGACCGCCGAGAGCCGCTCGGGTGACGGGACCGCCAGCGCTGTGGGGGACATCGGCCACGTCGACGAGGACGGGTATCTCTACCTGACCGACCGGAAGAGCTACATGATCATCTCCGGCGGGGTCAACATCTACCCGCAGGAGACCGAGAACATCTTGTCCGCGCATCCAGCCGTCCACGACGTGGCGGTCATCGGCGTGCCGAACGAGGATCTCGGCGAGGAGGTCAAGGCGGTGGTGCAGCTCGCAGACCCGGGTGCTGCCGGGCCCGGGCTCGCTGAGGAACTGATCGCCTACTGCCGGGACCGGCTCGCCCACTTCAAGTGCCCGCGCACCGTCGACTTCGTGCCCGAGCTCCCCCGGTCGGACACGGGCAAGCTGTACAAGCGCCTGCTGCGGGATGCCTACTGGACCGGTCATCAGACACCGATCGTGTAGCAGGCACCTGATGATGCAGACGCGGCGTCAGCCTGTCATCCAGGGGCGGAGCTTCTCGGGGTTGCGTACCGCCCAGATGTGCTTGATCCGGCCGTCTGCGACGTCGAACGCGATCACGGTCACGGTGACGCCGTCCTGCTGGGCGATCAGGCCGGGCTGGCCGTTGACCGTGCGCTCCAGGAACGTCAGGCCGGGCGCCTGGCTGGCGACGCCGACCAGGGCGCGGGCAATCTGCTCGCCGCCCTCGATCGGCTGCAGCGCGGCGCTGACCAGGCCGCCGCCGTCGCCGACCGCGGTGGCGGCGGGGTCCAGCAGGCCGATGAGGGCGGCGATGTCCTTGGCCTCCCAGGCCGCCTTGAAGTCCCTGACGATGCCGGCCTGGCGGGCGGGCGGGGCGGCGGGCGGCTGCGCGTCGCGGACCCGGCGGCGGGCTGAGGAGGCCAGCTGACGGCACGCCCCCGGCGTACGGCCGACGATCTCGGCCACTTCGGTGAAGGAGTAGCGGAACACGTCATGCAGGATGAACGCGACCCGCTCGGCCGGGGTCATCGCCTCGAGCACCACGAGGAAGGCCATGGCCACCGACTCGTCGAGGGTGACCCGGTCGGCCGGGTCAGCCGCGGCGCCGCCCGCCCGGCCGCCGGGCCACTCGGCGGGTTCGGGCAGCGGCTCGGGGATCCATTCGCCCACGTAACGCTCCCGCCGGGCGCGCGCCGAGCCGAGCAGGTCGAGGCAGATGCGGCTGGCGACCTTGGTCAGCCAGGCGCCGGGGGATTCGATGGCGTCCCGCTCCTGCCGCGGCATCGCGTACCAGCGGGCGTAGGTCTCCTGCACGGCGTCCTCCGCCTCGGCCAGGGAGCCCAGCAGCCGGTAGGCGAGATTGATCAGCTGACGCCGCTCGCTCATGATCGCGCTCAGGCCGGGGTCGGGCTGGCCGTCCCCTGGCCCGGATCGGGTGCTCATGCTGTCGCCCTTCCCTGGTCGCGTCTGCCCTCACCAGGTCGACGAGATACCGCACCGGAGTGTGAGGCCGGTGATCGGGATCTGCTGCGCGGGAAAGTAGACCAGCGTGCCGCCTGACCACCGGGGTCGGGCCGCGGACTGCCGGGGGATCTGATGGTGGTGCCTGTGCTCGGCCGGGCGCTGGCCGCGGTGGCTGGCGGCGCGCTGGTGCTGGCGGCCTGGGCGAGCGTGATCGAGACGCTTGTCATGCCGCGCGCCGTCGGCGGCTGGCCGAGCCGGTGGGTGGACCGGATAGTGAACGGGGCATTCGCCCTGGCAGCAGCCCGCATCGCCGACTACCGGCGGCGTGACCGGCTGCTGGCGGGACAGGCCGCGGCGATCCTGCTCGGGCAGCTGGCCGCGTGGCTGGGGATCTCCCTGCTCGGGTTCGTCCTGCTCTTCTGGCCGCTCGCCGGCCGGGGACTCGGATCCGCTTTCACCAGCGCCGGGTCCTCGCTCTTCACCCTCGGATTCTCCGAGCCGGCCGGCGCCGGGCCCGCGGCGGTCGTCTTCGCGGCGTCAGCGACCGGCCTGGTGATCGTGACCTTGCAGATCGCCTACCTGCCCACCCTGTACGCGGCCTTCAACCGGCGGGAAAACGAGGTGGCGCTGCTGAACTCGCGGGCCGGTGTCCCGTCGTGGGGACCGGAGCTGCTCGCCCGCACCCACTACGCCCTGGGGTCGGGGGTGTCGACCATCGATACGCTGCCTGACCTGTATGCGCGCTGGGAACGCTGGGCGGCGGATGTCGCCGAGAGCCATACCACCTACCTGCCGCTGGTGCGGTTCCGGTCGCCCAGGCCGCTGTCGTCCTGGGTGACGGCGCTGCTGGCCGTGCTGGACTCCGCGGCGATGCTGCTGTCGCTGTCCCCGGGGGCCGCGCCGGTGGTCCCGGCCCGGCTGTGCCTGCGCGTCGGATTCCGGTGCTTCACCCAGGTCGCGCAGACGATGGGGATCCCGGTGCCCGACGAGGCGGATCCGTATGGTGGCATCAGCCTGACGTACCAGGAGTTCCTCGACGCGGTCGCGAGGCTGCGCGAGGTGGACTTTCCCATCGAGCGGGACCCCGCCGAGGCCTGGCCCGACTTCGTGGGCTGGCGGGTCAACTATGAGGCCGCTGCCTACGCCGTGGCCGCCGCCGTCGACGCCGTGCCCGCGCTGTGGTCAGGCCCGCGCCGCCGGATCACCCCGGTCATCCCGCCCATCCGCCCTCCCAGCGGGCGGCAGTCCCGCTAGCGCGCCAGCGCCGCGGGCCGCAGCGTCGGCGCCACCCCGGGTGCCGCCGGGGTCTCCCCCGGCTCCCGCGCCTGCGGCCTGCCGCTGGCCTGGCGCCGGCGCCGGGGACGCCTGCGCTGAACGGTGCTGTATCAGTGCGGCCCGGTACGCGTCTGTGCACATGGCTGCGGCCGCCGGGCTCAGCGCAGTTCCTGGATGCGGACCATGTTGCCCGCCGGATCGCGGAAGGCGCAGTCCCGGACGCCGTACGGCTGATCGGTCGGCTCCTGGACGACCTCCACGGCGTCGCTGGCCTGCAGCTGCTCGAAGGTGGCGTCGAGATTCCTGGTGGCCAGGAGGATCCAGCCGTAGGTGCCCTTGGCCATCATCTCGGTGATGGTGCGGCGCTCGTCGTCGGTGATGCCGGGGTCGACGGCCGGCGGCGCGAGCAGGATGGACGTGTCAGGCTGGCCGGGCGGGCCGACGGTGATCCAGCGCATCTTGCCGGATCCGACGTCGATCCGGACCTCGAAGCCGAGGGCGTCACGATAGAAGGCCAGCGCAGCTTCCGGGTCGTCGTGCGGGAGCGAGCACGTGTGAATGGTGATGTCCATGCTGGTCAGGCTAGCCGCGCCGCGGTGGCCGGCGCTTCTCGATTCCTGACCGGTCTGGCCGCGACCCCCGGCGCGGTTCGTCTGTCCTGGGGGCTGCGCCGGGCACCGATGAGTTCGCCGGCCGGGCCGCGTCCATACTTGCGAGCCCACAAGCGGTCACCCCGGAGGAAGCCATGACCACCACCGCCCTGCCGCCTGTCGTCGACCCGGGCACCTGGCAGCGCCAGCTCGACGCGCTGCGGGCCCGGGAGAAGGCCGCGACCCGGGAACTCGACGCCATCGCCGCGCAGCGACGCCGGATGCCGATGGTGGAGATGCCCGGCTACACCCTGGAGGGCGAAGAGGGGCCGGTCCGGCTGGCGGACATCTTCGGCGGCAGGTCGCAGCTGATCGTCTACAACCACATGTGGTTTCCCGGCGAGCAGTGGCAGTGCCCGGGCTGCACCGGGTTTACCTCGCAATTCACCAGGCTGGAGTTCCTGGACAGCTACGACGCCCGGTTCGTCATCGTCACGCAGGGCCCGATCGGCGAGGCGCTGGCCTACAAGCGGCGCGTCGGGAACAAAATGCCCTGGTACTCCACGGTGAACAGCCCATTCGGCGCCGATGTCGGCGCGCCGCCGGGCGGCGGGTTCGCTGTCAACGTGTTCCTGCGCGACGGTGACACGGTCTATCGCACCTGGCACACCAGCGGGCGCGGCACCGAGCAGCTCAGCCACAGCTTCGCGCTGATCGATCTGCTGCCCTACGGGCGGCAGGAGGAATGGCAGGACTCGCCCGCAGGCTGGCCGCAGTCACCCACCTACAGCCGGTGGGCCAGCTCTCAGGACATCGCCGCGCTCTACGGCCCGGACGCCTGAGACCGCTCCCGGGCGCGGCAGCATAGCCCAGCCATCGGGCCTACCGGTCGTCCTTCACTGGACCTTGGCCCTCTGTGCCCGGCAGGGCAGCGGCCGGATCCTGGAACCAGACTAGGCGGCAACTGGGCGGGTACGGGCTGGGAACGATGGGTTCGGGGTGGGCACACATGTCGGAGCCTGTACCGGTCACACCGGACTCTCCGGCGGCCTTTATCAACCGGGAGCTGAGCTGGCTCAGCTTCGCCCGCCGCGTGCTGGCCCTGGCCGAGGACCCGGAGCAGCCTCTGCTGGAGCGGGTCAAGTTCGCCGGGATCATGGGCATGATCTACGACGAGTTCGCGATGAAGCGGATCGGCGGCCTGTTCCGGAAGGTCCACCGGGGTGAGAGCCGGCGCGGGCCCGACGGCCTGACCCCGGCCGAGGTGCTGGCGGCCTGCCGCGCAGAGCTGCGGTCCCAGCAGGAGCTGGTGGCCAGGCTCGTCGAGGAGCAGCTGCGCCCCGCCCTGCGCGACCTTGGCGCCCCGATCCTGGATATCGGGGAGCTCGGCCCGTCCCAGCGGGACTTCCTCACCCGGTACTTCGCTGACTCCGTGGAACCGGTGCTCACCCCGCTCGCCGCGGACGCCGCCCATCCGTTCCCGTTCATCAGCAATCTCGGCCTCAATCTCGCGGTACAGGTCACCGAGCCGGGCCGCCGCAACCGCCGTTTCGTCCGGATCAAGGTGCCGGCCAACCGGCCACGCTGGGTGCCGCTGCCGGACCAGGCGGGCTGGGTGCCGCTGGAGCAGGTGATCGCCAGCAACCTGGGCGTGCTCTTCCCGCGGGCGCTGGAGCTGGCCTGCTCCTTCTTCCGGGTCACCCGGGGGGCGAAGGATGACCCGTGGGCCGACCAGGCCGCGGGAGAGGACGCGGACCTCTCGCCCGGAGCGATCATCGGGATGGTCACCGCCGAGCTGACCGCCCGGAAGTACGCGGGCGCGGTGCGGCTGGAGGTCAGCGCCGGCATGCCCGCCGGCCTGCAGAGCTGGCTCGCGGCTCAGCTCGGCGTCGACCCCGCCGACGTCATCGCGACCCCCGGGCTGCTGAGCCTCGGCGACCTCATGGAGCTGCCAGTGGCCGGTCATGCCGGGGAGCGGGACACCCGGCACGAGCCGGTGACCCATCCGCGGCTGCGCAAGCTCGACGGCAGCGACCCGCCGGCGGTGTTCGGCGAGATCCGCCGCGGCGACATCCTGGTGCACCTGCCGTACCACAGCTTCGACACCTCGATCCTGCGGTTCCTGCAGGCCGCGGCCGTGGATCCCGGCGTGCTCGCGATCAAGCTCACCATCTACCGCACCGGCCGCCGCTCCCCGATCATCCAGGCACTCAAAGAGGCGGCCGACCGCGGCAAGCAGGTGGCGGTCCTGGTCGAGATCACCGCGCGCTTTGACGAGGCGCCCAACATCAGCTGGGGCAGGGAGCTCGAACAGGCGGGAGCCCACGTCGCGTACGGCGTGGAGCGGGTCAAGACGCACGTGAAGCTGGCCCTGGTGGTGCGCGAGGAGCCGGACGGCATCCGCCGCTACGTCCACGTCGGCACGGGCAACTACCATGAGGGGACGGCCCGGCTGTATGAGGACCTCGGGCTGCTCAGCGCGGATCCCGAGCTGGCCGCCCACGCAGCGGCGGTCTTCAACGAGCTGACCGCTGGCATCCCGGCCCCGGCCCAGGGCAAGCTCCTGGTGGCACCGCACGATCTGCGCCAGCGGTTCACCGCGCTGATCCGGCGCGAGGCCGCGCACGCCCGCGCCGGACGCCCCTGCGGCATCCGGGCCAAGATGAACCAGCTCCAGGACCCGCAGCTGATCCGCGAGCTCTACCAGGCCAGCCTGGCCGGCGTCCCCATCGTCCTCAACGTGCGCGGCTTGTGCTGCCTGCGGGCAGGGGTCCCCGGGCTGTCCCGCACGATCCAGGTCTACAGCACCCTCGGCAGATTCCTCGAGCACAGCCGGATCTACCGCTTCGAGAACGGCGGCGTGCCCGAGTTCTTCATCGGCTCGGCCGACCTGATGACACGCAACCTCTCCCGGCGGATGGAGGCTGTGGCCCCCGTCTGCGATCCGGCCATCAAGGCCGAGCTGGAGGACATCCTGCGCACCTACGAGGATGACAACTGCTCGGCATGGGACATGCAGCCCGACGGCGGGTACGTGCGCCGGCACCCGGCCCCGGGCGAGGCCCGGCGGGGTGCCCAGCAGATGTTCATCCAGCACGCCGCGGCGCAGTGACCGTCACCTGACGGCCGTCGCCACGTGGCACCAGGGCCGCCTGCATCGTGGCGTTACTATCGCGTGCCATGGCTGCGGATATGGGCGCGGGCGGCGGGCCGCGGCGGGCCCGGTGAACAGCTGGCTGGCCCGTGGCCGCGCTGGACTGCGGCTGGAGCCGTGGTTCACGCCGTTTGCGCTGGTCAACGGCGCCGGGGTCGGCCTGTCCCCGATCCTGCTGCCGGTGGTGGCCGCCCGGTACGGGGTCGGCCATGTCGGCCTGGTCATGGGGGCGTTCAACCTCGGCGCGCTCGCGGCGCCGCTCGCGGGCAGCCTCGCCGACCGGTTCCGCGCCTACCGGGTGCTGGCCGCCACCGCCGCAGCCGTGACGGCGCTGGCCCTGGGGCTGTTCCCGTGGGCCGGCGCAGCCGCCCAGGTGCTGCTGGGGCTGGGAGAAGGGGCAGGCTTCGCCGCCGCCCTCACCATCGCCAACCTGCTGATCGTCGAGAGGCGTCCCCAGGCCGAGTGGAACTCCCGCCTCGGCTGGCTGGAGACCACCTTGAGCGTCGGCCAGGCCGGGGCGCTCTTCCTGGCCGCCTGGCTCAGCGGGCTGAACGCCCGCAGCGCCCTGCTGGCCGGCGCGATCGTGCCTGCCGCAGCCATCCCGCTCGCACTGGTGCTGATCCCCCGGCTGCGGCCAGCAGCGTTCAGGCCCGCCCGGGCCAGCCACCACCTCGCCTCGAACGGCCAGGTCGGCGAGTGGGGCCCGGCCAGCCCGTCCCGGGTCCACCACCTCCACCAGCAGCGGCGGCCGCTCGCCGGGGTGCGCACGCTGCTGGGCGGCGGCTTCGGCTGGATGCTCGCCGCCTGGATCCCCTCCTACGCCGGCGCCGCGGTGGTGTTTTCGCTCTACCCGGTGCTGTTCCTGCATGCCTTCGGCATCACCACCACCACCTCGGCGCTCGCCTTCGCCGTGATCGTCCTCGTCAGCCTGCCCCTGTATGTCCTGGCCGGCCGGGTCAGCCAGCGCCGCGGTCCGGCGCCGGTGATCGCCGCCGCGCTGGGCCTGCGGGTCATCCTGCTCGGTGCCCTGGCCGCATTCGCCGCGGCAGGCCACGTGGCCGCGCTCCTGCCGCTGGCTGCCTTCGCGGGCGTCATGTTCGCCTGGTCGTTCCTCAGCGTTGCCTCACCCGGGCTCACCGGCCAGCTCAAGCCGGAGGCGGAAGGCGACGCCCAGGGCCTCCTGAACGCCAGCAGCGGGCTGGCCGGCCTGCTGGGATCGGCCGCCGGGGGGCTGATCGCGAGCCGCTGGGGATACCCGGCAGCCCTGGCCGCCGGCGCGGGCGCCGTGGCCCTCGGCCTGGCCGTGCTCGCCGCCACGCTGCTGCGGCGCGGCCCGGCTAAGCGGACGGGCCCGGCCGTGTCCCCGGCTCCGGGGTCCCAGCCGGGCGAGAGCCATTCGGCGTAGGAGCGCGAGTTGCCAGGGCCGATGTCCACGCCAGCGGGCAACGGCAGGGGCTCGCTGAACACCCGCGTGACCGCGGCCGCCAGATCGCTGCGGAGCCGGTCATCCGGGCCGGTCGCCTCAAACCCCAGTGACCACCATGCCTGGCCGCTGAGCCCGATCTCGGTGAGTTCCACGCCGCACCCCGGCTGCCCGGCCGCTGCTGGTGCGCCCGCCTGGAACCACCCGCTGGCCGGGCGGAAGCAGGTCATCCGCCGGGCCTTGCGCACGGCGGCCCAGCCGGGCTGGGCAAAACTCCCGGCGGTCAGCGGGCCGCAGGGAAAGGACCACTTCCGCCAGTACTGCAGCCGCCCGAGCGGGTGACCGGCCACCTCGGCAAGGCCCGGGCTGCCGTGATAGGCCTTCACTTCCAGGGCGCCGCCAGCGCGGATCTTGACAGCGAGCCCGTCCAGGCGGGGCCGCAGGAGGTAGGTGTCCTGCCGCGACTCCAGCTGCACGGGGAAACGGGCGAACCACGCCACAGCCGCTGGCGGCAGCGGGCCCGGGAAGATCCAGCGGACCTCGAGACTGCGGATTCCCTCCAGGACGGGTTCGCCAGGCTGCACAGCTGTCATCGCCCGATACCCCCGGCCGTGCAGGCGGCAGCGCTGATCACTGGTCCGCCGCTTGCTGGTGCCGAGTTCACCACTGGACACCTGGAGGGCCGGTCCCGGCGGGGGTAGCTGCCAGTTGCCCGGCGGCCGTCTGCGTCCAGCCGCAGCGGGACCATCGCCGACTCCCCGCCTCCGTCGCCCTCGTCTCCCTTTCTAGCGGGGCGCGGATCGCAGCGGGAGGGCCGAAGGTCACGGCGGGACGAGGCCCGCGCCGTTGTTCACCGCCGGGACCCGGCCTCCTCGACCGTGAGTTCCGCCGCGGGATCGGCTTCCAGCCGCGCATCCGGGATCGGGCGCCCGCTGCGGACCGACAGACCGTAGGTGCCGTCGTTCAGTCGCTGCTCGGCACGGTCGAGCGCGGCCAGCCGGTCACGCAGGCTGGCGGCAATGGCGTCATCCATCCCCTCGGCGGTCAGCGGCTGCGCACGGTCGCCGACGTCTCCCGTCTCGCTTCCCGCCGCCCGGTCCTGCGCCCCCGCCTCTTCAGCATCCCGCAGAAGGCGCTGCACCTCGGCCCGCTCCGCGTGCAGCCGGGCCCGCACCCGGTCCTCGTCCATCCGTCCACCTCCATACGTGCATCAGCAGGCTCCGAAGCCATCCGCAGCAGATCGATCCCGCCCCGGGCCGGGCTGCGGCGGCGCACGCCTTCCCGGGCCTGCCCCCGCAGGTAGCCGTGCCCCGCCCCGAATACCGGAAACGCACCGGCCCGGGCGGGTGATCCCGTCCGGGCCGCTGCCGCATGCGGCCGGCTGCCGCGCTACCGGCGGGCGCGGTACAGGAACATGGTCAGCGTGCCGAAGACGGCGATGAGGCCCGCCGAGGCCAGCAGCACCCAGCCCACCTGGCTGGCTGCGGCGGTTCCGTTCATCAGCGCCCGCTCGGCGCTGACGAGGTGGCTGACCGGGTTGACGTTCACGAACGCGTGCAGCCAGCCGGGCATGGTGGCCGGGTTGACGAACACGTTGCTGGCGAACGACAGCGGGACCTGGACGGCGAAGCTGAGGATGGACACCGCCTGGGCGGACCTGAGCACCAGGCCCAGGCTGGTCCAGATCCACGACACGCTGAAGCCGAAGATCATGATGAGCGCCACCGCGAGCAGGACACCGCCTGCTCCCCCGGCAGGCCGGTAGCCCATCAGCAGCCCCAGCCCCAGCACGAGCGCGGTGGCCAGGAGGTAGCGCGCCAGGTCCCCGATGAGGCCGCCGACGATCACGGCGGGCTGCCAGATCGGCATCGCCCGGAACCGGTCAAGGGCGCCTTTGCTGCGGTCGTTGTTCAGGCTGAGCCCGGCGCTGACGGTGATCAGCAGGATCGTCATCACCAGCGTGCCGGGCAGCAGGAACCGCAGGTACTGGTGGGTGGAGCCGGACAGCGCCCCGCCGAACAGGTAGGTGAACAGCAGCGTGAACACGACCGGGATCGCGATCGAGTCGGCGATCAGCTCGGGTTCGTGGCGGGCTTTGAGCAGCGCCCGCCAGCCCATCGTGAGGGAGCTGCTGAGCACCCGGGGCCGCGTCACCCGGCCCTGAGCGGTGGCGGTGAGCATGTCCGGCATGATGGTCGCGGTCATGCGACGTTCTCCTCCCGTGCGCTGTCCAGGGTGGGGTGGCCGGTCAGGGCCAGGAAGACCTCGTCGAGGCTCGGCTGGCCGAGGGCGAACGTGGCGACCTTGACGCCTTCCCAGGTCAGCTGCGCCAGCCCCAGGCTGACGGCTTCGCTGGCGTGCCGCCCGCCTGCGCCGGGGGTGACCCGGGCGGTGAGGGCCGCCGGGTCCGGCTCCGGGAAGACGGCCATGCCGAGCGCGCCGGCGAGGATCCGGCGGGCGCGGTCCCGGTCGCCGGGGTCGGCCAGCCGGATGCGCAGCACGCCCGCCCCCACGGATCCTTTGAGCTCGCCGGGCGTGCCGCTGGCGATGATCGTGCCGTGGTCGATGACGGCTATCCGGTCGGAGAGCCGGTCTGCCTCGTCCAGGTACTGGGTGGTCAGCAGGACGGTTGTTCCCTGCCTGGTCAGCCAGCGGACCGTCTCCCATACCTGGCTGCGGCTACGCGGGTCGAGCCCGGTTGTCGGCTCGTCCAGGAACAGCAGCGCCGGGATGACCACGAGGCTG
>JBLMWU010000159.1:0-10293 GCA_050257395.1 Gemmatimonadota bacterium | reverse complement strand
TGGCGTTCTTCATCCACCCCGCATTCGCGGCCGAGAGCAGGAAAGTGGTCAGGGCGAAGGCGGCGAGCCCCAGCGGAGCCGGGTCTGCCGCCGGCGCCGTCATGACAGGACGGTCGTCGGTGACGCTCAAGTGGTTCCTCCTGATGAGGGAAGGCGCCGCCCCGGCGTCAGTAACCGGCCCGGGCGGCTGGGCGGGCGCGCGGACTGAAGGAGAGGCCTCATGGCCGCGACCGGACGGGATGGTGCGCCTGGCGCCAGCGTGGGCCCAGGCAGTCCCCTGGCAGGGTAAGGACGGCGCTCAGAACGGGCCATGGACAGTCCTCTTCCGTCTTCACAGGTGGCTCAGCAGAACCAGATGGAAGATCTGCCCTGAGCGTAACTCCCGGAAACGCCTCCCGGGGAGGCCCAGTTTTCACCTTGCGTCGGGGATCACTCACCGTGCGGAGGCTGGCTGCGGGCGAGCACCCGGCTCAGGCCGGCCCGGGTCGCCAGCACGTACAGCCGGTCACCTGGGGCGATGGTGTACTCGCGGGCGGGCGACCAGTCGACCGCCTCGGCCCCGGCCCGGCGCAGCGCGATCACCCGGGCCTGCCCGGTCCGGTGCACGTCCTCCAGCGGCTGGCCGGCCAGATCCGCCCGGGTGGCCACCGGGACGTCGGCGATGAGCAGCACGTGCCGGCCGAGCGGGATGGTCCGCAGCACCTGGTGGTCCAGCATGGCCGCGGCGTACGAGGGCGCGGCCAGGTAGGGCACGCTGCGCGAGATGGTGAGGCCCAGCGTGTCCTGGACCCGGCCGGCCAGGTCGTCGTCGGTCAGCCGGAGCACCACCCGCAGGTTGCTGGCCAGCGCCCTGGCGTGCAGCGCCGTTTCCAGGTTGACGGTGTCACTGCTGGTCACCGAGACCAGCGACTGGCAGGTGGTGATCCCGGCCTCGCGCAGGGTCTCCTCCTGGTGGGTCTCGCCGATGATGACCCGCACGCCGAGCCGCCGGGCCAGCGCCACCCCGGAGGCGTCCTCGTTCTTGTCCACGCCGACGACAGGCACGCCCAGGTCGTGCAGCTGGCCGACGATCCGGCCGCCGACCGCGCCCAGGCCCGCCACGATGACGTGGTCGGATATGGGCAGTTCCTTGCCGTGCAGGGAGCCGGTCAGCCGGGCGCCCACCACGGTGGCGGTCACCACCGGCAGGAACGCCATCCCGTCGAACGTCAGCAGGAACTGGGCGAGCTTCTCCGGCCCGCTCAGGCCCGGATTGCTGACCGCGGCGCCCGCCGCGTCCAGGAAGGTCAGGTACAGCGCGTCGGTGACCGGGTACCGGGCCGCGGTGGCGAGCAGCGTGAACCCGATGACCAGCACCGAGAACAGGGCCACGAACGCCATCCCGAGCTTGTGGCCGAAGAGCAGGTTGACCGTGCGCAGCGCCGCCCGCAGCGGCCTGCGGCGCCGGCGGGTGAGCGGGTTGCGCGGCTCCCCGTCCGCCACCGCCAGCACGATGTCGGCGCTCTGTTCCTCCGGCGGCAGGAGCCGCCGGGACAGCGGGTCGTCGGTGCTCCCGAAGCCGCACAGGATGTGCCGGGCGGCGACCCCGGCCCGCCGTGCCACGTACAGGGTCCGGCCCGCCACCCGGACATGGCTGGGGGCCGGCTCACCCAGCGCGGCGGCCACGAACGACGGCGCCGCCATGGCCGAGGTGGAGAGCACCGCGCAGTCGGGGAAGAACGCACGCATCCGCTCGCCGAGGCCGGCGTTGGCGACCCCCATCACCAGCCGCAGGGCGGGATTCAGCTCCTGCGCCCGCAGCGCCGCGTGAAAGTTGGCCAGGTCGTCCGACCCCAGGATCGCGAGCGCGCGGGCGGACTGGATCTGTGCGTCGGCGAACGCCTCGCTGCCCAGGCTGGGCCGCTCGATGACGCGCACGCCGGGCAGCCGCGCGATGCGCGGCCCCTCGCCTGCCTCCCGCGACCGCAGCAGGACCGTCACCCGCTGGCTGTAGTTGGTCGTCAGCTCGGTGACGACCCGGAACGCGAGAGCGTCATCCCCGGCGACGATGAAATGATCATGCTGAGCGGCGAGGCGGGGGACGACCGGCACGGCGCGATCTTAGCCGCGGCTGCCCGGCGGATCACCATAAGAGGGGTCATGCCGCCAGCAGCCGGGCACCGGCTGGGCAGATGGCGCCGGGCACCCCGGAGGTATTCTCCGTTTTATCGGGGGATATGTGTGGGGGGAGGCCGGCGATGAGCAATGACGATGCGATCCGGGCCTCGGACGGTGACCGGGAAGCGGTCGTGACCATCCTGCGCGACGCCTATGCGGCGGGCCGGCTGACGCTGCCCGAGTTGGACGAGCGGGCAACCGCGGCCTTCGCCGGCCGGACCTGGGGGGCGCTGCGGGAGCTGACGGCGGATCTGCCGGACCAGCCGCGGCTCGGCCCGGCGCGGCCAGCGGTGCCGGCGGCCCGGCCGGGCGAGCACGCGGCGGCGGGGACGGGCCCGGCCGGGGCCGCCCCGGGCGGCCACCCGTGGCCGGGCCGGGGCAGCGCGAGCCGGCTGGTGCCGGCGCTGCCGATCGCCTTCTTCTGGATCGCGATCAGCCTGTTCGCACGGGGCCCGGCGGCGTACGTGCCGATCGTGATCCTGCTGCTGATCGGGCTCAAGTTCGCCGGCAGCCACCGGCCGGATGAGGAAGGCCACCGGGATCCGCCCGGCCCGCCCGGCCCGCCCGGCGGGCCCGGGCAGCAGCGCTGACGCCCGGCCGCGCGGCCGCGTACCGGCGGGGCCCCGCTGCCACCGGCGGCTGACCGCCGCCGGAACTCCCGCTTAATCCCTCGGCAATACGCCATGAAGTGTCCTGTCCCGCCCCGCCCCGGTTCCTAGGCTGCCAGCGGCCCTGGGCCAGCGAGGGGCCCCCGGGGCCCGCACGGCGAGCGAGGCGGGTGTGGCGAGGCATGGGCGATGGCAGCCGGCTGCCCGGGCCGGGGGAGCTGGCCGCGGCACCCCTGAGCGGCGGGGTGCTCACCAGCGAACCGCAGTCGCCCGCTGAGCCGCTGGCCGCGCTGGCGGCCCGGTACGGGCTGCGGCCGAGCGCCGCCCGGCCCCCGCTGCCGCGGTATCTGCGGACGGTCTGGCGGCGGCGCCACTTCATCACCGGCTACGCCGCCGCGCGCAGCGCCTCCACCTACACCGACGCCCGCCTCGGCCAGGTGTCGCAGGTGCTGACGCCGCTGCTCAACGCCGGCGTCTACTACCTGATCTTCGGCGTGATCTTCCAGGCCCGCCGGGGCATCCCCAACTACCCGGCGTTCCTGGTGGCCGGGGTGTTCGTGTTCGCGTTCACCGAGCGCTCGGTGCTGGTCGGCTCGACCGTGATGACGGGCAACCTGGCGCTGATCCGGGCCATGTACTTCCCGCGGGCCTGCCTGCCACTGGCGTACATCCTGGTGGAGCTGCAGCAGCTGCTGGTGTCGCTGGTGGTGCTGGCGGGCATCGTGCTGGCCACCGGTGAGCCGGTCACCTGGTACTGGCTGGCCCTGCTGCCCGCGCTCGCCCTGCAGAGCGGGTTCAACGTCGGCGCGGGACTGATCATGGCCCGGCTCGGCGCGCAGATCGGCGACATCGGCCAGCTGGTGCCGTTCTTCACCCGGACCTGGCGTTACTTCTGCGGCGTCATGTACTCGGTGGCCGCGCTGCCGGTGGCGGTGCCGGGGTGGGCCAAGGCGATCCTGGCGGGCAACCCGGCCGCCGTGTTCATCAGCCTGACCCGGTGGTCGCTGCTGGCCTCCCAGCGCACCGCCACGGCCAGCGCCCGGCCGCTGCTCAGCACCGGCGACCTGTGGCTGTGCGGCGCTGGCTGGGCCGTGCTGGCCGTGGCCGCCGGGACCGTCTACTTCTGGCAGGCCGAGACCCGCTACGGCCGCGGTTGAGGGAAGACGGCGGGTCCAGCGGCCCGGAGCCGAGCGAGGGCCAGAATTACGGCGTGCCGAGCAGCTCGTAGAGGGGGTCGGGCACGGCGGGCGGCAGATCACCGGTGAGCAGGCTCAGCCAGGTGGCGCTGACCTCCTCCAGCGCAAAGGCGCGCACCGCCTGCCCGCGGGCCAGCTCCCCGGCGGCCGCCCAGTCGGCCTCGCTGGCCAGCCCGGCGATGGCGGCGGCCATCTCCGCCGGGGTCCGGTGCAGCCACCGCCGGTCGTACACGGTTTCCGCGCCCGGCCAGTGCCGGACGACCGGGACCGCCCGGGACGCCATGCCCTCGGCGGGGGCCACGTGGAAGCTCTCGTCGTCGCTGGTGGACAGCACGAAGCCGACCCGGCGCAGCCAGCCCGCCACGTCCGGGCCCGGCTCGTCGAAGACCACGGCGCCGGCCAGCAGCGGGGAGCGCTGGATGCGGCGCAGCGCGCTGGTGTAGTGGTCGCGCTCGGCCGCCTTGCGCCACACCCACCAGTGCTCCCAGGGCATGCCGGACTTGATGAACAGCTGGTAGCGGTCGTCGCCGCGGCGCAGCTCCTCCAGCACGTCCAGGGCCAGGTCGAGGCGCTTGCGGGAGGGGACGATCCCGACCAGGCCCAGGTGGTGGCGGGCGCCCGGCAGCTTGGGGCGGTCGAGCTGGCCGGTGTCGAGCCAGTTCGGCACCGTCGCCACCTTGCCGGCCGGCCAGCCCACCGTCTCCCGGCACAGCCGGGCGTAGTGGCGGTTCACGCACACCACCTGGTCCACGGCGCCGATCCGCACCAGCTGCGGGTAGCCCGACGCCAGCTCGAAGCGGTGCAGCCGGACCAGCAGCCGGCTGCCGCGGCGCTTGTGCCTGCTGTACCAGACCGCGTTCGGCCCGCACCATTCGCAGATCACGACGTCGGCCCAGCGGGCCAGCTCAGCGCTGCGGGCCGGGTCGAAACGCCCGAGCGCCTCCCACTGGTCCGCCCGCACCTCGAGTTCGGGCAGGCGGCGGAAGTGTTCGAGCAGGCCGGTGAAGAACTTGAGGTCGTGCCCGGCGACCAGCACCCGCAGCCGGCCGCTGCCCGCCGCGGCGGCCAGGGCGGCCCGGCTGGCGCGGACAGCCGCGGACCGCTCCGGGAACGCGGCGTCCAGGTAGCCACGGATCCGGGCGGCGGCCGCGGCCATGGTGACCCCAGCCGCGGCCGCCCCGGTGCGGGCGGCGGCCAGCCGGGCGAGCGCCGGGTCGGCGGCCGCCTGCGCGCACAGGTCGGCCACGTCCGGCAGGTCGCGGGCGAACAGGGGGTAGTCGGTGCCGAGCAGCGCCTCGTGCATGGGGGTGCGGTTGAGGATGACCGGCAGCCCCAGGATGCCGAACTCCAGCACCTTGGTGGACAGCTCGAGGCTCGCGTCCATGCTGGGGTGCCGCCAGCTCAGCCCGATGTCGCAGGCGGCCGCGGCGGCCATCGCCTGCTGCCGGGCCATCCCGCCGTGCCAGGTCACGCCGCCCCGGGGCGGGTCCGCGTCCGGGGCTGGCGCGGGGCCTTCGAGCGCGGCCCGCATCCGCCTGGCGTACCCCGGGTCGGCCGGGTCCTGGTGGATCTTGTCGCCGACCATGTGCAGCTCGGCGCGAACCCCGCGGGCCGCCAGCAGCTCCGGCAGCAGCGTCATCTCGCAGGTGTTCCAGCGGGGCGCGAACTTGCCGGTGTACACCAGCCGCAGCGGGCCCGCGGGGGTGCGCTCCGGCCGGTCCGGCGGGCCGTCCGCGGGCACGATCGGCGGCATCAGCACGCACTTGCCGCACGCCTGGGGGACGTTGCCCTCCAGGAACGAGCGCAGCTCCTCGGTCTGGCACAGCAGGTGGCGGGAGGCGGCGGCGATCCGTGCGAGCTCGGCCGCCCGGGCGTCGGTCAGGTCGGGGACCGACTGCGGGATGTCGGTCAGGTAGGTCCACAGCCGGCCGTTCAGGCTGCCGCCGGCCACCACCTGCGAGACCAGCCGCAGCCCGCGCAGCACGATCAGGTCATAAGGCTGCGCCGCGTCCAGGTCCGCGAGCAGCCCGGCCGCCTGGGCAGGGCTGAGCGGGCCAGCGGGCGCGGCCCCGGGCAGCAGCCGCTCGCCATGCGGATCGGTGACCACCACCCCCGGCTCGGCCTGCAGCGGGGCGGTCAGCCGGTCGGTCCGCACCGGTGCCTTGAGCACCACGGTCACCGCGCAGCCCGCCCGGGCCAGCGCCTGCGCGGTGGCCTGCAGCCAGATCGCGGAGCCGTCGATCAGGTTGAGGTCCACGTCGCCGTACAGCAGCGCCCGCGGTTTCCCGCCCTCGCTCGCCTCCGGGCCTCCTTCTGGCCCGTGCTCGCCTCCGGGCCGCTCGAGCCCGCCGTCTTCCCTCCTCGCTCCGGCTCCTCCGCCGCCTCGCTCGTCAGTCCAGACGGCGGCGCGGCCCTTCGGCTCGCCCGGGCCTGGGCGCTGCCGCGCCCCTGGTGGTTCCGGAGACGGCGGAGCGGGCCTTCGGCCCGCTCCGGGCGGGATCGGGGTCATGAGCTTTCCCGGGGGGTGATCGAGACGGTGCGCAGGCCGCGGGCGGGCCAGGCGGCCGGCGGCGGTGCGCCGGGCAGGAGCAGTTCCCGGCGGGCCAGCGCCGCCTCGCGGATCGGGGCGAACGCGTACCAGCCCGGCCCGTAGCCGACCGCGTCGGCCCGGGCGCACTCGCGCGCGCACACCAGGTCCAGCAGGTAGTCAGGCGGCTGGCCGCCACCGGAGGGCCAGGGGACCGCCCATGGTGAACGGGCCGCCGCTGCCGCGGCGCCCAGGCCGGGCCCGGCGGTGAGTGTGATCGCCGCACCGGTGGCCGCCACCGGGCGCAGCGCGGCGGTGACCGCCCGCCCCGCGCGGGCCCGCCCGTCCCGGGTCTCCGCGCCGGGGCCACCCGCACCGGCGGCCAGCGCGACCACCACCTCGGCGGGCGCCAGCCGCTGGGCAGCCAGCACGGCGGCGAGCCGCCCCGCCTCACCCGGGTCGGTGAGGGTGGCGAGCACGGCGACCTGCCGGCCCGGCAACGGGCTGGCAGGCAGGCCGGCCAGCCGGGCCAGCTCCGCGAGCCGGACCGGGGTGGCGTGCCCGGTGAAGATCTCCCGGAGCACGGGTACGAGTTCGGCGGGCTCAGGGCACCCCGCGTCGCGGGCTGCCCTGAGCGCGCCAGCCAGCCCGGCCGGATCCGGGACGCCAGCGCCACCCGCCAGCGCGGTGCCGGCCGGCCCCGCCCCGGCCGGCCCCGTCCCGGCCGGCCCCGTCCCCGCCGGCCCTGTCTCTGTCAGCCCCGTCCCTGCCGGTCCCGTCTCTGCCAGCCCGGTGCCCGTCAGGCCGGTGCCTGCGAGGTCCGCACCGGGTGGCCCGATCACCCGCGCGCCGGCCGCCAGTTGCTCGCGTGCCTGCCCGGCGGTGCCGGCCAGGAACACGCCGTTGCCGCGATAGCAGCCCGGGAGCCGGTGCCAGGGCAGGTAACCGGTCACCGTGAGCAGCCCGCGCCCGGCGCCGGCGAGCCCGTCGAGGGCCTGGCGCAGCGCGGGCGGCTCCCGCGGGTCGCGGGCGCCCGCGTACACCGGGTCGCAGGGCCGGGCCGGGTCCAGGCCGGCCGGGTTGAACCGGGCGAGCTGGACCCCCAGGTCGCTGTCGAGCACGGCGTCGCAGCGTGCCGCGAGCCAGTCCAGGCCGCCGGCGGGGGACCATGGCGCGTCCCGCAGCAGGATCACCGGTTTGCCCACCGACCGGGCCAGGCTGATCAGCGCGTCCAGCCGGCGGCCCCGGTCGGCCGCGGCCGGGTCCGCGGCGTACGCCCAGGCCGAGCCGGGCTGCAGCGCGGAGGCCTGGATGAGCACCAGGTCGGCCCCGGTGGCTTCGAGTACGAAGTCGGCATTGTGGGGGAGCAGCGGGTGGGCCACCGCGTCCGGCTCCAGGGTGGCGCAGCCTGCTGCGGTCAGCACCCCGGTCACCACCAGGCCCCGCTCGGCCGGGTCAGCGGGCCCCGGGTAGCCGGGAGCGGTGAACGCCGCGAGCCACCGGTCACCGATCCCCGCCCCGCCCCGGTCCTGCGCCAGCAGCAGCGGCGCTGGCCCGCCGCCCGGCGCGGAGGCGGCGGCACCGGCTGCGGCCGGGGCGGCGCTGCCGGGGCGGGCGCTGCCGGGGCGGGCGCCGCCGGCCCGGCGGGTGCGCCACAGCCGGTAGGCCTCCCGCGGCAGCCGCACCCCGCCGCGCAGCGGGCTGCGGGCCAGCGCCACGACAGCCCGCCCGGCCGCCACCGTGACCGAGTTCTCCAGCCGGGCCAGCTCGGCGTGCGCGTTCACCAGGTCGCGCTGGGCCGTGCGGAGTGCCCGGGCCAGCCGGTCCCGGTCCGGGTACCCGCCCGGCTGCGGCCCGGCCCCGGCAAGGCCGGGTTCCGGTCCGGCCCCGGAGGCGGGTTCCGGTTCGGCCCCGGGACCGGCAGGCCTGGTCTCCGGTTCGGCCCCGGGTCCCGCAGGGCGGAGCTCGCGCCCGCGCTCCGGATCGGCTGGCCCGCTTGCCGGGTCCGGCGGCTCAGCCACGGCTGCCCAGCCAGGAGGTGATGACCGCGGCAATCCGCGGGCCAGCGGCGCCGTCCCACAGCGGCGGCAGCTCGCCCTGGTAGGGCCCTGCGGCCAGCGCCGCGCGGACGGCCCCGGCCAGCTCGCCGGCGCTGGTCAGCCGGTTGCTGCCGCTGGTGATGGTGATCGGCCGCTCGGTGTTCGGGCGCAGGGTCAGGCACGGCACCCGCAGATAGGTGGCCTCCTCCTGCACCCCGCCGGAGTCGGTCACCACCGCCGCGGCGCCGCGGACCAGGGACATGAACTCGAGGTAGCCCAGCGGCTCGCAGGCCTGGATGCGCGGATGGCCGCCCAGGCCGGCGGCCTGCAGCGCCGCCAGCCCGCGCGGGTGGACCGGCATCACGATGCAGAGCTCGTCAGCGACCTCGTGCAGCGCCTTGACCAGGTCCGCGGTGGCCGCCGGGTCGTCCACGTTGGCGGGCCGGTGCAAGGTGGCGACGAGGTAGTCCCCGGTGATGCCGTGCCGCCCGCGGGCGGCCGCCGGGTCGAGCCGGCCGAGGCAGGCCCGGAGGGTGTCGATCATCGGGTTGCCGACCAGGTGCGCGGCGCCGACCGGCAGTCCCTCGTTCGCGAGATGGCCGATGGCTTCCGGTGACGTGGCGAGCAGCAGGTCGCAGAGCTGGTCGGTGAGCCGCCGGTTCATCTCCTCGGGCATATCCGGGTCGAAGCTGCGCATGCCCGCCTCCACGTGCGCGAGCGGCACCCGCAGCTTGGCGGCGGCGAGTGCGGCGCCCAGCGTGGAGTTGACGTCGCCGTAGACCACGGTGAGGGCGGGCCGGCAGGCGATGAGCTCGTCCTCCACGCCGGTCATGACCGCCGCGGTCTGCCGTGCGTGGGTGCCGGAGCCGACCTCCAGGTACACGTCCGGGGCGGGCAGGCCCAGCTGGTCGAAGAAGACCGCGGACATGCGCTCGTCGTAGTGCTGGCCGGTGTGCACGATCCGCTGCCGGTGCCCGTGGTCCGCCAGGGCCCGGATCACCGGGGCGGCCTTGGCGAAGTTCGGCCGCGCGCCGACCACGTGGGTGATGTGTCCGTCCATGCCTGCCCTTCAGAGTGACCGGGCCGCCACGCAGCGCCGGTCCGGCCTCGCGGCAGCACTGTGCCGCAGCGAAGTGCGCTGTTTGCGCCGCCTTCGCGGTGTTCGCGTTCCGTCTGC
Source organism: Gemmatimonadota bacterium (assembly GCA_050257395.1). GTDB lineage: Bacteria > Actinomycetota > Actinomycetes > Streptosporangiales > Streptosporangiaceae > JAIRTY01. The sequence goes on along the minus strand of JBLMWU010000159.1, from coordinate 589 downwards.
CGTCTGTTCACGCACGGTCATTACGCTCCGCCGCCGTGACCGTGCGACGACTGCTGCTGTTCCGGGGGCCGCCCCTGCGCCTGGTCCTGCTGGCCGCCTTGGTGGCCCGCCGCCACCTGGCCGACGACCCGGTGCGGGCGTTCTGGCTGGCCTGGCGGGTCCTGCCCGGCCGCACCCGGGCGCTGCTGCGGCTGGCCGGCCCCTACGGCCGCGCCGTCACCCGGTGGGGCACCGGCGACCACGACGCCGCCCTGGCGTCCCTGGCCGCCCACCCCCGCCGCCAGGCCGCCTTCGCCCTCGCCGTCGCCCGCACCAGCGCAGCCGCCGCCGCCCTGCGCAACATCCCCGAGAGCGACCCCGCCCTCCCGGTCCTGCGCGCCCGCCTCGCCTGGCAAGAGGGCCGCCTCACCGCCGCCGTCCAGGCCCTCGACGGTGCTCCCGGCCGCCGAGCCCGGCGTCTCCAGGCAACCTTCCGCTCCGAACTCCTCCTCCGCACCGGCCAACTGGCAGGCCGCCCCATCGGGCAGGCGACCCCGGTGCGGGTGGGGGCGGGGGAGCCCGCAGCGTATAAAGAGCGAGCGAAGCGAGC
>JBLMWU010000158.1:0-12339 GCA_050257395.1 Gemmatimonadota bacterium | reverse complement strand
CGACGCTGGTGGGGGTTCCGGGGGTCATCCCCCGGGCAGGTACTGCGGGCATCTGCGAAGGTGACGAAGCTCACCGAAGTTAGGACGACGCTGGTGGGGGTTCCGGGGGTCATCCCCCGGGCAGGTACTGCGGGCATCTGCGAAGGTGACGAAGCTCACCGAAGTTAGGGCGACGCCGGGTGGCTACGGGGGCAAACCACCCGGCGTCGCGTTCATCGGCGTTCCGACGGGGGCCCGGAACGCCGGCAGGTGCTCCGACGGGGGACCAGAGCACCGTTAAGCATGTTACACCGAAACCCCCCCTTGTGCGTCAAGACCGGATTACAAGCGAGTCACTTCGCGGGGCCCGGCAACGGACTCTCAGCCGTTACCGTCCCGCTTTTCCGCGCCGGATTGAACGCCGGCCGATGGCCCTTGCCGGCCCGGGACGGATGGCGGGGGTTGCACGTCCGGCAGGTTCGGCTGGAACTCCCGGAAACCCCTGGTGTCGTTGGGCTCCCGGCCGCCGTTGGCGAAGACCACGGCGACGTACGGGATGACGATCGCGCCCACCGCGGGGAAGGCCGCCAGCCACCCGGCGCCGTTGGCGACCATCAGGATGGCAGCCAGGAAGCAGGCCACCCGGACCGCCATCATGATCAGGTAGCGGCGCTCCCGGTGCCCGATGTCCTCGGACCTGGGCGTGCGCGCCTGGGTGACGAGGTGGACCTGCTTGCGGCTGGACCTGGACATTGCCCTCACAAGTTCCACGGTATGCCGGACCTAACCATCCGTCACGCCCCCGTTGCTGCAGGTCAGCCCGGCGGGCGCCGGCGGGCGGCCGGGCCGCCGCCCGGTGCCGGCTGCCAGCGTAGTAGTCATAGAGGGCAGGGGTGCCCGGGCGCTGCCGCGCCCGGGCTGCCCCGCCGTGGACGCCGGGGACCGGCACCGCGCCTGACGGCCGCACGGAAGGACCTGACCATGACAGACCGTACATACCGGGTGACGGAGATCGTCGGGACGTCGCCCGACGGCGTGGAGCCCGCGATCCGCAACGCCCTGAGCAGGGCCGGGCAGACCCTGCGTCACCTGGACTGGTTCGAGGTGACCGAGGTCCGCGGCCAGATCACCGACGGCGAGGTCGCCCACTTCCAGGTCGGCCTGAAGGTGGGCTTCCGCCTCGAGGACGCCTGAGGATCAGCTGGCCTGGCTGACCGAGGACATGTTGAAGCCCTCCACCCGGGCGGGCGGCATGGCGGCCCGGGTGAAGTAGTCGGCCCATTCGCGCGGCAGGGTGGCGGCGGTGGCGCCGGTCTCGGTGATCCGGTTCAGCATCGCGACCGGGCTCTCGTTGAACCGGAAGTTGTTCACCGCCCCGGTGACCTCGCCGTTCTCCACCAGGTAGACCCCGTCGCGGGTGAGCCCGGTCAGCAGCAGGGTCTGCGGGTCCACCTCGCGGATGTACCACAGGCAGGTCAGCAGCAGGCCCCGGCTGGTGCGGGCGACCATGTCGTCCAGGCTCGCCTCGCCGCCGCCGTCCAGGATCAGGTTGCCGATGGCGGGGGTGGCCGGGAGCCCGGACAGCTGCCCGGAGTGCCGGGTCTGCACGAGCGCGGCCAGCTCGCCGCGGTCGATCCAGGCGGTCGGGGCCAGCGCCAGCCCGTTGTCGAAGACGGACGCCTCCCGGCTGGAGGCGTGCACGATCGCGAACGGCGCTGTGGCCAGCCCGGCCGCGCCCGGATCACTGCGCAGGGTCAGCGGCAGGCTGGCCAGCCGTTCGCCCACCCGGGTCCCGCCGCCCGGCCTGCTGAACACCGTGCGGCCGTCCAGCGCGTCCTTGGCCCCGGCCGACCAGTACAGGTAGATGAGCAGGTCGGCCATGGCGGCGGGCGGCACCAGCGCCTCGTAGCGGCCGGCCGGCAGCTCGACCCGGCGCTGCGCCCAGTCCAGCCGCCGGGCCAGGTCGCCGTCAAGGGCGGCCACGTCGATGTCGGTGAAGTCGCGGGTGCCCTGCCCGGCCCACGCGGACCTGGCCAGGTCCGGCGACTTGGCGTTGATCTCCACCCGGCCGGATGGCTGGTCGTGGCGCAGCCGCAGGCCGGTGGAGCTGCCCAGGAAGGTGGTGGTGACCGAGTGCTCGGCGTAGCCGTAGAGCCGCCGGCCGCCGGCGGCGGCCGCGTCGAAGGCGCCGCCGAGGTCACCGGAGAAGGACCGGAACACGGCGATCTCGGTGCCGGTCACCGGGTCGTCCCAGCCCGCGGCGGACCCGGCCGGGCTGGCCGCCCCGCTGCCGCCGGGCGCCAGCAGCGGCCGCGCGTCCTCGGCGGGCGAGCTCTCCGCGGCCGCCTTCTCGGCCGCCCGCACCACGTCCTCGATCTGGTCGCCGCGGACCCCGGCCCGCGACACCACGCCCGCGCTGGTGCCGCCGGGCCCGCGGCTGATCGCGATGACCGTGAGCTGGCGGGACCGGGACACCCCGTTGGTGGTGAGCGTGTTGCCGGCCCAGCGCAGGTTGGCCGACGAGGTCTCGTCCGCCAGCACCACGCAGTCGTCGCACTGCGCCAGCGCCAGTGCCCGCTCCACCGTCTCCTGCGGGGTCATGCGTTCTCCTCCGCCGTGTTCAGGATGCGCACGCCGCGCATGAGCGCGGACGGGCAGCCGTGGCTCACCGGGGCGACCTGGCCGGGCTGGCCCTTGCCGCAGTTGAACGCGCCGCCGAGGACATAGGTCTGCGGGCCGCCGACAGCTTCCATCGAGTTCCAGAAGTCGGTCGTGGTGGCCTGGTAGGCGACGTCGCGGAGCTGGCCGGCCAGCTTGCCGCCGGAGATCTTGTAGAAGCGCTGGCCGGTGAACTGGAAGTTGTATCGCTGCATGTCGATGGACCAGCTCTTGTCGCCCAGCACGTAGATGCCGTCCTCGACCCCGGCGATGAGCTCCGCGGTGGACGGCCCGCCCGCGGCGGGCTGCAGCGACACGTTGGCCATCCGCTGGATCGGCATGTGGGCGGGGGAGTCGGCGAACGCGCAGCCGTTGGACCGCCCGAACCCCTTGAGCAGCGCCATCCGGCGGTCGAGCTGGTAGCCGGACAGGACCCCGCCGGTGATGAGGTCCCAGCTCTGGCCCGCCACCCCCTCGTCGTCGTAGCCGATGGTGGCCAGCCCGTGCCCGGTGGTCCGGTCCCCGGTGACGTGCATGACCGGCGACCCGTACTGCAGGCTGCCCAGCTTGTCCAGGGTGGCGAAGGAGGTGCCGGCGTAGGCGGCCTCATAGCCGAGGGCCCGGTCGAGCTCGGTGGCGTGCCCGATCGACTCGTGGATGGTCAGCCACAGGTTGGAGGGGTCCACGACCAGGTCGTAGCGGCCCGCCCGGACACTGGGGGCGGTCAGCTTCTCCGCCAGCAGCGCAGGGATCTCCGCCAGCTCGGCGGGGAAGTCCCAGCCGGTGCCGGTCAGGTACTCATAGCCGCGGCCGGCCGGCGGCGCCAGGGTGCGCATCGTCTCGAACCGGCCGTCCGGCGGCACACCCACCGCGGTCAGCACCGGGTGCAGCCGGACCCGCTGCTGCAGCGTGGTGGTGGCGCCGTCGGAGTAGAACTTGCACTCCTTGACCGCGTGCAGCGCCGCGTCCACGTGGTCCACGCCCTCGTGGGCCAGCAGCCCGGCGCTCCAGCCGGACAGCAGCGCCACCTTGTCGGCGACGCCCACCGTGAACGGGTCCACCTCGTAGGCCGAGACCCAGCTCACCTCGCCGTAGGCGGGCTCGGCCGCCAGCTCGATGCGCTCGGTGTTCATGGCGGCGGCCACCCTGGCGACCTCCACGGCCTCCTCCGCCGCCCGCGCGGCCGCCTCTGGCGTCAGGTCCACCGCGGCGGCGAAGCCCCAGGTGCCGTCCAGCACCACCCGGACGGCGAAGCCGAGGTCGTCACCGTCGAAAAGGGTTTCCACCTTGCCGTCGGACAGCCGGATCTGCTGCTCGCGGATGCGCTCGGCCCGGAAGTCCGCGTGCTGGGAACCCAGCCCGGCCGCGCGCTGCAGGGCCGCGTCGGCGAGCTTGCGCAGCGGGTAGGCGGTGAACTCCTGGTCGATCCGGTCCGCGCCTGGAATGTCTTCAGCGCTATCTGCCACGAGCTGAAACCTATCCCACGGCCGGCCGCCGCTGCCGGGGTGCCGCCTGCCCGTTCGCCGGTGCCGGCCACCGGGTACGCTCGCCAGGATTGCCGCTACCCCCATCGGAGAGGCACAGCAGCATGGGCCGATCAGTGCTAGTGACGGGCGGGAATCGGGGCATCGGGCTGGCCATCGCCCGCAGGCTCGCAGCTGGCGGCGACCAGGTCACCGTGACCTCACGCTCGGGCGAGGAGGTGCCGGGGCTGCCGGTGGTGGCCTGCGACGTGCGCGACGTGGCCGCGGTGGACGCCGCGTTCAGCAAGGTCGAGGCTGAGCAGGGGCCGGTGGAGGTGCTGGTCGCCAACGCCGGCATCACCCACGACCAGCTGCTCGCGCTGATGAGCGAGGACGACTTCAGCTCGGTCATCGACACCAACCTGACCGGCGCCTACCGGGTGGCCAAGCGGGCGGTGCGCGGCATGATGAAGATGCGCCACGGCCGGCTGATCTTCATCTCGTCCGTGGTGGGCCTGCTGGGGTCGGGCGGCCAGGCCAACTACGCGGCCTCCAAGGCCGGCCTGGTCGGGCTGGCCCGTTCACTCGCCCGGGAGCTGGGTTCGCGCAGCATCACCGCCAACGTGGTGGCCCCCGGCTTCGTGGACACCGACATGACCGCCTCGCTGGGCGCTGACCGCAAGGCGGCGATCCTGGCCGGCGTGCCGCTCGCCCGCCTCGCGAGCGCGGACGAGGTCGCCGGCGTGGTCGCTTTCCTTGCGGGCGACGACGGGGCGTACATCACCGGCGCGGTCATCCCGGTCGACGGCGGCCTCGGCATGGGCCACTGACCCGGCGGCTACGCTTAGTTCCGGCGATCTTGAAAGGACGCGGCATGGGCATCCTCGCGGGCAAGCGGATACTGGTGACCGGCGTGCTCACCGACTCGTCCATCGCCTTCCACGTGGCGCGGGTCGCCCAGCAGGAGGGCGCCAGCGTGGTGCTGACCGGGTTCGGGCGGCTCAGCCTGGTCGAGCGGATCGCCCAGCGGCTGCCGGAGCGGCCGCCGGTGCTCGAGCTCGACGTGGCAGACGAGGGCCACCTGGCGTCGCTGGCGGACCGGGTCCGCGAGCACGTGGACGGCCTGGACGGGGTCGTCCACTCGATCGGGTTCGCCCCGCAGAGCGCGCTCGGCGGGAACTTCCTGAACACCAGCTGGCCGGATGTGGCCACCGCCGTGCAGATCTCGGCCTACTCGCTCAAGGCACTCGCCATGGCCGCGCTGCCGCTGATGGACGGCGGCGGCTCGATCGTGGGCCTGGACTTCGACGCCTCCGTCGCCTGGCCGGGCTACGACTGGATGGGCGTGGCCAAGGCGGGCCTGGAGTCGTGCGCCCGCTACCTCGCCCGGGACCTGGGGCCCAAGGGCATCCGGGTGAACCTGGTGGCGGCCGGGCCGCTGCGCACCATGGCCGCCAAGAGCATCCCCGGATTCTCCGAGTTCGAGGGGCTGTGGCCGCAGCGGGCACCGCTGGGCTGGGACATCGGCGACCCCGAGCCGGCCGCCCGCACCGCCGCGGCGCTGCTGTCGGACTGGCTCCCGGCGACCACCGGGGAGATCGTGCACGCTGACGGCGGCGTGCACGCGGTGGGCGGCTGAGGACAGGCCGTGCCGGGCGAGCCGGAGCAGGCGGGCCGGGCGGCGGCGCCGGGCGCGGAGTTCGTGCTCACCCTGTCCTGCCCGGACCGCCCCGGCATCGTCCACGCGGTCGCCGCGTACCTGCACCGGGCGGGCTGCAACATCCTGGACAGCCAGCAGTACGCCGACCGGGCCGCGGTCCGGTTCTTCATGCGGGTCCACGTGGAGGCGGCCGTCACCGACGGCGGCGCCGGGCTGCGGGCCGGGTTCGCCGGCACCGCCAGCGCGTTCGGCATGGAGTGGGAACTGCACGACCGAGGGGCGGCTGCTGGAGCTGATCGGGGAGCACCAGATCGACCTCGTGGTGCTCGCCCGGTACATGCGGATCCTGTCGCCCGCCCTGTGCGGGAAGCTGGCGGGCCGGATCATCAACATCCACCACTCGTTCCTGCCCAGCTTCCGCGGCGCCCGGCCGTACCAGCAGGCGCATGACTACGGCGTCAAGGTGATCGGGGCGACCGCCCACTACGTCACCGCGGAACTGGATGAGGGCCCGATCATCGAGCAGGAAGTCGCCCGGGTATCCCACACGGCAGGCGCGGCCGAGCTGGCTGCCATCGGCCGGGATGCCGAGCGGATCGCCCTGGCCCGGGCCGTGCGCTGGCATGCGGAGCATCGCATTCTGCTGCACGGGCGCCGCACCGTCATCTTCAACTGACATCCGCCTCCGCCCGGAGGCGGAGGATCTCAGCCGCAGCCGCTGCCGCCCGCGCTGCTGGTCACCAGTCCTGGGGCCGCGCCCGGCGGCCGGCCGCCGGCGTTCTGCTCCGCTTTCCCCTTTATGTGCCTGTGACCTGCGTAAATGGCCGGCGGATGGTCGGCGTTTCGAGCGCGGTGCGGCGGCCGGAGGCGGTAGAACTTGGCTGGGCCGGGCCGGGGGCGCGGCGGACAGGGTCATCATCACCAGCACCGACGGGGGAGGTCGCGGCATGCTTACGGCCGGCCCGCAGGCGCCCGCCCGGCCGGGTGCCCCGGCCGGGCCCGGGGCGCTGCCGGAGGCCGGCCCGGCCGCCGGGACGGTGCGGGAGCTGTGCCAGCTGCTCGACGACCGGATCGCCGCCGGGATGGCCAGGTACGCGATCCCCGGCGTGGCGGTGGGGGTCTGGTACCGGGGTCATCAGCATCTGCGGGGCTTCGGGGTCGCTGATGCCCGGCGCGGGGCGCCGGTGGAGCCGGACACGGTGTTCCGGGTCGGGTCGACCACCAAGACCTTCACCGGCACCGTCATCATGCGGCTGGCCGCCGCCGGGCGGCTGGACCTGGACGCGGAGGTCCGGCGGTGCCTGCCCGGCTTCCGGCCGCCCCCGGGCGCGGAGACGGTCACGGTCCGGCAGCTGCTCAACCACACGGCCGGCTGGCTCGGCGACGATTTCCACGACACCGGGCGGGGCTGGGACGCGCTGCCGCGCTACCTGGCCCGCCTGCGCACGCTGCCCCAGCTCACCGCGCCCGGCACGGTCTTCGCCTACAACAACGCCGCGTTCGCGGTGGCCGGGAAGCTGATCGAGCAGGTATCCGGCCAGAGCTACGAGCGGGCCGTGCGGGACCTGCTGCTGCGCCCGCTGGGGCTGCGGCAGTCGTTCCTCTTCGCGGACGAGATCATCGGGCAGCACATCGCCGCGCCGCACGTGCCGGTGCGGGGGAAGCCGGTGCTGCTGCCGGGCCTGTGGCGGGTGCCGCGCAGCATCAACGCGGCGGGCGGGCTCATGTCCAGCGCGGCCGACCAGCTCCGCTGGGCACGGTTCCACCTGGGTGACGGCCGGGCACCGGACGGGACCCCGGTGCTGCCGCATGCGGCGCTGGCGGCGATGCGCACCGGTGCGGGCCCGGGTGGCACCCTCGTCACGGAGCTGACCGGCATGGGGGTGTCCTGGATGCTGCGGCCCACGGCCCAGGGTGCCCTGGTCCTCCAGCACGGCGGGCACTGGCCAGGGCAGGTCTCGGGACTGCTGCTGGTGCCCGGGCATGACTTCGCGCTGACCCTGCTGACCAACTCCGAGTCCGGCAACCTGCTGGTCAACGAGCTGTTCGCGGACGACTGGGCGCTGCGGATGTTCACCGGCCTGGCTAACCTGCCGGCCGCCGAGTGCCGGCTCAGCCCCGCCGAGCTCGCGCCGTACCTGGGCTCCTACACGCTCCAGCAGGTCGACGCCGCGGGCCGGCTCGTCGATCAGCCGGCCGCGACGGTGACCGCCCGCGACGGCGGCCTGCAGCTGTCCGCGGGCCCGGCCCCGGTGCTGCTGCTGACGTTCTACGACAGCCCGGCCGGGCCCGGCCACTTCCTGGTGAAGGACGCCGGCGGCACCCCTACCGGGCTCCGGGGCGATTTCATCCGCGACGCCGGCGGCCGGGTGCGCTGGCTGCGGCTGAGCGGCCGCCTGCACCGGCACCAGCGCTGACGGCGGCGGCTCAGCCCTCCGGGCCGGCGGCCCGCAGCAGTGACGCCAGCCGGGTGACCCGTGGCCGCTCGCCCACGGTGGCGACCGCGCGGGCGAGCGCCGGGCCCGCCCCGTGCACCACCGACAGGTGACGCTGGGCGCGGGTCAGCGCGGTGTAGACCAGCGGGCGCGACAGCATGCCGGCCGCCTCCCCGGGGAACACCGCCACCACCGCCGGCCATTCGGACCCCTGCGCCCGGTGCACGGTCAGCGCCCAGCCGTGCCGCAGATCGGTGACCACCTTGTCCGGGACCGTGACCGGCCCCGCCGGGAAGGCCACCAGCAGGCCCTCGTCGCTGATGCCGGTCACGGTCCCGACTTCACCGTTGGTGAAGCCCTCCTCCACGTGGTTGGCGATCGCCACCACCCGGTCCCCGGGGTCGAAGCCGCGGCGCGCGCCCGGGCCCGGGTTCAGCTTCTCCTTGAGCACCCGGTTCAGCTCGATGGTGCCCGCCGCGCCCTTGTGCACCGGCGTGATCACCTGCACCTCCGCGGCCGGGATGCCGAGCGCCCGCGGGATCGAGTCGGTGACGAGCTGCACCACCCGGCGGGCCGCCTCCGCGCTGGCGCGGGCCGGCACCACGACCACCTCCCGGTCCGGTGCATCCACCGGGGGCAGCGTCCCGCCGCGCACCGCCGTGGCGAGCTGCGCGATGATCCCGCCCTCCTGCTGGCGGTAGAGCCTGGTGAGCTCGGTCACCGGCACCGCCCCGGAGTCGATGATGTCCGCCAGCACCCGGCCCGGGCCGATGGACGGCAGCTGGGCGGGGTCGCCGACCAGCAGCAGCCTGGTCCCGTCCGCGCACGCCTCCAGCAGCGCCGCCGCGAGCTCCGCGTCGAGCATGGACACCTCGTCCACCACGACCAGGTCCGCGTCCAGCGGCCACTCCTCGTTCCTGGTGAAGACCCAGGCCGCCTCGCCGCCCTGGCCGGGCCCGCCGCCAGCACCGGGCTGGCCCGGGCCCGCGGTGTCCCCGCTGTCGCCGGACTGCCCCTGGCGGCCGCGGCCCTGGGCGCCGAGCAGGCGGTGCAAGGTGGTCGCGGGTGCGCCCGCCAGCTCCTCCAGCCGCTTGGCCGCGCGGCCGGTCGGCGCGGCGAGCGCCACCCGGAGGCCGCGCGCGGCCGCGAGCGCGACGACCGCGGCGACCGTGCGGCTCTTGCCGGTGCCCGGGCCGCCGGACAGCACGCACACGCCGTGCTCGGTGACCGCCTGCACCGCCGCGAGCTGGGTGGCGTCCAGCTCGATGCCGCCGTCGTCCCCGGCGCCGCCGTCGCCGTCCCCGGCCTCCCCGGGCTCCGGGAACGCCTCGGCCAGCGCCAGCAGCCGCTGCAGCCCCTCGGCGGCCGCGTCCTCCGCCATGGCGTACCGGGGCAGCCCGAGCAGCAGGCCGCCATCGCCGGGGCCGCTGCCGTCGCCCGCGGGCCCGGCCGGCTCCGCTGGCCCGCCGGCCTCGTCCGGCTCCCCGGCCTCGTCCAGCTCCCCGGGCCCGCCCAGCGGGAGCACGACGCCCTCGTCCACCGCGGCCGCCACCGCGGCGGCCGGGTCCTCGATCCGGAACCGGCGCACCGAGGTCATCACCACGCTGGCGGGCACCGCGGTGTGCCCGTCCCTGGCCGCCTGCGTGACCAGGTAGCCCACCAGTGCCCGGGCCCGCCGGGGGTCCTGCGGGTGGGCCGCGCCGCCGAGCAGCTGCCGGGCGAACCAGTCGGCCTGGTCCGGCCGGATCGCCGGCACGGCCAGCAGCCGCCAGGGGTCCTCCCGCAGCAGCTGCGCCGCGGCCGCGCCCAGCCGGCTCACGGCGGCCCCCGCGAACCGCGCCGGGACCCGGCAGGGCACCAGCAGCTCGGCCACCCGGTAGCTGGGCATGGCCGCCTCGAACGCCCGGGTCAGCCGGTCGGCCCGCTTGGGGCCGACGCCGTCGAGCTGGGCCAGCACCCCGGGGTCCACCTGGTCGGGTCCGGTGATCCCGGCCTCGGCCAGCCGCGCAGCCAGCCCCGGCCCGAGCCCGGGCCACAGCCCGGCGGCGCAGAAGGCGGCGAAAACGGCTGGTGACGACCCGTGCGCGAGCGTCGTGCCGGGACTGGTCGTGGCAGGCATCGGGGCCAGCCTAGGCCCAGCTGCCGACGCTGTCCCGCCGCCGGGCCGGCCCCGGGGCGCTGGCGAAGCCTTTTGGTAACGGGGCCGTTATGGCCCAACCGTTCGCATCGGCCCGGTCACGTTACGGTTGCAGCTTGCGGGGATGCCTGGACACAATGTCGCGCTAGTGCTGACTTTCCCGTATGGGAAGAATCACGCTTGCCCCAGCGCGCCCGGGCACCCCGGCCCGCTCCGCATTACCACTCTCCCGCCGGCGCCGATGGGCGCTCACCGCCGTGCTGGCCACGGCCGCCCTCGCCGCGGCCGCCTGTGGCGGCAGCCCCAGCTCCCCGTCGTCTGCCGGCAGCACCGGACCGGTCAAGAGCGGCGGCACGCTGACTTACGCCCTCGATGAGGACGTGGCTGGCTTCAACATCCTGCAGGCCAACGACACCGAGTTCGTGCTGCAGGAGATCCTCGACCAGACCTGGCCGTCCGTCTTCACGATCCCGCCGTCACTCAAGCCGGTGCTCAACACGCAGATCGCCACCAGCGCGAAGGTCGTCAGCACCAGCCCGCAGACGGTGGTCTACCAGCTCAACCCCAAGGCCACCTGGTCGGACGGCGTGCCGATCAACGCCGATGACTTCATCTACAACTGGCAGGCGCTGAGCGGCAACCCCAAGTACAAGGACGTCGGGGGCAAAGCTTTCCTGCCCGCCTCCACCGCCGGCTACAGCCAGATCAAGTCGGTCACCGGCTCCAACAACGGCAAGACCGTGACCGTGGTGTTCGCGAAGCCATTCGGCGACTGGAAGTCCCTGTTCAGCGCGGGCGGCGGCGACCCGATCATCCCCGCCCACACCGCGAAGAAGGTCGGCTTCAACGACGGGTTCCAGAACTTCGGGCCGGCCGTCCAGGTGTCCGGCGGCCCGTTCATGATCCAGAGCTACAGCAAGGGCCAGAGCCTGATCGAGGTCCCCAACCCGCACTGGTGGGGCCCCAAGCCCAAGCTGAGCAAGCTCGTCTTCCGGTTCATCCTGAACGATGACCAGGCACCGCCCGCCATCCAGAACGGCGAGGTCAACATGGTCAACCCGGCCCTGGCCTCGACCACCTTCTACGCCTCGGTCAAGAGCATCCCCAACTTCACCGTCTCGGTGCAGCCGGGGCTGCAGTTCCAGCACATCGACTTCAACCAGGCCAACCCCTACCTGGCCAAGGCCGATGTCCGGCACGCGATCGCCTACGGGACCAACCGGGCGCAGATGGTGCAGCGGATCGTGAACCCGCTGAACCCGCACCCGGCCATCACCCCGCTGATGAACCGGATCTTCATGCCCACCCAGCCGCAGTACCAGGACAACAGCAACGGCTACGGGGCGTACGACCCGGCCAAGGCCAAGGCGCTGCTCAAGGCCGCCGGCATGACCATGGGCACGGACGGCTACTTCCATCCGAACTTCGGGCCGCAAAAGGGCCAGGACTTCAGCCTCACGCTGTCCACCACCAGCGGCGTGCCGGTGCGGGCCCAGATCGAGGAGCTGTTCCAGGCCAGCATGAAGAACATCGGCGTCAAGATCAACATCCACAACTACGACGCCAACACCCTCTTCGGCACGGTCGGCCCCAAGAGCGAGTTCGACCTCATCGAGTTCGCCTGGGTCAGCACCCCGTTCGCGTCGGGCAACCAGTCGATCTACTGCTCCTTCACCAACACCGCGGCGTGCGGGCAGAACTGGGACCACTACGCGAACCCGCAGGTCGACAGCGCCTTCAGCCAGGCGCTGACCGCTACCGACCCGGCTGCGGCGGCGAAGCTGTACAACCAGGCCGACGCCCTTCTCTGGAAGGACATGGCCACACTGCCCCTCTTCCAGCAGCCGCAGCTGTTCGGGTGGTCGTCGAAGTTCGGCAACATCCTCCCGAACACCAGCCTCGTCGGCATTCCGTGGAACGCCCAGGAGTGGGGCCTCAAGTCCTAGCCCGCAGCGGCAGACGGAAGATGAGTCAACCGGGAGCGGGCGGCCGCCGTGCCGGGCGGCC
>JBLMWU010000157.1:0-6891 GCA_050257395.1 Gemmatimonadota bacterium | reverse complement strand
ACCGGGGACATGCACGCGGTCACTGCCGCGCATAATCTGCTGGCGGCGATGATCGACAATCATTTGTTCCAGGGCAACGCGCTGGGCCTGGACCTGAACAACATCACCTGGCGGCGGGTGCTGGACGTCAACGACCGGGCGCTGCGCAACATTGTCATCGGCCTGGGCGGCAAGGGCGACGGGGTGCCCCGCCAGACCGGGTTCGACATCACCGCGGCCTCAGAAGTGATGGCGACGCTGGCGCTGACGAAGTCGCTGGCGGACCTGCGGGAGCGGCTGGGCCGGATCGTGGTGGGTTACACGAAGGACGGCACGCCGGTCACCGCGGAGCAGCTGCAGGCCGCTGGGTCGATGGCGGTGATGTTGCGTGATGCGATCAAGCCGAACCTGATGCAGACGCTGGAGAACACGCCGGTTCTCGTGCACGCGGGGCCGTTCGGGAACATCGCCACCGGCAACTCCTCGGTGATCGCGGACCTGATCGGCATCCATGGCGGGGACTACCTGGTGACCGAGGCCGGGTTCGGCGCGGACATGGGCGCGGAGCGGTTCTTCAACATCAAATGCCGCACCAGCGGTCTGGTCCCCAACGCGGCTGTCGTGGTCGCGACCGTGCGCGCGCTGAAGGCCCACTCGGGGAAGTACAAGATCGTCGCCGGCCGGCCGCTGCCCGAGGACCTGCTCAAGGAGAACCCCGACGATGTGGCGGCGGGGGCGGCGAACCTGCGCAAGCAGATCGCCAACATCCGCCTGCACGGGGTGCCGGCCGTCGTCGCCATCAACGCGTTCCCCACCGACCACGCCAGTGAGCACGAGATGATCCGCCGCATCGCCGCCGACGAAGGCGCCCGCGCCGCCGTCTCCACCCACTTCACCGACGGCGGCAGGGGAGCGGTGGAACTCGCCGAGGCGGTCGAGGAAGCCACCAGCGAGCCGTCCGCTTACCAGGTCCTGTACCCGGACTCGGCGAGCCTGCGTGAGAAGATCCAGACCGTGGCCACCAAGGTCTATGGCGCCGGGGCTGTCGAGTTCTCCCCGCAGGCGGCCAAGCAGCTCGACACCTACGAGCGGGCCGGGTTCGGGCACCTGCCGGTGTGCATCGCCAAAACCCACCTGTCCATCTCCTCCGACCCCACGCTGAAGGGCGCGCCCACCGGGTGGACGCTGCCGGTCCGCGAGGTCCGCGCCTCGGTGGGTGCCGGGTTCGTCTATCCCATCTGCGGGGAGATGCGGACCATGCCCGGCCTGTCCTCCAGCCCCGCCGCCGCCCGCATCGACCTCGACCCCGACGGCCAGATCGTGGGCCTGTCCTGACCGGCCAGCCAGCCACCCCGTCTCCGGGCGGCCCGCAGCCGGGCGGCCCGGAGCTGGACACGGACCCGGTCTCCCTGCTGGACCAGCCGGTCCGGGAGTTCCTGGAGTTCATGGCCGCCCAGGTGCCCGCCCCCGGCGGGGGCGGCGCGGCCGCCGTGACCGCGGCGCTGGCCGCCGGTCTGGTCGCCATGGCGGCCCGGTTCTCCACCGCGCGGCTGCCCGCTGCCGTCCAGACCGCGGAACAGGCCGACACGCTGCGCGGCCGGGTCGCCGGGCTGGCCGACCGGGACGCCGCCGCCTACCAGGGCGTGCTCAGCGCCTACCGGCTGCCCCGCGACGGTGACCCGCAGCAGCGCCAGCAGCGGATCCGGGAGGCACTGCACGGCGCGGCCCTGGTGCCACTGGAGATCGCCGAGATCGCCGCGCAGGTCGCCGGGCTGGCCCCCGACATCGCCGCCGGCGGCAACCCGAACCTGCGGGGCGACATCGTCGCCGCGGCGCACCTGGCGGAGGCGGCCGCGCGCAGCGCCGCCGCGCTGGTGGACATCAACGTGGAGCTGGGCGGGCTGCCCGCCAGCCTGGCTGACCGGGCGGCCGCGGCGGTGGCCTCCGCCCACGCGGCCGCCCTGCGGGTGACTGGCCCGTCCTCCTGAGCTGTCCCGGCCGCGCGGCCGGAGTGGCGGTCAGCCCGCGCCGTTCGTCAGTCCGTCATGGCCTGGTACACGAGCTGGCGCAGCTGCGGGCGCAGCGGGTAGGCGCTGGAGGGCAGCAGCTGGGTGAACAAGGAGACCGTGAGCTCCGAGGCCGGGTCGACCCAGAACGCGGTGCTGGCCGCGCCGCCCCACGACGCCTCGCCCGCGGACGAGACCACCTTGCCGGCCGCCGGGTCGATGACCACCGCGAACCCGAGGCCGAAACCCACCCCGCGGAACGGGGATTCCGCGTACAGGGGCCGGCCGAACATCTCCAGGTCCTGGCCGCCGGGCAGGTGGTTGCGCATCATGTAGGCGACCGTGCGCGGGCTGAGCAGCCGGGCCCCTTCCAGCTCCCCGGCCGGGCTGCCCGCCGTGCCCACCAGCATCTGCAGGAAGCGGTGATAGTCGCCGGCGGTCGACGCCAGCCCGCCGCCGCCGCTCAGCATGGTCCGCGGGTCGCGGATCGCGGCGCCCATCGCGTCCAGCCGAACCGCCCGCCCGTCCGCGGGGTTCCGGGTGTACAGGGCGGCGAGCCGCCCGGCGTCCTCGTCGCCGACGTGGAACATGGTGTCGTTCATGCCGAGCGGGCCGAAGATGCGGGTGCGGAAGAACTCGTCCAGGCGCTGGCCGGAGGCGACCTCCACCACCCGGCCGAGGACGTCGGTGGCGACCGAGTAGTTCCACTCCGCGCCGGGCTGGAACAGCAGCGGGAACCCGGCCCAGGTGTCGCAGGCCTGCGCCAGGTCGGCGCCGCGCGGCGTGCCCCACTCGTATCCGGCGCCCCGGTACATGGCGTCCACCGGGTGCACGTGGTGGAAGCCGTAGGTCAGCCCGGAGGTGTGGGTGAGCAGGTGCCAGATCCGCACCGGCTCGGTGGCCGGGACGGTCACCGGCCGCTGGTCCGGCCCGCCCGTGTACACGCGGAGGTCCGCGAACGAGGGGATGAACCTGCTGACCGGGTCGGTGAGCGCGAACGCGCCCTCCTCGTACAGCATCATCGCCGCGACCGAGGTGATGGGCTTGGTCATGGAGTAGATCCGCCACAGGGTGTCCGGCTCCACCGGCAGGCCGGCCTCCATGTCCCGCTGCCCGCAGCTGGACACGTACACCAGCCGGCCGCCCCGGCTGATCGTGATCAGCCAGCCGGTCAGCCGGCCGTCGTCCACGTACCGCGCGAAGTGGCGGTCGATGCGCTCCAGCCGCTGGGCATCGAAGCCGGCCTCTGCCGGGTCGGCTTCGATCTTGAGTTCGGTCATCATCACCGTCCGGGGTTCCGCCGCCCGGTCCCGGGTGGCCGGGCGGCACACCGTACCGATTCTGTAGGCCGCCGCGCACCCGGGCAATGCCCAGGTGTCCCCAGCCGCGGCGCCGTGCGCCCGCCCGCTCGCCCGTAATCGGGTGGTGATGATTCGTGATGATTTTTCCGGCTTGTGCCGATAAGCGAAAACGGGGGCCGATGTGAAATCCAGCCGGGAATGCACCGCAGAATGCCGCAGTCGGGCGCGGGATTTCAGCCGTCCGGGGGTTCATCCTGCCAGCGCAGCCCGTAACCGCGGCCGAGCTGAAGATCGCGGAACTCCACCAGGACCTCGCCGAACCGGTCCGGAGTCACCAATTCGGTCCCGTCGGCGCGGCCGTAGATCACCACGGGCGGGGCGCCCGAGAGCAGCCAGATGGTGCGCGGCAGCCGGGTGGGGCTGAACCGGACCCGCAGCTGGAAGTGGTCGCTGCGGCAGAAGGGCACGTACACGTAGTGCGGGGCCATCGGCTGCCCGGGCGGCACGCGAAGCTGCAGCTCGTACTCGTGCCGTTCGCCCGCCTTCAGCGGCCTGGCGAGCGAGATCACGTGCCGGAAGTAACTCTCGTAGGGCTGCTCGCGCAGCTCCAGCGACCCCCCGTACAGCAGTTCCGCCTCGATCCGGTGCTCCGCGCCGGCGTCGTCGGCATGCCGGGGCAGGCTGATCGAGGTGGCCAGCTCGCGCAGGTCGTCCTGGGTGGCGACGATCACCCGGTGCTCCACGGCCTCGGCCTGCGGCCCGTCCAGGCGCAGCCGCGCGGAAAAGGACTCGACGTACCACCCGTCCGGCGCCTGGCCGTCAGCCGCGTGCGCGGCGTCCGGCGCCTGTTCCGCCCCGGGCGCCGGCGGGTGGCCGTTGGTTGCGAACCCGAGACTGGTGACCCCCGCAGGCAGGTCACCCCATGGGCTAGCTTGCACTGCCCAGGGTGGCTCGATCGGCCAGGCAAGCGGTGAGTCCGCGTCCAGCGACCGCTTGATCTGCATCCAGTACTCGCGCCAGGCGTCGGTGTCGCCGCCGCAGGCGGCGACGAACGCCAGGGTGACCTTGAGCGTCGGGAGCGTCCGGCCGGCGGCCGCCGCCTGCATGGTGCTGGTGCCGTAGTTGGCGACCCGCGCAAGCTGCTGGTACGTCAGCCCGGAGCGGTTGCGGAGATCGCGGAGCCAGAATGCGAATTCCCGCACTGGCGAGCCGTCCCGCTCGAGTGGCTCTTCTGGCCGACCCATGCCTCTCTGTCCCCCCGTGCTGCCGGATTGACGGCGGGTTTTCCGTAAATAGCCCGGCGCATGGCGCCGACATGGCAACCAGCAGCGCAAGGCGATATCCGGTTTACCATATTTCAGGCCTGGGATATGTCAATAGGTACCGATTGCAGGCTTTGGATCACATCTACGAAGTTACTTAAGAGAAGGCCGCCTCCTCGAGGACGGCACCGGCGGCGAGCAGCCGCTCCTCGCCGCCGGGCGGCCCGGCCAGCTGGATGCTGGCAGGCAGGTGGCCGGGGCCGTTGGCGGGGACCGGCAGCGCCAGCGCGGGCAGGCCGGCCAGATTGATGACGGAGTTGAGCCCGCGGATGCGGGACATCGCCCCGGGATCGGCCAGCGGCGCGGGGAAGCCCAGCAGGGTCGGGAACACGAGCAGCTCCACGCGTTCCAGCAGCGACAGCAGGTAGGCGCGCCACCGGGCCGCTGTCTCGCGGGCGGCGGCGACCGCGGCGGGGGTGACCGCGGCGGCCTGCTGGAGCCGTTCCAGCACGTCGGGGCCGATCAGCTGCGGCGCCGCGGCCACCAGCCCCGCGTTGGCTGCCCACGCCTCGCTGTCGAGCACGTCGCTCAGCGCGGTCCGGGCCGCGGCGAGCCCGTCCAGGGCGACCGGGATGACCTCCCAGCCGGCCGCCGCCAGCGCCCGGTCCACGGCGTTGCTGACGGCCGGGTCGGCATCCACCGCGACCCGGCCGGCCGTTCCGGGCGGGCTGGGGTCCGGGGCGAAGCCCGGCTCGAGGAGCACCATGCCCGCGGTCAGGCCGGCCACGTCCCGGGCCATCGGCCCGACCGTGTCCAGACTCGGTGCGAGCGGCCAGACTCCGGTCAGCGGGATCCGGCCCCAGGTGGTCTTCAGGCCGGCCACGCCGCAGCAGGCAGCGGGGATCCGGATCGACCCGCCGGTGTCGGAGCCGTAAGCCACGTCGGCCTCACCGGTGGCCACCGCCACCGCGGAGCCGCTGGAGGACCCACCCGGCACGAGCGCCGGGTCGAGCGGGTTGACGGGCGTGCCGAAGGCGGCGTTGATCCCGGTGATGCCGTACGCCAGCTCGTGCAGGCCAACCTTGCCGGCCAGGCACGCGTCACCGCGTGCCGCCGCGGCCCGCAGCCCGGCCAGGCAGTCCGCGTCGGCGGTGGCGGGCCGGGCCCGGTCCGCCACCGCCCGGCTGCCCGCGGTGGTGGGCAGGCCCGCTACGTCGATGAGGTCCTTGACGGCGACGCGCAGCCCGGTGCCGGGCTGGCCGGATCTGACAATCCACGTGGACATGACGGCTCAGTATCGCAGCCCGCCGCCGCGTGCCCCGCGTGCCCGGGCGGCCGGACGCGCCGCGTCAGGCGGGCTGGCGGGCGGACGCGTCCAGGAACGGAATGACCGCCGCGGGCAGCGCAGGCGACATGAACACGTCGTAGTGGGTCTGCCCCGGCAGGATCGCCAGCCTGGAGTCGGGCCGGGCCGACCGGTCCCAGCCGGCGTCGCGCAGGCCGCCGCCGAGCAAGGCGTAGAACTCCACGATGTGCGCGGGCCGGATGGCGTCCGCGTCGGCGTAGACCAGCATCACCTGGGCGGTGATCTTGCCGACCTCCGCCGTCCAGTCGAAGTCACGGGACAGCAGCTCACCCGTCCGCCCGAGCAGCACCGGCCAGTCTTCCGGGCGCGGGGCGACCCGCGCGTACAGCTCGCCCGGCGGTGAGTGCCGCATCGGCTCGGCGAGTTCCGGCCCGAGCTGCGCCATCCCGGCGAGGCTCTCGGGGTACCAGCCGTCTCGGCGGCAGGGCACCGAGACCACCACCAGCCGCCGCACCAGCCCGGGATGCTGGATGGCGGTCCGGATCGAGACCTCGCCGCCCAGCGAGTAGCCCATCAGGTCCGCCTCGGGGAGCCCCAGGTGGGTGATGAGCCCGGCGATGGTGTCGGCCATCCACTCGAACCGCAGCGGCTTGCCGGGGTCCGGGCTGTGGCCATGCCCCGGCAGGTCCACCGTGATGACCCGGCGGCCCGCTGCCAGCGCGGGCAGGATGGGAGCCCACGTCTCGCCCGCGGCCATGCCGCCGTGCAGCAGGATCAGCGGCGTCCCGCCGGAGCCGTGCTCCTCGTAGTACAGGGACACGCCGTTCACATCAGCCTGGCTCATGGCCGCTCTCCTCGCTCGCTCACCTGACATCCGCGGCAGCTCTCTGCGCCGCCATCCGTCAGGTACAACGCGGCAGCGCCGCAGAACTCATCGGTGCTCCGAACATCGCGAGCCGCCCGCCGGCGATGTCCCGATTGTCAGCCCGGGCATGGGCGGGCGATGAGAATGTGCGGCACGCGCGGATCTGGCCGGG
>JBLMWU010000156.1:0-22001 GCA_050257395.1 Gemmatimonadota bacterium | reverse complement strand
CCAGGGGCCGGCGGCGGGGCACCCAAGGCCCGCCACCGGCCCCGGGCGCGTAGTTACAGTCCCGCGTGCACCGGGGCGTGCCCGCCGGTGCCCCGGCGGGCCGCCAGCGCGATGACCGCCCCGGCCAGCGCGACGATCGCGGCCACCAGGAAGGCTGCGTTCATCCCGCTCATGAACGCGCTGTGGGTGATCTGGGTGATCACGGTGCCGAGCTGCGGCGGCGCGCCATGGGGCACCGGGGCCACGCCGACCGAGACCGCGCTCTTGACCTGGCCGAGCTGGGCCCCGGTGAGCGGGGGCAGGTGCGCGGCGTGCCAGCTGGCCGGCAGCAGGCTGCTGACCTTCGCCGACATGATCGCGCCGAGCACGGCGGTGCCGAGGGTGCCGCCGATCTGCATGGCGGTGGACTGCAGCCCGCCGGCCACGCCCGCCAGCTCCACCGGCGCGTTGCCGACGATGATGTCGGTCGCGCCGACCATCACCGGCGACAGGCCCAGGCCGAGCAGCATGAACCAGGCGACGGTGCCGCTGGCGCCGGCCGCAGCGCCCAGCCTGGACAGGCCGTACAGGGCGGCGGCGGCCATCAGCATGCCGGCGACCAGCGGGATGCGCGGCCCGATCCGGTTGATCACCCAGCCCGCGAGCGGCGAGCCGACGATCAGCATCCCGGTCAGCGGGAGCAGCCGCACGCCCGTCGCCACCGGGTCGAGCCCGTGCACGTTCTCCAGGTAGAAGGTCATGAAGAACATGGCGCCGAACAGCGCGAACATGAGCAGGATGACCAGCACCGTGCCAGCCGACAGGGAGATGGAACGGAACAGCCGCAGCGGCAGCAGCGGCTGCCGGGTGCGCGACTCGCGGATGGCGAACAGCACCCCGAGGACCGCCGCCGCGCCCAGGAAACCCAGCGTCCGGGCGGACGCCCAGCCGTAGTCCGAGCCCTTGATCAGGCCCCAGACCAGCAGGAACAGCGCCCCGGACAGGGCGGCGACGCCGGGGATGTCGAACGACCTCGCCGCGGGCGAGGACGGCGTCTCCCGGACCACCAGCAGGCCCATGACGAGCGCGAGGATGCCGACCGGGACGTTGATGTAGAAGCAGGACTCCCAGCTGATGTGCTGCACCAGCAGCCCGCCCACGATCGGGCCGGCGGCCGTGGACGCGCCGATCACGGCGCCCCAGATGCCGATGGCCGTGTTCAGCTTCCCGATCGGGAACGTCTCGCGCAGCAGGGCGAGCGCGGTCGGCTGCAGCATCGCCCCGAAGACCCCCTGCAGCACCCGGAAGGCGATCACCAGGGTGATGCTGCTGGCGATGGTCCCCGACAGGCCGATCGCGGCGGAGCTGAGCGCGAAGCCGGCCACGCCGGTGAGGAACACCTTCTTGTGCCCGAACCGGTCGCCGATCTTGCCCATGGTGATCAGGCTGACGGCCAGCGCGAGCAGGTAGGCGTTGGTGACCCACTGCATGTCGGAGAGGGACGCGCCCAGGTGGGCCTGGATGGCCGGGTTGGCCACCGCGACGATGGTGCCGTCCAGGGCGACCATCATCACGCCCAGCGCGACCGCCAGCAGGGTGAGGGTGGGGCTGCCCCGCCAGCCGCGCCGCTGGCCCGCCCGCTCCGGCGCCGCGGTCCTGGCGGCCGGTGTGGTGGCCGCTGTCGTGTCCATGAGGTGATCTCCTCTTCCGGCCCCCGTCCCCCGGGCGCCTGGCGCGAGAAAGTGTCAGTGACTGACATGTGTCATGCGATGACACTATACCCGCGCCCGCAGTAGCATTGGTTACGTGGAGGTTGCCGTGGCGGAAATCACGCTGCCGGAGGCTGCGGCCGCGCCCGGCGCCGGGCCGGCGGCGGGCCCGGACCGGCGGGCGCGCAAGAAACAGCTCACCCGGGACGCGCTCATCCAGGCGGCGCTGGACCTGTTCGAGGCCAAGGGCTACGACCAGACGGCGATCCATGAGATCACCGACGCGGTGGACGTGTCCGAGCGCACCTTCTTCCGGTACTTCGCCAGCAAAGAGGACCTGGTGCTGTCGTTCGTCCGGGACGGGGCGGCCGCGTTCGCCGAGGCGCTGGCGGCCCGGCCCGCGGACGAGGAGCCGCTCGCCGCGGCCCGCGGCGCCTTCGGTGTCTCACTGCGCCAGCTGAGCGGGCCCCGGGCCGAGGCGGTGCCCGCTTACCTGTCCGTGCTGCGGCTGATCGACGCCACCCCGGTGCTGCTGGCCGCCCACCTGCGCTACACCCACGACCACGACCAGGAGATCATCGGGGTGCTCGCCCAGCGCGAAGGCGTGGACCCGGAGACCGACCGGCGGCCGCGGGTGCTGGCGGGGATCATCGGCGCGGTGGTGTTCCTGGCCCTGCGGGACTGGCGGGCCGGCGACGACCAGAGCCCGGAGGCGATGGCCGCGGCCTTCGACTCCTACGCCGACGCGCTCGTGCCCGCGCTCACCGGGCGCTGGGGCGCCGCGGGCTGATCCCGCTCAGCGCATCCGCCCCCACCCGCCGCCCGTCCCGCCGGCCCGTTCCAGGAGCATCAGCCCGGCCGCGGTGTTGGAGATCGGGATGTGGTAGTTCGCGGTCACCTCGCGGGCGTCGCCGAGCAGGGTGGCCCGGGCGGCGAGCCACATCATCAGCTCGACCCCCTGGGTGCCGGTGAGCTCGACCAGCTCCTGGGTCGTGTAGCCGGTCGCCCAGACCGGGTCCTTGGTGAGGCTCTCCATGAACTGCAGGTCGAACTCCTTGTTGATGAAGCCGGCCCGCCTGCCGTCGAGCTGGTGCGACAGGCCGCCGGTGCCGATCACCACCACCCGCAGGTCCTCCTCGTAGGAGTTGATCGCGCGGCCGATCGCCTGGCCGAACTTCCAGCAGCGGGCGGCCGACGGCAGCGGGTACTGCACGGTGTTGATGTCGATCGGCACGATCCGCACCGGCCACGGCGAGGCACCCGGCCACAGCAGCCGCATCGGGTTCACCACCGCGTGGTCGACCAGCATCTCCTGGCAGGTCGTCAGGTCGAACTCGTCGGCCATGATCGACTCGATCATGTGCCAGGACATGGCCGGGTGGCCGGGGAAGGGCGGGACGGTGGCGAGGCCCCAGCCCTCGTCGGCGTTGCGGTACTCCGGCGCGGCGCCGATCGCGAACGTCGGCATCTTGTCGAGGAAGAAGTTCAGCCCGTGGTCGTTGTAGATCACCACCGCCACGTCCGGCCTGGTCTCCGCCAGCCAGCGGTGCACCGGCCGGAAGCCGTCGAAGAACGGCTTCCAGTACGGGTCGTGCTGCTGCCCGCGGTCGATCGCCTTGCCGATGGCGGGCACGTGCGAGGTGGTGATGCAGCCGGCGATGGTGGCCACCGCTACCGCCCCGCCGCCACGAGCATGGCCTGGAACTCGTCCTTGGTCATGCCGGTCTGCTGGGCGCCGATGTCCTGCATGTCCAGGCCGAAGATGCCGGCGAACTTGGCCAGGTAGTAGGCGTTGCCGCCGGCGGCGATCAGCGCCAGCACGTCCCGGCGGCGGACCGCGTCGCGCTGCTCCTCGCTGAGCCCGTAGCGGGCGCAGTAGGCGTCCTCGTCCCACAGGAACTCCGCCCGGTTGGCGGCGTCATTGAAGGACATGCACATCTTGTTGAGCGCGTAGCCCTTCTGGGCCGCGGCGCCATCGAAGATGGTCGTGCCCGGAATCTCATACCTGGGTGCGCACATCGCCGGCTCCCTGCTTGCCCGGTGCTCAGGCGGCCGGCGGCGCGCGGCGCCTTCCGGCCGGCGGGGAAACCATAAGGCCGCCCCGCAGGCGGCGGCCACGCTCTTTTCCGCCCAGTGGAAAACGTGGCCGGCCGGCCCTGGCAGCGCCGGCCCCGCCGTACCGCCTGGTCAGCCGGGTCCGCCGCCCGCCCGGCGCAGTCCCCGGGCGATGCCCGCGGCGGCCACCTGCAGCGCCGGCACGAGCTGGCTGGCCTTGGGCCGGGCGGACCTGGTGACGACCCCCAGCGCCGCCACCGCGGGCCCGGGCCCGGGCCGGACCGGGACCGCGATCGAGGCGGCGCCGATCTCCAGCTCGTCCATGGTGCGCGCGTACCCGCGGCGGCGGGTCTCGGCCAGGTCCCGGCGCAGCCGGGCCGGGTCGGTGATCGTGTACCGGGTGAGCGGGGCCAGGTCCGCCAGCACCTCCTCGATCACCTCCGGCGGCGCCTCGGCCAGCAGCACCTTGCCGACCCCGGTGGCGTGCAGCGGCAGCCGGCTGCCCATCCGGCTGAGCACCGGCACCGAGTCGCGGCCCACGATCCGCTCCACGTACAGCGCGGAGTAGCCCTCCCGGACCGCGATGTGCACGACGTCGCCGGTGGCCGCGTGCACGTCGTTCATGAACGGCAGCGCCACCTCGCGCAGCTCCTGGTTCACCGGGGCGAGCAGGCCGAGCTGCCACAGCCGCCGGCCGACCTCGTAGCGCCCGTCCGGCCGCCGGGCCAGCGCCTTGCCGGCCACCAGCTCGGCCAGCAGCCGGGAGGCCGTCGCCACCGGCATGCCCGAGCGGCGGGCGACCTCGCTCAGCCCCAGCCGCGGGTGGCCCTCGTCGAACGCGCTGAGCACCGCCAGCACCCGCGAGGTGACGGACCGCCCCGGTTCGCGCGTCCGGCCGGCCACGGGTCAGCCTGTCCCCGGGGCGGCCGTGACGGCGTGCAGCAGGAAGTCGACCAGCCGGGCCGCCTGGGCGGCGGTATTGGCGGCCAGCTCGGCGCGCCGGCCGGCGGGGGTGCTGATGGCGTGCATCATGGCGCCGCCCGCGAGCGTGTCCAGCAGCAGGGTGGCCGAGGTGCCGGCGGGCAGCTCGCCGCGGTCGATGCCGCGGTGCACGATGGCCCGCGCGGCCTGCGCCTGCGAGTGCCGGATCTCCTCATAGTGCCGGGCCACCCCGGGGATGGCGCCGGCCTCCAGGGTCAGCCGCAGGGCGGCCAGCCCGGTGTCGCCCGCGTACACGTCGAGGATCTGGGTGGCGAGCTCGATGAGGTCGCCGCGCAGGGTGCCGGTGTCCATGTCGGAGACCCGCCCGAGCCGCACCGTCACGGCGTCGGTGAGCAGGGCCTCCTTGCTGTGCCAGCGCAGGTACAGGGAAGCCTTGCCGACCCCGGCCCGGCGGGCCACGGCCTCCATGGCGAAGCCGGCCCAGCCCGCCTCGGCGAACAGGTCGAGCGCGGCCTGGGCGATGCGGCGGTCGATGGCGGGGTCGCGCGGGCGGCCGGGAGCCACCTGGGCGTGGCCCGCCGCCTGCACCGCGCTGTGCTCCATGTCGCTGGCGTTCCCACCGTGCGATATTGCTGAACGGACTCCGTCAGGATACGCTGGCCGGAAAGCGGACGCTATCCGTTCAGTTATTGGCGGGCCGCGGCCGGCAGCGGCAGAGCTGGACAGCGGCGGAGTTCAGGGGAGCGGGATTGCGGGTCACCGGAGAGGCGCAGCGGCAGTCCTGGGCGGCTGGCACGTTCCCGCCGGTGGAGCAGCTCAGCGCGGATCTGTGGTCGGTCCCGGTGCCGATCCCGGACAGCCCGCTGCGCTACACCCTCACCTACCTCATCGGTGACGGCGACCGGCTGATCGTGGTCGACCCCGGCTGGGACGCCGGGCCGACCTGGCAGGCGCTCGCCGAGGGCCTCAAGACCGCCGGGGCCACCCCCGCCGACGTGAGCGGCATCGTGGTCACCCACGCCCACCCCGACCACCACGGCCTGACCGCCCGGCTGCGGGAGGAGTCCGGGGCGTGGGTGGCGATGCACCCGGCGGAGCGGGACTCGATGCCGGGCCGGCTGTGGCGCGACAGCGGCGGCCGCCCGGCCGACCTGGCCTGGCTGCACTCCTGCGGGGTGCCGCCCGGGGTGGCGGACGAGCTGTCCGCCCGGGAGACGGACGTGGCGTCCTTCCGCGCGATGCCCGAGCCGGATCTGCTGCTGGAGGACGGGGACCTGGTGCCGCTGGCCAGCCGGCGGCTGCGGGCGGTCTGGACGCCCGGGCACACCCCCGGCCACCTGTGCCTGCACGAGGAGGCCGCGAACCTGCTGCTGACCGGCGACCACGTGCTGCCCAGGATCAGCCCGAACGTCGGGCTGCAGGCACACCACGCCGAGCCGCCGCTCGCCGCCTACCTGGCGTCGCTGCGGCGCGTCGCCGGCTTCACCGGCGCGGAAGCCCTGCCCGCGCACGAGTACCGGTTCCGCGGCCTGGCCGACCGGGTCCGGATGCTGCTGGCGCACCACGAGCGGCGCTGCGACGAGGTGGTGGCCATCGTGGGGCGGCTGGCCCCGGCCACGGCCTGGCAGGTGACGCAGGAACTGTCCTGGTCCCGCGGCTGGGCCGCGGTCACCGGCTTCATGCGCCGCGCCGCGCTCGCGGAAGCCGCCGCGCACCTGCGCCACCTGGCCGACCTCGGCCGGGTCAGCGCGGCGGCCGAGCCCGGCGCGCCGGTCGGGTACTCCCTGCCCAGCAGGCCGTGACCGGCCGGGTGATCCGGCTCGCCCTGCGGTGACCCGCAGCCCGGGTGAGGCGGGTCAGGGCAGCCTGGCGGCGGTCGCGCTGGCGGTGAGCCGCGCGGTCTCGGCGCTGGTCCAGCCGGGCGGGTGCAGGATGGCGGCCCAGGCGGTGGGGACCTCCGCGGCGTAGTGGTGGCCGTACCCCGGCGCCGTGCTGCTGACGATCAGGTCGGCGGTGACCTGCCAGAACGTGACCAGCGGGTACCACTGCATCTGCGAGGTGACGTCCGGCGCGCGGGGCTCCGTCAGCCAGTCCGGCTTGTGCCAGAGCAGGTCCGGCGACCACCAGACCACCGGGTCGGAGGCGTGCTGCAGGTAGACGATCCTGGGGTGGCGCAGGGCACCGCCGGGCAGGCGCAGGTCGGCGGCGGAAGCGGCGAAGCGGACGGTGCGGCCGTCGCCGTAGACCGGCAGCCACTCGGGGCTGCCCTTCACCCGCGCGCTGGTGAGTTCGCGCCATACCTCGCTGCTGTTGGGCGGCCCCACGAACAGGGCCCCGCTGGTGCGGGCGGTCAGGTCGGCGACCCCGGAGAACGCCGCCTCGGCGCCGTAGGCGCCCAGGCTCTCGCCGAAGACGACCAGCCGCGGCCGGTGCGCTGGCGGCAGCGTCGACCAGTAGGCGTAGATGGTGTTGAACAGCGCCCGGCCCGCCTGCCGCGCTTGCGGCCGCTGGGCCACGAAGGAGATCCAGCTCGGCTGGTAGGAGTACTGGATCGCGGCGATGGCGGTGTTGCCGCCGTACATGTACTCCAGCGGGTCGGCGAGGGTGCCGTAGACCGAGCCGCGCCCGGTCGGGATGGCCACGCCCAGCAGCGCGCGCCGGAACGCGCCGGTGCGCTTCAGCTCCCGCAGGGCCAGATTGGCTTCCGCCTGCAGGGTCGGCGCCGACCGCACGCCCACGTAGACCCGGATCGGCTCGACCGCGCGGTGCCCGGTGAACCGGGCGATCCAGGCGGGGATCGGCCCGCCGGACACGAACGCGCGGCCCTGCAGGCCCAGGGAGTCCCAGCTCACCAGGGACGCCGGGCTGCCCGACCGCAGCGGCGACAGCGGCCGCGTCACCCGGGGCAGGTTGCCGTTGTTGTCGGCGGAGAAGGCGAGGTCCGCCAGCCGCAGGGCCACCTGATCGGTGAACCCGGTGGCCACGCCCACCGCGAGGACGACCAGCAGCCCGGTCGCCAGCAGCCGGGTGAGGCCGGCCGGCAGCAGCAGCAGCCGCCGCAGCCGGGCGGCGAGCACGTGGTAGACGTCGTGGATCAGCCGCACGACCCCGACGATCGCCGCTGCCAGGGCGGCGGCGATCAGGCACACCCCGGCATACAGGAACGGCCCGGTCCCGGGTATCCCCACCGCCTCGCGGACCCGCCGCTCCCACAGCGAGCTGAGCACCACCGCGGCCGGGATGGTCACCAGCGCCAGCCCTGCCAGCACGAACCACGCTTGCCGCCGCACCCGGGCGCTGGGCTTCGGGATGCCGAGGCGCCGGCCGGCCCAGGCGGCGGCGACGCCGAGCCCGTAGCCCTGCGCCAGCGCGCTGCCGGAGACGAAGCCCTGCGCCTGCCAGCCCCTGGGCATCAGCGAGGGCGTGAGGGACAGCAGGAAGAAGCCCCACCCGAGGGCCAGGCCGGTGAAACTCAGGCTGCGGGCGTAGTGCCGCAGGTGCGCGAACCGGCCGGGCATGGCGCTGCCAGCCGCCCGGATCGCTGCAGCCGCGGCGCCCGGGACGGGTTCCCGGCGACTGTCATCTACCCCACGAGCTTCCATGCCACCAGCCCGAAGATCACACCGAGGGCGTTAGTGGCCCAGTGCATCCCGGCGCTGGCGAGCAGGCTTCCGCTGCGCCGCCGCAATTCACCCGCCACGACGCCCCCCAGCGCCGTGAACGCGACCGTGGCGAGCACTGCCAGCACGTTCGCGGACGCCCCGGCGGCGTGGACGGCTTGGCCGACCCCCTGGTTGGCCGAGGCGAGATGCAGCGACGGCAGCACATGCCACAGTCCAAACATTACCGAGGAGGTCAGCAGCACCCGCCAGGCGGTCATGTGCCGCGACAGCATGCCCCACAGCACGGAGCGGAACGCGATCTCCTCGATCAGGACCGTGCCGATCGGGATCACCACGAGCGCCGACATGAGCACGCCCGTCACGGGCAGGTGGTAGCGGGCGTCGAGGAACGCCGACCGGGTCGCCGGCAGCAGCACGCCCACCACGTAGATCAGCGCCACGACCGCGATGGCGCCGCCGCCCCACAGCGCGCCCGCCCGCAGCCTGGCCCGGCTGAGCCCGAGCTGCTCCCAGGTCAGGCCCCGGACCCGGGCGAACACCAGCAGCGCCGCGGCAGCGATGGGCGCGATCAGCAGGCCGCTGGCGTGCACGTAGTGCTCGATCACGTTCAGGGCGGCGAGCGCCGCCACCACCAGGGCGGTGCCGATCAGCGCCGCCCGCCCCTTTCTGGCCACCGGGACCGCGACGGCCCTGCCCGGCTCCGGGAGGGCCTCGCCCTGCTCCATAACGATCCCTGGCGAACCAGATTCCTGCACTAGCACCAACCCCTTCCCGGTCAACAACGCTCGGGAGGCGGAGTTTCGTCCTCGAATGACGGATTTTCCGGGCCGGGTGGCCGCGATGCCTGCCCGGCGGGGGCCGGCAGCCGCCCGCGGGGACCGGGAGTATGGTCACGCTGGGGTCGTCGGATGGAGGGGTGACGGTGGCAGGACGGGTACTCGTGCCGTGGCCGGAGATCAGGGACGCGGTCGCCGGCCTCGGGCTGGACGTGGACCTGTTCACCGGCGAGGAGCCGGGCCCGGGCGGCCTGGACGACGTGGTGTTCTTCACCGTCCCCTACGATCAGCCGTTCGGCACCGAGCCGCTGGCCCGGATGCCGAACGTGCAGGTGGTCCAGGCGCTCACGGCCGGCTACGACCACCTGCTGGGGCTGCTGCCGGCCGGGACGGTGCTGTGCAACGCCCGGGGGCTGCACGACTCCAGCACGGCCGAGCACGCGCTGGCGCTGATCCTCGCGGCGCAGCGGGAGCTGCCCCGCTGGACCCGGGCGCAGGACGAGCGGCGCTGGGACCACACCCACACCCGGTCACTGGCGGGCTCGCGGGTGGTCATCGCCGGCTATGGCTCCATCGGCGCCGCGCTGGGCGAGCGGCTGCGCGCCTGCGAGGCCGACGTGGCCGCGGTCGCCCGCCGCGCCCGCCCCGGCGTGCACGCCGCCGTGGACCTGGACAGCCTGCTGCCCTCGGCCGGCATCGTGGTGCTGGTCACGCCGCTCACCCCGGACACGGCCGGGCTCATGGACGCCCGGCGGCTCGCGCTGCTCCCGGACGGCGCCCTGGTGGTCAACGTGGGCCGCGGCCCGGTGCTCGACACCGGCGCGATGCTGGCGGAGGCCGCCTCGGGGCGGCTGCGGGCCGCCCTCGACGTCACCGACCCGGAACCGCTGCCCGCCGACCACCCGCTGTGGGCATGCCCCGGGGTGATCATCACCCCGCACGTCGCCGGGGGAGCGGCGGCCTTCTACCCGCAGGCGGCCCGGTTCGTGGCCGACCAGCTGCGGCGGTTCACCACGGGCGAACCGCTGGCCAACGTGGTGGCAGGCGGCGACGCCGGCCGGTAGCCGGTCACAGGGCGTCCGGGCGCACCAGCGCGTCGGTGCCGCCGTCCGCGAACAGCACCGACCCGTGCACGTACCCGCTGGCCGGGCCCAGCAGGAAACCGATCACCCCGGCGATCTCGGCGGGCTCGGCACGCCGGCCGAGCGGCACCGGCAGCGCCTCGGTGAGCGGGCCCAGCACCGGGTGGTCGAGCGAGGCCTGCAGCAGCGGCGTCTGCACGGGCCCCGGCGCGACCGCGTTCAGCCGCACGCCGCGGTCCGCCCAGACCTGGGCCCGCCGCCGCACCGCCCGCATCAGCGCGAGCTTGCTCATGGCGTAGGCGGTCGCGCCGTCGGTCCGGCTGGCGTGGCCAGGTCCGCGATCACCTCGGCGTCGCGCTGGTCGACCCCGATCACCTGGCAGCCGTCCGCGGCCAGCAGGCTGCGCACGGCCGCGCCGATGCCGGACGCCGATCCTGTCACGGCAACCATGCGACCAGCCGCGCCGCCGCCTAGACTAGAACGTGTTTCAGTCACAGTGTCAGTTGTAGCGGATAAGCCCGGGTATCGCCCAGCCCGCACAGGCATGATGAGGCGAGCGGGCGGACGGCCGGCCGGATGTGGAGGTGCCTCGGTGACCGGTGAGTTCACGCTGGAGGATCGCTACCGCCGCGAGGACGGCACCGTCTACGTGACCGGCATCCAGGCGCTGGTGCGGATGCTGCTCGACCGGGCCCGGGCGGACCGGCGGGCCGGCCACCAGACCGCCACCTACGTCACCGGGTACGAGGGCTCGCCGCTGGGCGGGCTCGACCTCGAGCTGGCCCGCAACACCGCGCTGCTCGCCGAGCACGGCATCGAGCCGCAGCCGGGGCTCAACGAGGAGCTCGCCGCGACCGCCGTGTCCGGCACCCAGCAGGCCCGGTCGGTGGCCGACCTGAAGTACGCGGGTGTCACCGGCGTCTGGTACGGCAAGACGCCCGGCCTGGACCGGGCCTCCGACGCGCTGCGGCACGGCAACCTGATCGGCGCCGACCCGCGGGGCGGCGCGCTGGTGCTGGCCGGGGACGACCCGGGCGCGAAGTCGTCCACCATCCCCGGCTCCTCCGAGCTCGCGCTCGCCGACCTGGGCATGCCGGTCTTCTACCCGGCCGACCCCGCCGAGATCCTGGAGTTCGGGCTGCACGCCGTGGAGCTGTCGCGCGCCAGCGGCCTGTGGGCGGCGCTGAAGGTGGCGACGGTGGTCGCGGACGGGGCCACCACCGCCGCGCTGCGGCCGTGGAACCCGCCGGACCTGGCCGGCCTGCCCGGCGGGCTCACCGCCTACGCGCACCAGCCGACCTCCCGGCTGCTCGGCGCCACCCTGGCCGGGCTGGAACGCTCCTTCCACGAGACCCGGCTGCCGATCGCGGCCGAATACGCGCGCCGCAGCGGCCTCAACCGGATCACCGGCCCGGCGGACGCCCGGATCGGGATCATCTCCGCCGGCGCCACCTACCTGGCGCTGCGCCAGGCGCTCAGCTCGCTCGGCCTCGACGGGGCGGGCCTGGCCCGGGCCGGGATCCGGCTGCTCAAGCTGGGCGTGCTGTTCCCGCTGGAGCCGGCCGCCGTGCGGGAGTTCGCCCGCGGCCTGGACCGGGTCATCGTGGTCGAGGAGAAGCGCGCCTTCCTGGAGGACGCGGTGAAGTCCGTGCTGTACGGGACGCCGCAGGCGCCCGCCGTGCACGGCAAGCACGGCCCGGACGGCGCACCGCTGCTGGCCCCGTTCGGCGAGCTGGACGCGGACGCCATCGCGGGCGGGCTGGCACGCTGGCTGGCCGGCGCCGGGGTGGCGGGCCTGGCGGAGCCGCCCGCCCCGCGGCAGCGGACCACGCTGCCGCTCGCCGCGCGGACGCCGTACTTCTGCTCCGGCTGCCCGCACAACTCCTCGACCGAGGTGGCGCCCGGGACGCTCGTCGGCGGCGGCATCGGCTGCCACGCGATGGTGCTGCTGATGCCGGGTGAACGAACAGGGCGGGTGGCCGGGCTGACCCAGATGGGCGGCGAGGGTGCCCAGTGGATCGGCATGGCGCCCTTTGTCGGCGAGCGGCATTTCGTGCAGAACATCGGCGACGGCACGTTCGCCCACTCCGGCAGCCTCGCCGTCCGGGCGGCCGTCGCGGCCGGCGTGAACGTGACCTTCAAGCTGCTGCGCAACTCGGCGGTGGCGATGACCGGCGGCCAGCAGCCGGTCGGGGAGCTGAGCCTGCGCCAGCTGGTCGCGCTGCTGGAAGCCGAGGGCGCCCGCCGGGTGGTGGTCACCTCCGAGGACCCCGCCCGGGTGCGGGAGCAGGCGGGCCGCGGGGTCACCGTGCGCCACCGCCGGGACCTGCTGGCGGTGCAGGCCGAGCTGGCCGCCATCGAGGGCGTCACGGTGCTCATCCACGACCAGGAGTGCGCCGCGGAGAAACGCCGCAAGCGCCGCCGCGGCAAAGCCCAGCCGCCCGCGCAGCGGGTCTTCATCAACGAGCGGGTCTGCGAGGGCTGCGGCGACTGCGGCGCCAAGTCCAACTGCCTGTCGGTGCAGCCGGTGGCGACCGAGTTCGGCCGCAAGACCCAGATCAACCAGTCCTCGTGCAACCTGGACTTCTCCTGCCTGGCCGGTGACTGCCCGTCCTTCCTGACCGTGGTCCCCGGCCGGACCGGGCCGCAGCAGGCCGCCCCCGCGCAGCCCGCGGAGGTGACGCCCCCGGCCGAGCCGGAGCTGGTGGTCCCGGACGGCGGCTTCTCGATGCGGATCACCGGCATCGGCGGCACCGGCGTGGTCACCGTGTCGCAGGTGCTGGCGACCGCCGCGGCCATCGAGGGCCGGTCCGTGCGGACGCTGGACCAGACCGGGCTCGCCCAGAAGGGCGGCGCGGTGGTGTCCGACCTGACCATCACCCGCGGCGGGCACGACCGGTCGCCGAAGCTGGCCGCCGGGGAGTGCGACCTCTACCTGGGCTGTGACGCCCTGGTGGCGGCGGACCCGGGGAACCTCAAGGTGACCGGGCCGGCCCGGACCACGGCGGTGATCTCACGGTCCGAGGTGCCGACCGGCGGCATGGTCGTCACCACGACCGCCGCGTACCCGGCCCACGACCAGGTCGCGCAGGCTTTCGCCGGCGCGGTGCGGGACGCGCGCTTCGTGGACGCCGCCGCGCTGGCCCGGCGGCACCTGGGCGACGAGCAGTACGCCAACATGATCATGGTCGGGGCGGCGTACCAGTGCGGGGCGCTGCCGCTGACCGCCGCCGCCATCGAGCGGGCACTCGGGCTCAACGGCCGGGCGGTCGCCGCGAACGTGGCCGCGTTCCGGCTCGGCCGCCTCGCGGTCGCGCAGCCCCCGGCCACCGGCGCGGCGGGCACCGGGGGCGGGGACACGGCGGGCGCGGAGGACGTCACCGACCTGGACACGCTGGTGCGCCGCCGGGCCGATGACCTGGCGGCCTACCAGAACGCCGCCTACGCGGACAGCTACACCGCGGCCGTGGCCCGGGTGCGGGACGCCGAGGCCGGGATCGACCCGCGGCTGCCGCTCGCCGCGGCGGTGGCACGCAACCTGCACAAGCTGATGGCCTACAAGGACGAGTACGAGGTCGCCAGGCTGTCGCTGGACCCGCAGCTCGCCGCCGGCATCACCGCCCAGTTCGGGCCGGGTGCCCGGGTCCGGTACCAGCTGCACCCCCCGGTGCTGCGTGCGCTCGGGATGAACCGCAAGGTCAGCCTGGGCCCGTGGTTCCGGCCGGTGTTCCGGGCGCTGGCGGGGCTGCGGCGGCTGCGGGGCACCCCGTTCGACCCGTTCGGCCGCACCGCGGTGCGGCGCACCGAGCGGGCGCTGATCACGGAGTACCGGGCCACGCTGGACCGGCTGCTCGCCGGGCTCACCCCGGAGAACCACGAGCTCGCCGCCGAGATCGCCGGCCTGCCGGACCTGGTCCGCGGCTACGAGGAGATCAAGCTCGGCAACGTGGCCGCCTACCGGGACAAGACCGCGGAGCTGCTCGCGCGGTACACCGCCAGCCCCGAGCCCGCAGAAGCGGCCGCCGACTGAGCCCTGGCCCGGGAGCCGGCACCTCGCCTCCGCCGGGGAGCCGGCTACGTGGAGCGGGCCCGGGCCCGGCCGGCCGCGGCGTAGAGCCCGGGCACCGCCGCCACGGCCAGCGCGAGCGCCACCGTGAACGACCCGGCCGCGTACCCGAGCACGACCCGGTGGATCACCGCGCCGGGCGCCAGCGTGACGGCGGCCAGCACGGCCACGCCGATCAGCCAGGACAGCAGCTGGGCGTGGTGGCGGGACAGTGCCAGCGCCGCCTGCCCGAGCACCAGCGCCAGCAGGTAGCACAGGGTGCCAGCGGCCAGCCAGGCGAAGTCGCCGTGGCCGAGCACCGGCCGGGCGGCGAACAGGATCCTGGTCAGCCACGGCCCGAGCAGCGCGGTGGGCACCCCGGCGCCGAGGCCGAGGACGGTCACGATGGCGCAGCCGCGGGCCAGCAGCTGCCGGAAGCGGGCCTGGTCGCCCGCGGCGGCCGCGCCTGCCAGGCCCGGCAGCAGCGAGGTCTGCACCGACGTGAACACGAACAGCGGCAGCCGGGCCAGCACCGCCGCGGCGAGCAGCGCGCTGACCGCCGCCGGGTCGCCGGGGGACAGCAGCCGGACGCTGAGCACGGCGGCGTTGATGACCATCTGGGCGAGCAGCATGGTGACGACGAGCATGCCCAGCCGCCCGCCCATGGCGCGCCAGCCCGCGGCCGGGCCCGGCCGCAGCGCGCCCCTCAGCCCGGGGGCGGTGGCGGCCACGGCCAGCAGCGGCGCCACGGTCAGGATCAGCCCGAAGCCCGCGGCCGAGCGGACGCCGAGCAGGCCCAGCGTGACGGCCAGCGCCACCCGCAGCGCGCCGTCCACGGCGAGCTGGGACCCGTAGGCACCGAACCGGCCACGCCCGGCCAGCGCGCCGCGGCTCACCGACGTGACCGCCAGCCCCAGCACGGCCGCGCCGAGCACGCCGACCATTGCGAGGTCGCCGGCGAACAGGCTGCGGGCGAGCAGCCGGGCAGCCAGCGTGAGCGCCACCACGATGATCGCGAGCAGGCCAGCGGTGAGCGCAGCAGCCCGCCGGATGACCCCGCCGGCGCCCTCGCCCTCGGCGGTGCGCGCGGCCACCTGGCGGGTGATCTCCTGTTCGACCGGCAGGAACACGCCCAGGCCCAGCAGGTAGACGACAGACCACAGGACGGACATGCCGGCCATGGCCGCCACCGGCAGGGTGTGCCCGGCCACCGCCAGGTGCGCGTAGGCGCCCGCCCCGAGCACCAGCAGGCCCGCGCCCACCGGCAGCGTGCCCCGCGGCAGGAACGTGCGCAGCAGCAGGACCGCCCGGTCACGCACGGGACGGCTGGCAGCCAGCGAAGCGCTCATCCACCTGCTCACCGGTCAGGCCGAAATCAGCCAGCGAATAGCGGTGCGCCGGGCGCGCGCTGGTGCCGCTGCCGGCGGTCAGCTCGCGCATGGCGTCCGCAGCCTGGCCGCTCAGTGTAAGCCCGAAATAGCCGTATACCGCCTCGACGGTGCCGATCGGGTCGGCGACGAACGCGTCGTAGTCCACGTCGCAGAACTGGGCCGGGTCGCTGGCCGCCCGCGCGGCGGTGAACAGCTCCAGCCCGCGTGCCCACAGCTCGAGCTGGTCCCGGCCGATGACCTCGCCGCGGAACGTGTCCGACCAGCCGTCGGTGGCGTGGGCGGTCAGGCTGCACACGGACGCGATCGCGGTCCGGGGCGAGCGGTGGGTCTGGATCACCAGCGCGTCCGGGTACACCCGCAGCAGGGAGTCCAGCGCGAACAGATGGCTGGGGTTCTTGAGCACCCAGCGCCGGTCGCGGTCGGGCAGGCCGATCAGCTGCAGGTTGCGCCGGTGCCGCTGGTAGGCGCCGGTCCAGTCCTGGGCGGCCAGCCAGGATGAGTAGGCGGGCAGGTGCGCGAGGCACTCCCAGGAGATCGACCGCATGGACTGCCGCAGCAGCTGCCAGCACTCCTCCACCTGATCGGCCGCCATGTAGTGCACGCCCATGAACTCGGGGTGGGCGACCTGATGCTTCTCCACGCCGGCCTGGATCAGCTGGAACACCGGGTTGCCCGGCCAGGTGCCCCGGGCCGGGCGCGGCTGGGGCATCTCGGCGAGCCACAGCTCCAGGCCCTGGTGGCCGGGGTCGGCGGTGAGCAGCCGGTGCAGCGCGGTGGTGCCGGTGCGCGGCAGCCCGGTGACGAAGATCGGGCGCTCGATGGGCACCCCGGCGTGCTCCGGGTGCTGCGCCCAGCCGTTCTCGGACAGCAGCCGGGCGGTCAGCGCGCCGCGCAGCAGGGCCCGGGTCACCCGCACCCCGCGGGTGGTCAGGCCCGCGTCGCTGGCGTAGGAGTTCAGCAGCACCGCGAGCCCGTCCGTGTAGTCGTCCGGGCCGAAATCGGCCAGCCCGGTCATCTGGGTGGCCGCCGCGTGCAGCTCGTCCGCCGTGCCGATGCCGTCAGAGGTCATGAGTCCCGCTCAGTGGTGGTATTCGCCGCTGTTGACGTCGAGGCACTGCCCGGTGATCGCCCGGGCCAGCGGCGAGGCCAGGAAGACCACCGCGTCGGCGATCTCGTCCGGCTCGGGGAGCTTGCGCAGGTCGGTGGTGGCGGCGGTCTCGTCGTAGACCACCTGCCGCTCCACCCCGCGCTGTTCGGCCAGATAACCGAAGTACCACTTCAGCGTCTCGCCCCAGATCCAGCCCGGCGCCACCGAGTTCACCCGGATGCCCTGCGGGCCGAGCTCGGTGGCCAGGCTCTGCGCCAGGGAGAGCAGGGCCGACTTGGCCATCTTGTAGCCGCCGTAGTTGATCCGCGAGTGCCGCAGCACCGCCGAGTTGATCATCACGACGGAGCCGCCGCTGGTGGCCAGCACCGGGGTGAACAGCCGGGTCAGCCGCAGGGCCGCCAGCACGTTGGTCTCGAACGCGGCCCGGATGGCGTTCAGGCCGGTGTCGGCGAGCGCGGCCAGCGGCGGGATCGCGAACGCGTTGTTCACCAGCGTGTCCACCCGGCCGAACGCGGCCGCCGCGGCCTCTGCCAGGTGGGCCGCTGAGTCCTCGTTGTTGATGTCGGTGGGCACCGCCACCGCCCGCCGCCCGAGCGCGGTCACCTCCTTGGCCACGTCCTCCAGCCGGGACGCGGTGCGGGCGGCCAGCACCAGGTCCGCCCCGGCCAGCGCGCTGCGCAGGGCGATCGCCCGGCCCAGGTCGGGGCCGACCCCGGAGACAACCACCACCTTGCCGGCCAGCAGCGGGCCCGGGCCGTCCATCAGCCCAGCATCCGGCGGGCGACGGCGGCCTGGCGGGCGGCGATCCGCTCGGCCCATTCCTTGGGGGTCACCCGGGCCTGCTCGTAGTGGGGCAGCCGGCCCGGCAGCTCAGCGAACGGGACCACCTCCACCTGCGGGCCGTCAGCGGGGCCGAGGTCCCGGGTCAGCCGCTGCCAGCGGAGCTGGACGAAGCCGCGCCGGTGCCCGGTGGTGTCCAGCCAGTTGGCGACACAAGGGTCGCGCTCGCTGATCACGAAGCGCAGCATCCCGTCGGGGCAGGCGCGGGCCTGGTCGGCGGTGAGGCTGGTCTGGCGGTTGATGTAGTCCAGCGAGATGTACCACCGGCTGCCGAGCTGGATGCCCTGGTAGGGGGCGACGTCCTTGGCCGCGGCCGGGACGGTCACGATCATCGCCTGGTCCTCGCCCAGCTCGAAGTGGCCCACCGAGGAGAACTGGCTGGCCAGGCCGCCGGGGGTGCGGCGCGGCCCGGTGAGCGTGTTGACCGGCTCGTTGAGGTAGAACCAGTCGGGGAAGGCCAGGAAGGTCCGCAGCCGGGACAGCAGGATCTTGCCGGCCACGGTGTAGCGCTTGGCCATCGCGCCGGTGCTGGCGGGCGGCGGCGCCGAGCCGGCCCGGTCCGCCCGGTGGATGGTGATGGTGCCGCGCTGCTCGGTGTCCCAGTCGCTGTACACCTCGCGCACGATCAGCATGGCCGAGCCCGGGCCGAGCGGGAAGTAGTTCGGCCCCGCCTCGCCGGGGCCGAACCGCAGCTCGAACGAGCCGTCGGCGGCGACCTCGATGGCCCGGTCGTCGAACGCGCTCAGGCTGTCCGGCACTTCCACGGGGGAGTAGTCCCCGTTCAGCACCTGGAAGCTCAGGTCGCTGGTGGTGCCGCGCTTGCCGGTCACCACGTACTCCGCGTCGTCGCGCAGGTAGGAGTGGAAGTACAGGGCGTCCGGGTTGTCCAGGCCCAGCTTCGTGTACGGGCCGGTCGAGGCCACGAAGAAGGGGAAGTCGCGCTGGTAGGCCCAGGCGAGCTGCAGGGACGCCCGGATGCTGCCGGCCAGGTAGTCGTACCCCTCGGCCAGGTCCGCCTCGGTCTCGATGAAGGGTGCGCCGGTGATGATCCGCTCCGCTTCGGCAACGGCCTCCGCGAACGACTGGGTGAGCATCACGTCACACTAGAACGAGTTCTAGAAAAGCGTCAATCGGCGGCCTGGCCGGCCTCCGCCGCCGCCCAGCGGTTGGCGGTGAGCCGGAAGCTCGGCAGGTCGTCCAGGGACATCATCGCCTCGTAGGTGCGCACGTAGCCGGTGTGCGCGATCCGCCACCGCCCGTCCGCCTCCCGTGCGTAGCGGTCCTCGTAGAACGCGGCGCCGGTGATCACCACCCGGTACTGGGTGGCGATCACCGTGTCCTCGAAGCACCAGGTGCCGGTGGCGGAGTCGCCGTCGATCGAGATCTCCGGCTGGCTCGCGTGGTGGACGGTGATGATGTCCGGGCCCATGTTCTTGCGCAGGAACGCGACGATCTCGTCCCGGCCCGCGAGGTCGATCTTCCCGCCGCCCAGGGCGGGCGTCCCGTAGCTGGCGGTGGCGCCGGCGGTGAACGTGCCCGCCAGCTCGTCCCACCGCTTCTGGTCGACGCAGCGCAGATAGCGATACTTCACCTGGCGGATCTCTTCGAGCGCCTCTAGGTCCATGCGACCAGCGTCCCGAGTTGGTGGACTTTCCGCAAGAACCTGTTCTAGTTTTTTCCTGCCGCCCAACCCCTAGCCGCGGTGACCGTCCGCGGGTGTGCAGGAGGTCCCGTGCGCTTCTCCTATGCCGAGTCCATGACGGACCCGACGTTCTACGGGCCGCTCGCCCGGGCCGCCGAAGAGGCCGGGTACGACTCGATGGTGATCCCGGACAGCATCTGCTATCCGCGGCACTCCGAGAGTGTCTATCCGTTCAACCCGGACGGCACCCGGGAGTTCCTGGAGGACAAGCCGTTCCTGGAGCCGTTCTCGCTGATCCCGGCGCTGGGGGCGGTGACCAGCCGGCTCCGCTTCGTCACCTTTGTGCTCAAGCTGCCGGTGCGCAACCCGGTGCTGGTGGCCAAGCAGGCGACCTCCACCGCGGTGCTGACCGGCGGCCGCCTGGTGCTGGGCGTGGGCTCCAGCCCGTGGCGGGAGGACTACGAGGTGCTCGGGGTCCCGTGGGAGCGGCGCGGCCAGCGGATGGACGAGAGCATGGCGATCATCCGCGGCCTGTCCGCCGGCGGTTACTTCGAGCACCACGGCGAGATCTACGACGTGCCGTCCATCAAGATCTCCCCGGTGCCCGCCGCCCCGATCCCGCTGCTGATCGGCGGGCACGGCGAGGTCGCACTCCGCCGCGCGGCCCGGTCCGGCGACGGCTGGCTGCACGGCGGCGGCAACCCGGCGGACCTGCCCGGCCTGCTGGCCAGGCTCGCCCAGCTGCGGGAAGAGGAGGGCACCGCAGGCAAGCCGTTCGAGGTGCACGTCATCTCCATGGATGCCTACACTGCGGACGGTGTGCGCCGGCTCGAGGACCAGGGGGTGACCGACGTGATCGTCGGCTTCCGCTGGCCCTATGAGACCGGCCCCGACCAGGAGCCGCTCGCCACGAAGGTCGCCAGCCTCCGCCGCTACGCCGAGACTGTCATCGCCGGAGTCGAGCGGTGACCACTCAGGTGCGCTGCCGGTGACCGGCACCGCGCTCCGCTCTAGGGTCGCCGGGGCGATCCCCGCCCGGGCGTTCGCGGCCCTCATGCGCGGCATTTACCCGCGGGTGGAGACTGAACTGGCCTGCATTAACAGCTGGGCGCCGCGGGGTGGGACGGCGGTCGACGTCGGCGCCTGGTACGGGCCCTGGACGGCCCGGCTCACCAAGCTCGCCGACCAGGTCGTGACGATCGAGCCCAACCCGGAGCTGGCCCGCCTGATCCAGGCCAGCTTCCCCGCGTGCCGCGTAGTTGAGGCGGCAGCGTCCGACTCGGCGGGCATGGCGCAGCTCTGGCTGCCGGACGGCGGCCGGGGGGCGGACGGGGTGGCCTCGCTGGAGCACCCCACCAATCGGTCCATCTCCGTTCCGCGGGTGACGATCGACAGCCTCGGCCTGGCTGACGTGCGCTTCATCAAGATGGACATTGAAGGCCATGAGGCGGCCGCACTGCGCGGTGCGGAGCAGACGATCAAGCGAGACTCGCCGCTGCTCCTGCTGGAGCTTGAAAGCCGTCACCAGCGGATCGAAGATGTCATCGCCATGCTGCGCGAATGGGGCTACCAGGGGCACGTGCGGCCGGGCCGGTCGTGGCTGCCGCTAACGTCGTTCGACCTGGCCGCGCACCAGCAGTCAGCACTGCACGTGGCCGAGCGGGGTCTGCTGGGGCGGCTGGCGCGGCCCGGGGCGCGCTACGTCAATCTCGTGCTCTTCTCCCGGCACTGGGCAGGTTCATCTCCGGAAAGAAGCGGGTCATCGGCCTGATGCCTCTGTAATGCATTTCGCGAGCAAGCTACGCTGACATCGCTCATGAGGTATTTGGATGGATATGCTCCCCCCGCGTGCCGAGGGTGGAAGAGGTGACAATGCTGGTCCGGAAGCGCCAGATGGTGCAGCGGGAAGGGAGCCAGGCGGCGCAGGACCCTAGGCCCCCGCCGGAGATCCCAGCAGTCGGCCCCTCTGAATCCCTGGATGAGCAGCAGATCCAGCAGCCGCCTGAGGTGGCACGAGGGCTGCGTACCCGCGGTGTCACCCTGGCCGCGGTGTTGCTCATGCTCATCCAGCTGCTGTGGATGGTAGATCTGCTCACGCACTCCTACTTCCGCCAGGATGACTTCAGCTATCTCTACAGCGCCCTTCCGTCACATTTCGACTGGAAGTACCTGATGTGGGAGGACGCCGGGCAGCTCATGCCGCTCGGGATGGCGGTGTTCTGGATGGCGGCCAGGGTCTCGCTATACAGCTGGCCTCTGGCGGCTGTCATCACCCTCGTGCTCTTGACTGCGACCAGTCTCGCGATGCTGCGCATGCTGCGGACGCTGTTCGGTAACAGGCCTGCGATCCTGGCCCTGTTCGCGGTGTTCCTGTTCAGCCCGCTGCAGCTGGGGGGCGTCTCCTGGTGGTCATGGGGTCTCATTATTCTCCCGGTTGAGGTCGCGGTCTGCATGGCGGTGACCGCGCACGTGCACTACCTGCGTGACGGGCGGACACGGCATATCTTCGCCGCGGCCGGGTGGTTGCTGGTGGGAATGGCCGCGTCGGACAAGGGGGCAGTGGTCCCGCTGCTCCTGTTCGGTCTGACGTCCGCGTTCTTCGTCACCGGGCCGTGGGCGGCAGCGATGGTCAAAGCGGCGATCCGGTGCTGGCGGGCGTGGCTGGTGTACGGGGTCGTCCTGGCCGCCTGGGCCGCCGTCTACCTGATCCAGCTGTCAACCTCTACTGTCAAGCCCAGCGCTCCAAGTTCTGCCGCAAGCGCGGTGGACTTCGTCTCGGCCTTGAGCGGGACCGCTTTCCTGCCCGCGG
>JBLMWU010000155.1:0-3299 GCA_050257395.1 Gemmatimonadota bacterium | reverse complement strand
TCGCCGGAGCGCCGTTCGTCGCCACCGAGCAGGACCTCGCCGAGGGGTACGACTACCTGGCGGGCAGCATCCAGGCCTCGCTCCGGCTGGCCTGGGCGTACCAGAAGGACTTCCCCTA
Organism: Gemmatimonadota bacterium; assembly: GCA_050257395.1. GTDB lineage: Bacteria > Actinomycetota > Actinomycetes > Streptosporangiales > Streptosporangiaceae > JAIRTY01. The sequence goes on along the minus strand of JBLMWU010000155.1, from coordinate 3,181 downwards.
CTTCGTGATGTCCACCGGCCCCTACACCAAGCTGGGCCTGGACAACCCGGACACCCTGTACTTCCACTCCTACCTGCGTGACGACGCGGAGTACGTGGTCAGCGGGCGCCGCGGCAGCACCTCCGACCTGAACTTCCAGGTGCTGAAGGGGGACTACTCCCCGGTCGAGGTGCCGGACAGCCTGAGCGCGTTCGACGACCGGGCGATCGAGATCGAGGAAGACGGCTCGTTCGAGGTGCGGTTCGGGCCGGGAGAACCCGGGCGCAATTACTTCCGGCTGGGCGCCGGGTCCTCGATGCTGCTGGTCCGGGAGGTGTACTCGGACTGGGCGCGCGAGCGCCGGGGCACGCTCACCATCCGGCGGGAGGACCGGGCCGGGCTCGCGCCGCCGGTCCCCGACAGCGAGGCGCTGGCCAAGAGATACGCCGTGGCGGGCAAGATCCTGCTGTCCCGGCTGCGGACGTTCATCGCCTTCCCCGAGTGGTTCTACCTCAACGAGCCGGTCAACACGATGACGCCGCCGCGGCTTACGCCGGGCGGGCTGGCCACCCAGTTCTCCTCGGCCGGCCACTTCGACCTGGACCAGGACCAGGTGATGATCGTGACGGTGCCCGCGGCCGGCCGGGACGTCGCGCCCTACCAGGGCATCCAGCTCGGCAGCCTGTGGTACATCTCGCTGGACTACATCAACCACCAGACCAGCCTCACCGCCGACCAGGCCCGCGCCGACCCGGACGGCATGCTGCGCTTCGTGATCAGCGAGCGCGACCCGGGGGTGGCCAACTGGCTGGAGCTCACCGGGCGGCGCCGCGGCTACGTCCAGATCCGCTGGCAGCAGCTGCGGCGGGACCTGACCCCGGACGACGGGCCGCAGGTGTCGGTGGTGCCGTTCGATGAGGTCGGCAACCTGCTGCCGTACTACGCGGACGCGCGAGTGAGCCATGAGCAATGGCGAGCGCGCATCGCGGCCCGGCAGGCCGCCGTGGCGGAAAGGATGTTGGGGTAACCATGATGCTCCGGGACAAGGTGGTCGTGGTGGCCGGCGTGGGGCCAGGGCTCGGCCGCTCGATCGCGCTGGCCGCCGCCAGGGAAGGCGCCGACGTGGTGCTGGCCGCGCGCACCGCGGCACGCCTCGACGAGGTGGCCAAGGAGGTCACCGATCTGGGCCGGCGCGCCCTCACCGTGCCCACCGACCTGTCCGACGCCGTGGCCCAGGAGCACCTGGCCATGGCGGCGCGGGACGGGTTCGGCCGGGTCGACGCGCTGGTGTACAACGCGCTGGCGATGCCGCCGATCAAGGGACTCGAGACCGTGCCGCTCGAGGCCCTGAGCGCGGCCTTCGACGGCAACGTGGTCACGGCGCTCAGGCTGACCAGGCTGTTCACCCCCCTGCTCGGGGAGAGCAAGGGCTCGGTGACCATGGTCAACTCGATGGTGGTGCGGTTCTCCCAGCTCGGGATGGGGCCGTACAAGCTGACCAAGGCGGCGCTGCTGGCGGCGGCGCAGAGCCTGGCCACCGAGTTCGGGCCGCGCGGCATCAGGGTCAACTCGGTGGCGCCCGGGCACATCTGGGGCGACTCGCTGAAGTGGTACTTCGGGTACCTGGCCCACAAGCGGGGGGTGGAGGCCCAGGACATCTACGACGAGACCGCGGCCGGCATCGACCTGCGGCGGCTGCCCGAGCCGGACGAGATCGCCGACGCGGTGATCTTCCTGGCCTCGCCGCTGGCCCGGGCGATCACCGGGCAGTGCCTGGACGTCAACTGCGGCGAGTACCACCATTGAGTGACCTGGGCACCGTCGAGGAACTGAAAGACCTGGCGGCGAAGGCCACCGGGCTCAGCGATTTCGGGCCCGATGACTACTCCGACGGGCTCGCTGTCCTGCTGGACTCCTATAACCGGGAAGCCGGCCTCACCGAGCGCGGCGTCCGGGTGACGCGAGCCATGATCCGGGGTGCGCTGACCGCCCGGCTGATCAGTGAGGCGGCCTGGAAGGAGCATCCGGAGCACGCTCAGTCCATGATCACCCGGCCGCTGTTCGTCACCGGGCTGCCCAGGACCGGGACCACGGCGCTGCACCGGCTGCTGGTGGCCGACCCGGCCCACCAGGGCCTGGAGATGTGGCTGGCCGAGGTGCCGCAGCCGCGGCCGCCCAGGGACAGCTGGGCGGACGACCCGGTCTTCCGGTACATCCAGGCCGGCTGCGAGAAGCACCACACCGCGCACCCCGAGTTCATGGGGGTGCACTACATGGCCGCCGACCAGGTCGAGGAGTGCTGGCAGCTGCTCCGCCAGTCGATGCGGTCGATCTCCTGGGAGTGCCTGGCCCACCTGCCCTCCTACTCGGCCTGGCTGAGCACCCAGGACTGGACCGGACCTTACCGGCGGCACCGGCGCAACCTCCAGCTCATCGGGCTGCCCGACGCCGGGCAGCGGTGGGTGCTGAAGAACCCCAGCCACCTGTTCGCGCTGGACGCGCTGCTGGCGGTCTACCCGGACGCCCTGGTCATCCAGACGCACCGCGACCCGGCCACCGCGATCGCCTCGGTCTGCAGCCTGGCCGCGCAGGCCTCGGCCGGCTGGTCGGAGGTGTTCACCGGCGACGTCATCGGCCGGGACCAGCTGGAGCTGTGGGCGTCGGGGCTCGAGCGGTTCCGGGCCGACCGAGCCAGGGCCCAGCAAGCCGGGGATGGCCGGGCGAGATTCCTCGACGTTCGGTATGAAGATCTTGTGGCTGACCCGGTGGGCACGGCTGAGGCGGCGTATGCCTATTTCGGGCTGCCGTTCACCGGGGCCGCTGGCGACGCCATGCGGGCTCTTTCTTCCGAAGGTGGTGCCACCAGGCCTGTCCACCGGTACACCCTGCAGGACTTCGGACTCACGGAGGCGGACGTCGGCGCGCGCTTCTCAGGTCTGACGGCGGAGCTGCGATAATCACCGGGTGAGCGCGACACGGGAGAACGGGCCTGCCTCGGGGGGCGCCAGGTCGGGGCGGCGGGCCGACGTGGTACAGCTCGCGGGCGAGCTGTTCGCGCAGAAGGGCTACCGGGCCACCACCGTGCGCGAGATCGCGGACGCCGCGGGCATCCTGTCCGGCAGCCTGTATCACCACTTCGACTCCAAGGAGTCGATCGGCGACGAGATCCTGTCCGGCTTCATCAACGACGTGCTGGCCGACT
>JBLMWU010000154.1:0-25709 GCA_050257395.1 Gemmatimonadota bacterium | reverse complement strand
GCGCGGTGCGCCCAGGCCGGAGCGAGCCGAAGGGCCGCGCCGCCGTCTGGACTGACGAGCGACGAGCGCAGCGAGGAGCGAGGAGGGAAGACGGCGGGCTCGAGCGGCCCGGAGGCGAGCGCGGGCCCGAAAGAGAGAGGGAAGACGCCGCGCTAAGCGGCCCGGAGGCGAGCGAGGGCAGAGGGAAGGTGTGGTTCGTGGGGGCGGGGCCGGGGGCGGCCGACCTGCTTACGTTGCGGGCCGCCCAGGTCATCGCCAGCGCCGACATCGTGGTCTGGGCGGCCAGCCTGGTCCCTCCGGACGTGCTGGCGCACGCGCGGCCGGGCGCGGAGGTCGTGGACTCCGCCGCCCTGCCGCTGGAGGGCGTCCGGCCGCTGTACGAGCGGGCGGCGGCGGAGGACCTGGTGGTGGCGCGCATCCACTCCGGCGACCCGGCGCTGTGGGGGGCGGTGCAGGAGCAGCGGGAACTGTGCGATCAACTCGGGCTGGCGCACGAGACCGTGCCGGGCGTCAGCGCGTTCTCCGCGGTGGCCGCGGTCGCCGGGCGGGAACTGACCGTGCCCGAGGTCGGCCAGTCGGTCATCCTCACCCGGCTCGGCGGCGGCAAGACCCCGATGCCCGCCGGGGAGGAACTGAAATCCCTCGCCAGCCACGGCACGACCATGGCGGTGTTCCTGGCCGCCGCCCGGTCCGGCCAGCTGCAGGCCGAGCTGCTGGACGGCGGCTACGACCCGGGCACCCCGGTGCTGGTCGCCTACCGGGCGACCTGGCCGGACGAGCTGGTGCTGGCCTGCACCGTGGGCACCCTGGCCGACACGGTCAAGGCGCACAAGCTGTGGAAGCACACTCTCTTCCTGGTCGGGCCCGCCCTCGCCGCCAGCGGCAGCCGGTCGCACCTCTACCACCCGGGCCACTTCCACGGCCATCGCCGGGCCGACCCGGCGGCCCGGCGGGCGCTGCGGGAGACACCGCGATGACCAGGCCCGAGCCGGAGCGGCGGGAGCCGGCCGCGCCGACGGCCGCCCCGGCGGCTGCCGGCGGCGATCGGACGCTGCCAGAGCCGGACCTGCGGGAACCAGACCTGCCCCGCACCGCCAAGGTCCGGCCCCATGCCCTGCGCACCGGCTGGACCACCGGGACCTGCGCGTCCGCCGCGGCCAAGGCCGCCACCACCGCGCTGCGTGACCAGGCCGGCCAGCACACGGTGGAGGTCGCGCTGCCCGGCGGGCGCCGGGTCAGCTTCCCGGTCGAATCCTGCGCCTATGACAGCCGGCAGGCGACCGCTGTGGTGGTCAAGGACGCCGGCGACGACCCCGACGTCACCCACGGCGCCCACCTGACGGCGAACGTCCGCTGGCGGCCCGCGCCGGGGGTGGCGCTGGAAGGCGGCGAGGGCGTCGGCGTCGTCACCAAGCCGGGCCTGGGCATCGAGGTCGGGGAGCCGGCGATCACCAGCACCCCGCGGGCCATGATCATCCAGGCAGTCGGCGAGGCGGTGGACCTGGCGGTCACCGGGGTGCGGGTGGTCATCTCCGTGCCGGGCGGCGAGCGAATGGCACGCAAGACCACCAACGGGCGGCTGGGCATCCTCGGCGGCATCTCGATCCTCGGCACCACCGGGATCGTCCGGCCGTTCTCCACCGCGTCCTGGCGGGCCAGCGTGGAGCAGGCCGTCTCGGTGATGGCCGCCCAGGGCGAGCGCACCGTCGTGCTGTGCACCGGCGGCCGCACCGAGCGGGGCGCCATGGCGCTGCTGCCGGACCTGCCCGAGGTGTGCTTCGTGGAGGTCGGCGACTTCACCGGGGCGGCGCTGCGCCGCGCGCTGGCCGTCGGGCTGACCCGGGTGATCTTCGTGGGCATGGCGGGCAAGCTCGCGAAGCTCGCCGCCGGGGTGCTGATGACCCACTACACCCGGTCCAAGGTCGACCTGAGCCTGCTCGGCGACGTCACCAGGGCCGCGGGCGGCAGCGGCGAGACCGCCGCGCAGGTCGCGGCGGCGAACACCGGCCGGCACGCCTACGAGATCTGGGAACGGTCCGGCCTGCTCCGGGCGGCTGGCGGCGAGCTGTGCCAGCAGGTGCGGGCGGTGCTGCTGCGGGCCGGCGAGGGCAGGCTGGCCGCCGACGTGGCCATGGTCGACTTCAGCGGCGCCACCGTGGTGGCCGCCACCCGGCCGGAGTGGGTGAGCCCGGCGTGATCACCGTTATCGGGCTGGACGGATCGCCGCTGCCGAGCGCGGCCGCGGCCGCGCTCGCCGGCGCCACCCTGGTGGTGGGCGGGCGGCGGCAGCTCGCCGCCGCGCCCCCGCCGCCAGGCGCCCGGACCGTGGTGCTCGGCCCGCTGGCGCCCGCGGTCGAGGCGCTCGCCGCGCACGAGGGCGACGCCGTGGTCCTTGCCTCCGGCGACCCCGGCTTCTTCGGCGTGCTGCGCTGCCTGCGCGAGCGCGGCCTGGCCGGCGTCGTGCTGCCCGCGGTCTCGTCGGTCGCGCTCGCCTTTGCCCGGGCCGGGCTGACGTGGGACGACGCGCAGGTGGCCAGCGCCCACGGCCGGGACCCGCGGCACGCGGTCAACCTGTGCCGCGCCCATCCGAAGGTCGCCGTGCTGACCGGGCCGGGCTGCGGCCCCGCGGACATCGCCGCGGCGCTGGACGGCTGGCAGCGGCGGCTGGTCGTCGCCGAGCACCTCGGCACCCCGGACGAGCGCATCACCGTTTGCTCACCCGCGGAAGCGGCAGGCCGGGGGTGGGCCGACCCGAATGTGGTGCTGGTGCTCGCGGAGACGGCGCCGGACGGCCAGCCGGGTCAGGCCACGGCTGGTGCCCCTGGTCAGCTGGGTCAGCACGCGGCGAACGGGACCGGCCAGCCCGGTCAGCGCGCGGACCGCGGGGCTGGCTGGGCGGCCACCGGCCCCGCGCTGGGCTGGCCGTCGGCCAGTGCCCCGGGTGGCTGGGCACTGCCCGAGGAGGACTTCGACCACCGCGACGCGGTCATGACCAAGACGGAGGTGCGGGCGCTGGCGCTGGCCCGGCTCGCGCCCGGCCCCGGCCGGCTGGTCTGGGACGTCGGCGCCGGCACCGGGTCGGTCGGCATCGAATGCGCCCGCTTCGGCGCGGCGGTCATCGCCATCGAACGCGACCCCCGGCGCGCCCAGCGGGTGCGGGACAACGCGCGGCGGCACGGCGTGGACGTCCGCGTGGCCGAGGGCGCGGCGCCAGCGGTCTTTGACGGGTTGCCCCCGCCGGACGCGGTCTTCGTGGGCGGCGGCGGAGCCCCGGTCATCGAGGCGGTGGCCGCGAGCCGGCCAGCCCGGATCGTGGTGGCGCTCGCGGCAATCGAGCGGACCGGGCCGGCCTGCGCCGCCCTCAGCGACGCCGGCTACGCCGTGGGCGGCACCCTGCTGCAGGCTGCCCGGCTCAGCCCGCTGCCCGGCGGGGTCCACCGTCTCGGCGCGGTCAACCCCGTGTTCCTGCTGTGGGCGGACCGGCCCAGCCGACGTGGCGGCACCTCTGAAGAGTCGGGTCCGCTGGCCAGCGCGGCGCAAGCGGATGGGTTCTGGAAGCCTGGCCCCCCGCACACGGACCGCATTGCTCCAGCGGACGGCACCGGCCCAGCTGAGAGCATCGCTCCAGCGGAGGACACCGGACCAGCAGAGGACACCGGCCCAGCGGGCGCCGCGTCAGCGGCGGAGGCGCCGTGATCGGGCTGGTCGCGGTCACCGCGGCCGGGCGGGCGGCGGCCGGGCGGCTGGCCAGCGCCTGGCCCGGCGAGACCCGCTGCTACGAGGGCCCAGCGGCCCGGGCGCTGCCGGCCGCCTGGGCGGAATGCGACGGGCTGGTCTGCTTCCTGGCCGCCGGGGCGGTCATCCGGCTGATCGCCCCGCTGCTGGCGGACAAGCACACCGACCCGGCCGTGGTGTGCGTGGACGAAGCCACCCGCTACGCGGTCGCACTCACCGGCGGCCACGCAGGCGGGGCCAGCGCAGGCGGGGCCAACGGGCTCGCCGTCCGGGCCGCGACCGCGCTCGGCGCGGAGCCGGTCATCACCACCGCGACTGACGCGGCCGGGCTGCCCGGCCTTGACGCCCTCGGCTGGCCCGCCGAGGGAGCCATCGCGGCGGTCAGCCGTGCCCTGCTCGACGGCGAGCCCGTGACGCTCGAAAGCGACCAGGCCTGGCCGCTGCCACCCCTGCCGGTCCACCGCGGCCCAGAAGCGGGCCAGCACACGGCAGCCAGCTGCCGGATCGTCGTCACTGACCGGATCGTGCCGGTCGACGGGCGGACCGTGGTGCTGCGGCCGCCGTCACTGGTGGTGGGCGTGGGTGCGAGCCGGGGTGTGACCGCCGGGGAAGTGCTCGGCCTGCTGGACCGGGTCCTCGCCGGGGCCGGGCTCAGCCCGGCCTCCGTTGCGGCGCTGGCCACGGTGGACGCCAAGGCGGAGGAGCCCGGCCTGGTGGAGGCCGTCCGGCAGCGCGGCTGGCCGCTGATCACCCACCCGGCCGTCACGCTCGCGGCCATCCCCGTGCCCACCCCCAGCCAAGCCGCGCTCGCCGCGGTGGGCACCCCGAGCGTGGCCGAGGCGGCCGCGATGGCCAGCGCCGCCGAGCTTCTCGTTCCCAAAAATAAATCGGCGATGGCCACGGCCGCGGTCGCCCGGCTGCGGCCCCGGGGCCGGCTGGCGGTCGTCGGGCTGGGGCCGGGCGCCCGGGACCTGCTGACCCCGCGCGCCGCCGCGGAGCTGCGCCGGGCGTCGGTCGTGGTCGGGCTGGACCAGTACCTCGGCCAGATCCGCGACCTGCTGCGGCCGGGCACCCGGGTGCTCGCCAGCGGGCTGGGTGCCGAGGAGGAACGGGCCCGGTCAGCGGTGGCGCAGGCCCGCCAGGGCCACGCGGTCGCCCTGGTCGGCTCCGGCGACGCCGGGGTGTACGCGATGGCCAGCCCCGCGCTCGCGGAGGCCGGCGACGACATCGACGTCACCGTGGTGCCCGGCGTCACGGCCAGCCTGGCCGCGGCGGCGCTGCTCGGCGCGCCGCTCGGCCACGACCACGCGGTCGTCTCCCTGTCCGACCTGCACACGCCCTGGGAAGTGATCGAGCGCCGGGTGGCAGCCGCGGCCGGGGCCGGGTTCGTCACCGTCTTCTACAACCCGCGCAGCCGGGGCCGCGGCTGGCAGCTGGGGGCGGCGCTGGCGATCCTGGCCCGGCACCGGCCCCCGGACACCCCCGCCGGGGTGGTCCGCAACGCCTCCCGGCCCGGCGAGCAGGTCACCCTCACCACCCTGGCCGGCCTGGACGTGGCAGCGGTGGACATGCTCAGCATCGTCGTCGTCGGCACCGGCGCCACCCGGGCGGTCGCCGGCCGGATGGTCACGCCACGGGGGTACCGATGGCAGGAACCGTGACCATCGGGGCGTGCCAGGGCTGCGGCGCGTGCCTGCTGACCTGCCCCGAGCACGCGATCCGGCCGGACGGCGGCAGGCTGCGGGTGCTCCACGCCCGCTGCACCGGCTGCGGTGAGTGCATCGAGGTCTGCCCGGTCGACGCCATCAGCGAGGAGCCCGGCCATGACCAGTGACACCGCGGTCGCCGCGGGCCGGTGGACCGCTGCCGAGCGGGCACGGCTGTCGGGGATCATCGGCGTGGTCGCGGCGCTGCACGTGGCCGGCTGGGCGATGTACTTCTACTACACGCACCACCTCGCGGCGGCGACCTCGTTCGCCGGGGCCGGGACGCTGGCCTACGCGCTGGGGGTGCGGCACGCGTTCGACGCCGACCACATCGCTGCCATCGACGACACCACCCGGCTCATGCTGCAGCGCGGGCGGCGGCCGGTGGGCGTGGGATTCTTCTTCTCCCTCGGCCACTCCTCCGTGGTGCTCGCGCTCTCACTGGTCGTCGCCGCCGCCGCGGGCGCCGCCACCTCGGCCGGGGTCGGCGCCCTGCGGGCCTACGGCGGCATCGCCGCCGCGGCCGCCGGGATGACGTTCCTGCTCGCGGTGGCGGTCCTGAACGCGGCCGTGCTCGCCGGGCTGCTGCGGGCCTGGCGGCGGCTGACCCGCGGCCAGCTCGGCGGCCGGGAGCTCGAGCTGCTGCTGGTGAACCGGGGGCTGATGAACCGGATGCTCGGCGGCCGGGCCCGCAGCCTCATCCGCTCGTCGTGGCACATGTTCCCGGTCGGGGTGCTGTTCGGCCTCGGCCTGGAAACCGCCTCCGAGGTGGCGCTGCTGAGCCTGTCCGCGAGCACCGCCGCCACCGGCACGCTGCCGCTGCTGGCCGCCACCACCCTGCCGCTGCTGTTCGCGGCCGGCATGAGCGCCCTGGACACCTGCGACAGCCTGCTGATGACCCGCGCCTACTCGTGGGCGTTCGCCAGCCCCGCGCGCAAGCTCTACTACAACGCCGCCGCCACCGGGATGACCGTCCTGGTCGCCTTCTTCGTCGCCAGCGTGTACCTCGCCGGGCTGCTGGCCCGGCTGGGCGCCGCCAGCCGCCCCGTCCGCGCGTACGCCTCCCTCGGCAACCACTTCGAGCTGCTCGGCTACGGCATCGTCGCCATGTTCGCGACGGCCTGGGCGGTGGCGGCGCTGGCCTGGCGGCTCGGGGGCTTCGAGCACCGGTACCCCAGGGAGCGCCCGCCTCCCACCGTGCCCGCCAGCGCGCCTCCGGCACGACCATGCGCAGCGCCCGCGAGGGAGGAAGAGAGATGAGCCGTGCCGTCCATCCCATCGAGCGGGAGTCCTACGAGATCCTGCGCTCGCGGCTCGGCACCGCCGGGCTGCCGCGCTGGACCCGCGCGGTGACCGAACGGGTGATCCACGCCAGCGCCGACCCCGGGTACCTGGACAGCCTGGTGTGCGCGGAGGAGACGCTCGCGGCCGGGGCGCGGGCGCTGGCCGCGGGGGCACCGGTCGCCGCCGACTCGCAGATGGTCGCGGCCGGGATCACCGCCCGCGCCGCCGTCTGCCGGGTCCGGGACCCGCGGGCCGCCGGGCTTGCGGGCCAGGCCGGGATCACCCGGTCGGCCGCGGGGATCCGGCTGGCCTTCGCCGAGGTGGGCGCCGGCGCCGTGTGGGTCATCGGCACCGCGCCCACCGCCCTCACCGAGCTGATCAGCCTGGACACGAGGCCGGCCCTGGTGATCGGGCTGCCGGTCGGGTTCGTCGGCGCGGCCGAGTCCAAGCAGGCGCTGCGCGACAGCGGCCTGCCGGCCGTGACCAACCGGGGCGAGAAAGGCGGCGCCGCGGTCGCCGCCGCCGCCCTCAACGCACTGCTGTACGAGGAGGTGAGCAGCTGATGAGCAGCGGACTGCCGCTGGTGCTCGTCGGGCACGGCACCCGCAGCGCCGTGGGCGCGGCCGAATTCCGCCGGTTCGTCGGCCGGGTCCGCGCCCTCACCGGGGGCCGGCTGGCCGCCGTGGACGGCGGGTTCATCGAGCTGTCGGGCCCGCCGATCAGCGAGGTGGTCGGCCGGATGCCGCTCGCGCAGCACCCGGACCTGGTGGCGGTCCCGCTGGTGCTGACCGCGGCCGGGCACGGCAAGGGCGACATCCCGGGCGCCCTCGCGCGGGAGCAGGTGCGCCATCCCGGCCTGCGCTGGCGCTACGGGCGGCCCCTCGGCCCGCACCCGGTGCTGCTGGGCATCGTCGCGGACCGGATCGACGCGGCGCTGGCGGGCGCGCCGCGGGCGGGCACGCACGTCGTGCTGGTGGGCCGCGGGTCCACCGACCCGGACGCCAACGCCGAGGTGGCCAAAGTCGCCCGGCTGCTGTGGGAGGGCCGCGGCTACGCCGGGGTTGAGTACTGCTTCGTCTCGCTCACGGGGCCGTCCGTCCCGGACACGCTCGCCAGGGCCCGCACGCTCGGCGCGGACCGGGTCGTGGTGGCGCCCTACTTCCTGTTCCCGGGGGTGCTGCCGGACCGGGTCGCCGCCCAGTCCCGCGGCTTCGCCGCCGCCCATGCCGGGCTCGACGTCCGGGTCGCCGGGCTCATCGGCGACTGCGACGAACTGGCCGGCCTGGTGGTCGAGCGGTACGAGGAGGCCATCCGCGGCGACATCCGGATGAACTGCGACACCTGCGCCTACCGGGTCGCGATGCCCGGGTTCGCCGCCAAGGTGGGCCGCCCGCAGGCACCCCATCACCACCCGGACGACCCGGCCGGCGACGGCCACGGCGGCCACCCGCACTCCCACGGCACCGGGGCGGCGGCCGGGACGCTCAGCGAGGTGGCACGGTGAGCGCGGGCGGGCACGCCCTGCCCCAGGGTGACATCGACGCGTTCTACCGGGTGGCCGCGGCCCGGCGGGACGTGCGCAACGGCTTCCTGCCCGGCCCGGTCGATGACGCGCTGCTGACCCGGGTGCTCACCGCGGCGCACCAGGCGCCCAGCGTCGGCCTCAGCCAGCCGTGGGACTTCCTGATCCTGCGGGACCGGCCGCTGCGCGAGCGGGTGCACGCCCTCGCCCGGACCCAGCAGGACCTGTACACCGGGTCGCTGCCGCGCTCGCGCGCGCTGGCCTTCAGCCGGCTCAAGGTCGAGGCGATCCTGGACAGCCCGGTCAACATCGCCGTCACCTGCGACCCGGTCCGGGGCGGCCGGCACGTGCTCGGCCGGCACGCCCAGCCGCAGGTCGCCCAGTACTCGGCCGCCTGCGCGGTGCAGAACCTGTGGCTCGCCGCCCGGGCCGAGGGCCTCGGCGTGGGCTGGGTGAGCTTCTTCGACGAACGCGAGCTCGCCGCCGCGCTGGGCCTGCCGCCGCACCTGGACGTGGTCGCCTACCTGTGCGTGGGCCACGTGGCGGAGTTCCCGCCCGCGCCCGAGCTGGTGCTGTCCGGGTGGGCACGCCAGCGTCCGCTGGCCTGGGCGGTGCACGACGGCGCGTGGGGACGCCGCGGCCTGCCCGGGTCGGCGCCCGCGAGCCTGCTCGGCGACACGCTGGCCGCGATCCGGCCGGCGGACGCCACGGCGGCCGAGGCGGCGCGGGCCCGGCAGCAGCAGCTCACCAAGCCGCCCGGCTCCCTGGGCGTGCTGGAGGACCTGTCGGTGCAGCTGGCCGGGATCGCGGGCGAGTGCCCGCCGCCGCTGCCCGAGCCCGCGGTGGTCGCCGTGTTCGCCGGGGACCACGGCGTCCACGCGCAGCAGGTCACGCCGTGGCCGCAGGAGGTCACCGCGCAGATGGTCGCGAACTTCCTGGCCTCCGGCGCGGCGGTCAACGCGATCGCCGCGCAGGCCGGCGCCGAGGTCTGCGTGGTGGACGTCGGGGTCGCGGCCGATCTGCCGCCGTCCCCGGGCCTGCTCCGGCGCAAGGTCCGGCCCGGCACCGCCGACCTGACCGCCGGGCCCGCCATGACCCGCGGCGAGGCGCAGCAGGCCGTCGAGGTGGGCATCGAGACCGCCCGTGACCTCGTCGCCGCGGGCAACCGCTGCCTGGCGACCGGGGACATGGGCATCGCGAACACCACCCCCTCGGCCGCCCTCATCGCCGCGTTCACCGGGGCTGACCCGGTGGAGGTGACCGGCCGGGGCACCGGGGTGGACGACGGCACCTGGGCCCGCAAGGTCGAGGTGGTGCGCCGGGCGCTGGCCCGCCACCGCCCCGATCCCGGCGACCCGCTGGGGGTGCTGGCCGCGGTCGGCGGGCTGGAGCACGCCGCGCTGGCCGGCTACGTCCTGGGCGCCGCGGCGCTGCGGGTGCCGGTGGTGCTGGACGGGGTGATCGCGTGCGCCGCGGCGCTGGCCGCGGTCGCGCTGGCCCCGGACGCGGCGCACTGCCTGGTGGCCGGCCACCGGTCCACCGAGCCCGGCGCCAGCCGGGCGCTGGCCGAGCTGAGCCTGCGGCCGCTGCTCGAGCTGGACCTGCGGCTTGGCGAGGGGTCCGGGGCGGCGCTGGCGGTGCCGGTCGTGCAAGCGGCGGCCCGGGTGCTGCGGGACGTCGCGACGTTCGACAGCGCCGGGGTGTCCGGCGCAAAGGAGTGAGGAGATGGCGGGGGCCGTGCCGGGCCAGCCGCCCGCACCTGGTTACCCGGTGACGCTGCCGCTGGCGGGCCGCCTGGCGGTCGTCGCCGGCGGCGGGGCCAGGGCGGTGCGGGAGGTCGCGGGCCTGCGGGCGGCCGGCGCCCGGGTGGTCGTGGTGGCGCCCGCACTCAGCCCGTCCCTGGCCGACCTGGCGGCGCGCGGGCTGATCGAGGCGCGGCGCCGCCCCTGCCAGCGCAGCGACCTGCGGGACACCTGGCTGGTGCACGCCTGCACCGGCGACCCCGCGGCTGACCGGGCCGTCGCCGCCGACGCGGCGGAGCTGCGGGTGTGGTGCGTCCTGGCGGAGGACGCGGAGGACACGGCCGCCCGGCCGGGCGCCGCCCCGGCGGCGGGTGCGGGGCGGGTGTGCATCGCCGGCGGCGGCCCCGGCGACCCTGGCCTGATCACCGCCGCCGCCCTGGCCCGGCTGCAGGCGGCGGACGTGGTGGTCACCGACCGGCTCGCGCCGGCCGGGCTGCTCGCGGGCCTGCGGCCGGACGTGCAGATCATCGACGCGGCGAAAGTGCCGGGCGGCCCGTCGATGCGGCAGGAGGCCATCAACGCCGCGCTGGTGGAGCACGCCCGGGCGGGCCGCGCCGTGGTCCGCCTCAAAGGCGGTGACCCGTTCGTGTTCGGGCGCGGGCTGGAAGAGGTGGAAGCCTGCCGGGCCGCGGGCGTCCCGGTCGAGGTCCTGCCCGGGGTGACCAGCGCGGTCGCGGTGCCCGCCGCGGCCGGGATCCCGGTCACCCACCGCGGGGTCAGCCAGGGTTTCACCGTGGTGTCGGGTCACGTCAGCCCGCTCGACCCGCGCAGCACGGTCAACTGGGCGGCGCTCGCCCGCAGCGGCACCACCCTGGTGCTGCTGATGGCCGTGGAGCACCTGGCGGCCATCGCCGGGACCCTGACCGCCGCGGGCCTGCCGGCCGGCACCCCGGCCGCGTGCGTCGCCGACGGCTGGACCCCGCACCAGCAGGTCGTCTCCGCGCCGCTGGCCGGGCTGGCCGCGGCCATGACGGCGGCTCGTGTCACCAGCCCGGCGGTCATCGTGATCGGGGACACCGCCGCCCGCGCACAGGGCGGTTCCCCGGCCGCGGAGCCCGCCGCCCGCCCGCCGCGGCGGGTGCTCGTCCTGGGGGGCGCGCGGTCGGGCAAGTCCGCCGTGGCAGAGGGGTTCCTGGCCGGCGGTGACGCCGTCGACTACGTGGCCACCGGCGCACCTCCCGACGCCGGTGACCCGGAGTGGGCGGCCCGGGTGGCGGGCCACCGGCAGCGCCGGCCGCCGCAGTGGCGGACCATCGAGACGCTCGACCTGCACCAGGTGCTGCGCGATCCCGGCGCCGCAGCGCCGGTGCTGGTGGACTGCTTGTCCACCTGGCTGGCGCGGGTCATGGACGCCTGCGGCGCCTGGGACGGCTGCGAGGCCGCCGCCGGGGCGCTGGCCACCCGGGTGGACGACCTGGTGGCCGCGTGGCGGGCCAGCACCCGCGCGGTGGTGGCGGTCAGCAGCGAGGTGGGGTCCGGGGTGGTGCCCGGCACGCTGTCCGGCCGCCGGTTCCGCGACGAACTGGGCAGCCTCAACGCCCGCATCGCCGCCGAATGCGACGAGGTGTGGCTGTGCACCGCCGGGGTGCCCAGGCGGCTGCGGTGACGGTGGCGCCCGGGGCCCGGCCGCGCGGCTGGCAGGCGGCGGTGGGCATGTTCACCGTCATCCCGGTGCGGGCGGCCGCGGTGGACCGGGCCGCCGCCGGGCGCGCGATCCTGTGGCTGCCAGCGGTGGGCCTGCTGCTCGCGGCGCCGGCGGCGGCAGGGCTGCTGGCCGCCGAAGCGGGCGGGGCCGCCGCTGCGCGCAGGCTGCTGGCGGCGGCGCTGGCAGTGGCGGTGCTGGCGGTGCTGACCGGCGGGCTGCACCTGGACGGGCTGGCGGACACCGCGGACGGGCTCGCCAGCCGGCGGCCGCCCGCCGAAGCGCTGGCCATCATGCGCCGCGGCGACACCGGGCCGCTGGGCGTGGCGGCCCTGCTGTTCACCGTTCTGCTCCAGGTCACCGCCCTGGCGGCGCTGCCGCCCGGGATACCCGCGGCGGCGGCGCTGGCCACGGCCAC
Organism: Gemmatimonadota bacterium; assembly: GCA_050257395.1. Taxonomy (GTDB): domain Bacteria; phylum Actinomycetota; class Actinomycetes; order Streptosporangiales; family Streptosporangiaceae; genus JAIRTY01. Next base: position 13,600 of record JBLMWU010000154.1, on the reverse strand, counting down.
GGTGACGGCGCGGGTGGCGGTGGTCGCGGCCACCGGGCCCGGCTTCCCCGCTGCCCGCCCGGACGGGTTCGGCGCGCTGGTGGCCGGCGCCACCCCGGCAGCGGCCCGGGTCGTGACCGTGGCCGTGCTGCTGGCGGCCGTGACGGCGGCCGGCTGGCTGGCCGGCGGGCTGCCCGCGGCCTGGCGGGGGCTGGCGGCGGCGGTGGCGGGCCTGCTCGCGGGGGCCCTGCTGTGCCGGACGGCCCGGGCCCGGTTCGGCGGGCTGACGGGCGACGTGTTCGGCGCCGTCATCGAGGTGACGGCGGCCGTGACGCTGACGGTGCTGGCGGTGCTGTCCTGACCGCGGCCGCCGGCCCCGGGCGCGGGCAGGACCCGGCGCCGCCCCCCCGTGAAGTCCCGGCCGGCTGCTTCGGCATCCACCTGGTCCGGCACGGCCAGAGCACCTGGAACGTGCTCGGGCTGGCCCAGGGGCAGGCGCCGGACGTGCCGCTGACGCCGCTGGGGGAACGGCAGGCCAGCGACGCCGCCGCGCGGCTGGCCGGCAGCGGCGCGCGCACCGTCTGGTCGAGCGACCTGCGGCGGGCCGTGGACACCGCGCGCCCCATCGCCGCGCGGCTCGGCGCGGCGGTGATCCTCGACCCGGATCTGCGGGAGCGGTCGCTGGGCGGCTTCGAGGGACAGCCGTCCGCGGACGTGCTGGCAGCGCCGGGCACCGCGTGGGCCGACCCCGGCTGGCGCCCGCCCGGCGGCGAAAGCGTGCGGGACGTGGCCGCCCGGGTCGGGCGGTTCCTGCGGCGGCTGCACCAGCAGGCGGCGGGCTCGCCGGTGGTGGTCGTGACCCACGGCGACACCGCCCGGATCGCCCTGGCGGTCCTGCGCGGGCTGGCCGCAGACGGCGAGCCGCCCTGGATCCCGGTGGCCAACGGCGAGATCATCACCGTATGCCCGCACGCTCGGCGTCAGCCAGGTCGAGGCTCATGTCGCCGCGGCAATCTGGCATCCCGGCGGGTGGCGGAGAAGGCGGGCTTCGGCGAAGCGGGCTCGTTCACCGGCGGCGACGGCACGGACATGATCCGCTACCGGGCCTGCCTGCGGCCCTGAGCACCTGGCTGGGCTGATGGCGCCGGCCGGGGGCGCCGCCTGGGCCAGCGGGCGGCGGTGATGCCGATCGCCAGCATGGTGGCGGCCGCCATGGCGATGAAGCCGCTGGCGGCCCACTGGGCCGCGCCGACCGCCAGCGCGGTGCGGGTGGTGCCGGCGGGGTGGCCGCCCGCCAGCCCGGCGATGATCGCCGCCACCGGGTAGGCCAGCGACGGAACGGGGATCAGCAGGTAGACGGCCCGGGGGTGGACGGTCAGCGCCGCCGCCAGCGTCCCGGCGACGAGGCAGGCGCCGAGCAGAACACCCGGCCCGCCCCCGGCCACGATGGTCGCGAGCGTGCCGAGCACGGCGGCGCCGGCAATGACAAGAATGCCGAGCCGGCCGGGCAGGGAACCCGGCCGCCGGGCCGCCCGTTCATGATTCGATCGCCGGTTCCGCGTTTCCCGGGGAGGGTCCGGATATGCTTCCCAGTCATCGCGATAGCGTGATCGCGGGTCCGGATCTTGCCCTCGTGGCTGCGGCATGTTCCCGAGGTTAACCCCCGCCGCGCTGTAAGCGGTAATAAGGGCTGGTTTTCAATGGCGGTCACCGGATGGCTGCGGAGGGACGGATGCGCGGGCAGGAGGAATATCGCAGGGCGGCCGCGGGCTGGCCGGATCAGCCGACGCGGTCCACCCGCCGCTCACGGCAAGAGGGAACGGGCTGGTCAGATGGCATGCCCGAGCGGGGTGTGCTGGCCCGGCGGGCCGGTTACTCGCTGGCCTGCGTGCTGGCCGCCGTCGCCCTGACGCTGAGCGGATTCTCTTATTTCGTCCTCCGCGACGTCATCAGTATCGGCGGGTCGCACGCCATAGCCAGCGGTCCTTCGATCGGCGCCCAGAACATCCTGCTGATGGGCCTGGAAAGCCGCCGGGACTGGAACGGGAACATCCTTCCCGATAATATTTTGGCAAAGCTTCACGCGGGCAGTGCCCAAGGCGTTGCAAACGGCGTCGGCGGCAATGCCACAAACACGCTGATCCTCATCCATATACCGGCCGGCGGTAAGAAAGCAGTAGGTTTTTCCATTCCCCGCGATGACTGGGTCAACTTCGCGGACACCCTCGGCCCGCAGCAGCAGGGCAAGATCGACCAGGCGTACGGCGTCAGCATGTTCTACGAGCAGGCCAGGCTGCGCCAGCGGAGCGCGAACCTCAGCCAGAACCGCCTGGCCTTCCTCGGCAACGAGGCCGGGCGGGCAGCTGCCGTGGCCACGGTGGAGAAGCTCACCGGCGTGCACATCGACCACTTCGCCGAGGTCAATCTGGGCGGGTTCTACGAGCTCGCGAAGGTCCTGGGCGGCGTCCAGGTCTGCCTCAGGCACCCGGTCCACGACGCCAACTCCGGCGCGAACTTCCGCAAGGGCTACCAGCACCTGGATGCCTCGCAGGCACTGGCGTTCGTGCGCCAGCGCGACGGCCTGGCCAACGGCGACCTCGACCGAACCCACCGCCAGCAGGCGTTCCTCGACTCGGTGATGTACCAGCTGCGCACCGAGGGGGTCCTCAGCGACCTGACCAAGATCCAGGCACTGCTGTCGGTCGCGAAACGGTACGTGATCACCGACTCCGGCTGGAACCTGCTGGACTTCGCCTCCCAGATGCGGGGGCTCTCCAGCGGCAACCTCGTGTTCCGCACCCTGCCGATCCAGGGCTACGCGACCATCGACGGCCAGGACGCCAACGCGGTCGACCCGGCGCGCATCAAGTCCATCGTCCATGCCGCCTTCTACCCGCCGCCCGCGCCGCACGTCAGCCGGCACCAGCGCACCGCCCCGGTCAAGGCGGCGCCGCCGCGCACCATCACGGTTGACGTCCTCAACGGCGGCGACACCGCCGGGCTCGCCGGGCGCGTCTCCGCGGCGCTGGCCAGGACCGGCTACCTGCCCGGCAGGGTGGCCAATACCTCGTCCCGCACCGCCACAGCGGTGCGCTACGGCACCGGCGCGGCCGGGAACGCCAGCTCGATCGCGGCGATGTTCGGCGTCTCCGCCGCGGCGGGCGCTTCGGTGCCGCCCCGCACCGTCGAGATCCTGCTCGGCAGCAGCGCCACCGTGCCCGCCCCCGGCACCCGCGCAGCGCCGCACAGGACCGGGCCGTCTGTCATCCCCGCCAACGGGCCCCAGGGCGGCGCGGTCACCGCCACGAAAGGCCTCCCCTGCGTGGACTGAGCGGCCTCGCACCGCGGCTGCTGGCGTGGCCCCGGAACCGCGGGCAGGCCGCCCATGGGAATCACGGCGAGCCGCTGCCCGTCCCGGACGGCGGCCCGGCCTCAGCCCAGCGGGTCCCCGCGGCCGGGCGGCGCTGCCAGGCTAGGCCGCTTCCCGCCGCGGGCCGTCAGCCGTCGCGGAGAGCGCCTGGTTGGCGCGGCGGATCTCAAAGGCGAGCACGCAGTAGATGATGCCGGTCAGCACGGCCCACAAGCCCAGCACGGTGACCAGCAAGGCCAGGCTGGCTTCGGGACGCCGCATCGCCCAGACGCCGAGCAGCACTTCGACCACCCCGACCGCGAACGTGAAGCCCCAGTGCGGCAGCTCACGGCGGCGGGAATACGTGGTGATGATGTGGAAGGCGCCGGACACGGTCAGCCACGCACCGGCGAAGAAGGCCAGCACCAGCAGGGTGGGACCTGGCCAGGCGATCAGGACGATCCCGGCGATGACGGCGGCGAGCCCCGCGACGATGTGCTCGCCTGCCGTCCGCCCCGCGTAGGCGGGGCTGAAGGCCAGCGCGATCCCCCGGATGATGAAGATCAGGCCAGCGGTGACCACCAGGCCGGCCACGGTCCAGCCCGTAGCCAGGATCGCCAGGCCGAGCCCAGCCGAGACCAGCCCCGCCGCGAGCGGGACCCACCACAGATTCCTGACCTGTTCGGCAACTTCCCGCAGCGGCGAATGGTGGGCCTCGAGCGGGGCGGTGTCCTGGCTCATCTGATCACTCCTGCCGACGTGGCGGCAGCTGTGCTGGCCTGCCGCCTCATACGTATTGGCTGTCAGAGGTGGGTGGCCTCACTGAGCGACCTTTTACAAGGCAGATCGCTTTTTGGCCCGTAGCCTTTCTTTCCCAGACAAACGCCAGGCATTCCCGGCCTGTTACCGACAGCGGCCGCCCGCCCACCCGTTACCGGCGGGCGGGTCTGGTGACGGCACGATCAGGATGGGCAGTGCTTCCCGCAGCCTGCTCCTGTCCTGATAACTGGCTATCGGCCGACCGGCCTGCGGGCTCCCGCTCCGCCCCGAACTGGCGGCCCGGCAGCGAGGGCTGCCGGGGCACCGCGGAGATGTCAGGGAAGATCCCCGTCTCTGCACTGCCGGCGTCCAGGTCGCGCAGCTGGCCTTCCAGGTAGGCCCTGAGCCTGTTGCGGTACTCACGCTCGAACGCGCGCAGGTCATCCACCCGCCGCTCCAGCTCTTCACGCTGCTGGGTGAGCGAGCCCAGGGCCTGGCGGTACTGGTCCTGCGCGTCGCGCTCCAGGCTCTCGGCCCGGGCACGCGCGTCGCTGGTGAGCTGCTCAGCCTGCTGGCGGGCCTTGCCGAGGATCTCGTCGGCCTCATGCCGGGCACGGCCGAGGGTCTCGCTGGCCTCGCGCCGGGCGTCCGCGATCGCCTGGTCCGCGGTCTGCTGCGCCAGCGCCAGCACCCTGGCAACGGTGCCCATGCCGTCCGCGGCGGACGGCGCGGGCACCGGCTCGGGCCGGCGTTCCGGCTGCAGCACCGGCTGGGGAGCCATCATCTCCGGCTCAGGGTCACCCAGCGGCGAGCTGAGCATGGGCACGGCAGGGGCGCCGCCGCGCATGACCTCGGACAGCTTGGCCCGCAGCTCCTGATTCTCCTGGAGCAGCCTCTCCAGCTCAGCCTCGACCTCGTCGAGGAAGGCGTCGACCTCTTCCTCGTCGTAGCCGGGCCGCAGCCGGGTGCTGGCAAACTGCTTGTTCCTCACGTCCGCGGGCGTCACCGGCATCGTGCCTCCTAGGCGCAGCGGGAGTAACGCGCCATACGGGGCAAACTACCCCACCGTAGTCGCGCCATGGCCGGATCCGGGATACCCGGCGGCACAAGACCTGGCGTCAGCGGCTGCGGTCCGGGCGATGGGGCGAGCCGGCCCCGCCTGGCTGGCCCTGTCCTTTCGCGTCCGGCTGGCGAGCGCGGGCACGAGCGCAGGCAGCACCAGCGCGGCCGTCAGCAGGAATGCCGCCGGATAGCCGGTGTGCGCGACCAGCAGCCCGATGCCGGCCGCTCCGGCGCCCATGCCCGCGTCGTAGGCGCCGTTCCAGATGGCGCTGACCGCGTCGTAGCTGCCGTGGGAGCCGCGTGCGTACATCATGGCGAGGGTCGCGTTCTGCAGCAGGCCGAACCCGGTGCCGAAGCAGGCCGCGCCGCTGATCACCAGGACCGGGGCGTGGGTGGCGGCGATGCAGGCCATGCCCGCGGCGCAGAGCAGCACGCCGGGACACAGCAGCCGGGCCTGGCCATGACGGTCGCCGATCCGCCCGGCCGCCCACCGGGCCGCGGTGGCGGCCGCGGGCTGGGCGAACAACGCGGCGGTGGCGACGCCGGCCGCCACTGCGGGGACCGCCAGGGGCAGGAAGGTGACCAGCACCCCGGTTGCCACAGTCGACGCCGCGAACACGGCGGCGAGCCGGATCAGCCCGGGGTCGCGCAGCCCGGCCAGCACGCCGCCGGCGTGGTGCCCGGCTCCCGCCCGGCCCGGCAGCCCGGGCACGGAGGCGAGCGCCAGCAGGGCGGCCGCCGCGGTCGCGGCGAACACCGGGGCATACCCCCAGCGGTCCGCCACCCACACCCCGGCCGGCAGGCTCAGCAGGGACGGGACGCCGCCGACGACGCCGACCAGGCCCAGCCCCTCCCCGCGCCGCTGCGCGGGGATCAGCGACGCGGTCAGCGCGCCCCCGGCCACGGTCGTGATCGCGAAACCGGCCCCGCGGGCGATGCTCACCGCGGTCACCACGGCAAGGTTCGCCGGCCACAGCAGGGCGAGCGCGGGCGCGCCGAGCAGGGCCAGCCCGGCGGTCAGCGACAGCCGGTAGCCGGCCCGGGCCACCAGCCGCGGGGTGGCGAGCTCGGCGGCCACCGTGGCGAGCAGCAGCGCGCTGGTCGCCAGGCCCGCGCCAGCGTCGGAACCGGACGCCTTCACGTACAGCGGTACCACGGAAAGCGGCAGGTAGAAGCTCACCGACGATCCGATCACTGACACGAACCGCAGCAGCAGCGGCCGGGTGACCAGCGGCGGCCGCTGCGGAAGCGCAACTGCGGGGCGGGAATCAACTGCTGCTGTCGTCATGGCCACGACGCTAGGGCGCAACCGGATCTCCGGTAAGGTCCGGTTTCATGGCTGTGGAGTGGTCCGGTTTGGCTCCGGAGGTGCTCATCACGCTCGACCGGGCACGCCCGGCGCCGCTGCGGGCGCAGCTGGAAGACCAGTTCCGGCAGGCGATCCGGTCGGGGCGGCTGGGCGCGGGGGAGCGGGTGCCGTCATCACGGGCGCTGGCGCACGCGCTGGGCCTGTCCCGCGGCCTGGTGCAGGAGTGCTACGCGCAGCTGCTGGCAGAGGGTTACCTGGTCACACGCGGCGGCTCAGCCACCCGGGTGGCCAGGGCGGCTACCCGGGCCGGGCCGGTCCCGGCGCGGCCGCCGGCGCGGCCTGCCCGGCTGGCCGCCGACTTCGCCTCCGGCGTGCCCGACCTGGGGTCGGTCCCGCGTGAGGCCTGGGCCTGGGCGGTCCGTGAGGCCTGCCGGGCCGCGCCGAACACCGAGTTCGGCTACGGCGACCCCGCCGGGAGCCCGCGGCTGCGCGAGGTGATCGCGGCCTACCTGAGCCGGGTCCGCGCCGCGGACACCGCCACCGGCCAGATCATCATCTGCTCCGGCATGGCGCAAGGGCTCGGCCTGGTTCTGCGCGCGCTCGCGGGCCGGGGGCTGCGCCGGGTCGGCTTCGAGGACCCCGGGCAGCCCGAAGCCATGGCCGCGGCCGCCGCCTGGGCCGGAGTCCAGGCCGTCCCGGTGCCCGTGGACGAGCACGGCGTGGACGTGGCGGCGCTGGAAGCCACCGGTGCCGGTGCGGTCGTGCTGACCCCGGCGCACCAGTGGCCGACCGGCGTGGTGCTGGCGCCTGAGCGGCGGCTGGCGCTGCTGGACTGGGCCGCCCGGCGGCAGGCCACCATCATCGAGGACGACTACGACGCCGAGTTCCGCTACGACAAGGACCCCGTCGGGGTCATGCAGGGGCTGGCCCCCGACCGGGTGGTGGCGCTGGGGACGGTCAGCAAGTCGCTCGCTCCGGTGCTGCGGCTGGGCTGGATCGTCAGCCCGCCCGGCCTGGCCGGCGACCTCGCCAGCGGCAAGCAGCTCACCGACCGCGGCTCGCCCGGCCTGGACCAGGTCGCGCTGGCCATCCTCATCGAGACCGGCCGCTATGACCGGCACCTGCGGCGGATGCGGACCGAGTACGCGGCCCGCCGCGATGTGCTCGTCCAGTCGCTTGCCCGTCACGCCCCCGCTGTGCGGCTGACCGGCCTGGCCGCTGGCTTCCACGCCGTCGCCCACCTCCCCGCCGCCGCTGCCGAGCCCGCCGTGATCGCCGCCGCCCGCCAGCGCTCGGTCGGGCTCTACGGGATGAGCGCCAACCGGGCCAGCCGCTCCGCCGACCCGCCGCAGCTCGTGCTCGGCTTCGGCAACACCAGCCAGCAGGCCATCCGCACCGGCATCGAGGTGCTCGGCGACATCCTGGGCACAGGCGCGTGAACACGCTGCGGCGAGTGGGTGTTCCGGCCTGCCCCGGAGCCGCCGCTAGGAGGACCTGGAGAGGCCTCAGTCAGCCGCGTTCTCCCCGGCACCGGGGACACGCCGCGGAACCGCCGGGCCCCGGCCAGCCGCGGGCCGGTAAGGAGCGGCCGCTAGCAGCACCGGGCCGCAGACCTGGCTGGCTCCTGGGCCTGGCCGGGGTCGCTGCCGCAGCAGGCAGGCCCGTCGTCTTCGTTCTCGCCGGAGAAGGTCTGGCTGTCGGCGAGCACGGTGTAGATCTCCCACCGCTCGCCGTCGGGTGCGCCCTGCACCCAGAACTTGTCCTGCCTGGCGTAGCAGCAGGTGGTGTCGCGCTCCTCGATGGAGGCGAACCCGGCCTCGGCGAGCCGGGCCTGCTCGGCCTCGACGGTGCCGGTGTCGGCCACCTCCACGCCCAGGTGGTTGAGGGTGCCGCCCTGGCCGGGGTTCTCCAGCAGGACCAGCTTGAGCGGCGGCTCGGTGATCGCGAAGTTGGCGTAGCCGGGCCGGGTCTTGGCCGGCTCGGTGCCGAACAGCCGGGAGTAGAACGCGATCGCCTCCTCCAGGTTGGAGACGTTGAGGGCGAGCTGCACGCGGGACATGGGGAACCTCCTGCTAGACATTGATAGCTGTCTATGTGTCTGACCGCCCTGAGCTTGCCACAGACATCGACATCTGTCAATATAGATGCATGCCGAAGTCTTTGGTGGTCCTGGACCTGGGCGGCACCACCGCATGCTGCGCGCCGCTGTCAGGCGGGGCGATGTCAGCCGGGCAGGCCGGGCAGATCGCGCCCCTGCTCAAGGCGCTGGCCGACCCGGTACGGCTGCGGCTGATGTCGCTGGTCGCCTCCAGCCCCGGCGGCGAGGCGTGCGTGTGCGACCTGACCGGCGCGTTCGAGTTGTCCCAGCCGACCATCAGCCACCACCTCAAGGTGCTGCACGAGGCGGGCCTGCTGGAACGGGACAAGCGCGGCGTGTGGGTCTACTACCGCGCCCGCACCCAGGCCCTGGCCGGCCTGGGCACCCTCATCGGCTCCCCGCAGCCCTGACCGCCGGCCCCGTCCGGCGTCCCGTCAGCTGATTCCCGCCTCACACCTGCTTGGGGACATGGCTGGACATCATGACGCGCATCATCTTGTGCCCGAAATCGGCGGTGGGGTTGAACATCAGCGGGCAGCCGCCGTCGATCACGGTGATCCCGTGTTCCCGGCCGTACTTGGTGGCCGCGGGTGACACGCTGCCAGTGCCGGGCCCGCGGTGCATCCACACGTGCCTGATGCCCAGTTCGGCGCATTCGCGCATGGTCGCCTCTGCGGTATCGGGCCTGGTCCCGATCACCACCGCCTCGACGCCGCCCGGGATCGATTTCAGGTCGTGGTAGCACTCGTCGCCTTCGACGTGGTCAGCGTGCGGGTTGACCGCGAACACCTGGTAGCCGCGGTCGCGGAGCCGCTTGTAGACGATGTTGCTGCCGTGATCTTTCGGGGTGCGGGACACACCGGTCACCGCGATCCGCTTCTTGGCCAGGAACTCCGACGCGGCCTGTTTCACAGGAATCATGACTCTCCCCCTGCGTGCTGGAACGGGTGCGGCGGCGCTCACGCACCCTTCTCACCCAGACTCGGCCGGAGGCCGTTCCGGCCGCCAGGGACGAACGTCATCTCTCACGCTGGCTGGCTCGCCGCCGGCGCTGGCCCCGGAACCATAATTCGACTAGTGTGGTATAGTCGAATTGCGATGAAGAACGAAGTGACCGATCTGAGTCCGGCGGCTGTGATCAGCGGCCTGGCGGCGCTCGCCCATGAGACCCGCCTGGAGCTGTTCCGGCTGCTGGTGCGCAGGGGCGGCACTGGTGAGAGCGCCGGGGACCTCGCGCGCAAGCTGGAGATCCCCCCGCAGACTCTCTCCTTCCACCTCAAGGAGATGAGCCGCGCGGGCCTGCTGCGCTCGCGGCGGGAGGGACGCCAGGTCTTTTACGCGGTGGACTTCGGGCACGCGCGCCAGCTGATCGGCTACCTGAGCGAGTGCTGCTGCGCGGACGAGGACCGGCAGCAGGAGGGGGAAGTATGAACGGCAACGAGGTCAGGCAGCGGGTCAGGGACCATTACGGCCAGGAGGCACGCCGGGTCCTGGATGGCGCGGCTGCCGGCTGCTCGTGTGATCCGGTCTCCAGTGAGCTCTACGACGTGGCAGAAGCCGGGACGGTGCCCGCCGAGGCGCTGGAGGCCTCCCTCGGGTGCGGCAACCCGGCGGCGCTGGCCGAGCTCAAGCCCGACGAGGTGGTGCTGGACCTGGGCAGCGGCGGCGGCATCGACGTGCTGCTGTCCGCGCGGCGGGTCGGCCCGTCCGGCAAGGCCTACGGGCTGGACATGACCGACGAGATGCTGGCCCTGGCGGAGCAGAACAAGGCCCGCTCGGGCCTGCCCAACGCGGAGTTCCTGCGGGGGCAGATCGAGGACATCCCGCTGCCGGACGCGGCGGTCGATGTGATCATCTCCAACTGTGTGATCAACCTGTCGGCCGACAAGGACCAGGTGCTGCGCGAGGCGTTCCGGGTGCTGCGGCCCGGCGGGCGGTTCGCGGTGTCGGACATCGTCATCCGCGGCTCCATCCCGCAGGAACTGCGGGAGAACACCACGCTGTGGGCGGGCTGCTTCGCCGGGGCGCTGGCCGAGAGCGACTACCGCGCCAAGCTGCAGGCAGCCGGGTTCACCGGCATCGAGGTGCAGGCCACCCGGGTCTTCGGCGAGGACGAGGCCCGCGAATTCCTGGCCTCGGCGGGCCTGGACGCCGACCGGCTCGCGCCGCAGGTGGCTGGCAGGGTCACCAGCGCCTTCGTGCGCGCCGTGAAGCCATAAAGGCAGCCGTCTATTACCAGCCCGGCGGCCCGGACGTCTTCCGCTACGAAGACGTGCCCGACCCGCAGCCCGCGCCCGACGGCGTGCTGGTCCAGGTGGAAGCGATCAGCGTCGAGGGCGGGGACACCCTCCACCGTGCCCGCGACCAGGTCACCGGCGGGCCGCCCATCGTCGGCTACCAGGCCGCGGGCCCGATCCTGGCGGTTGGCGGGCAGGTAACCCGGTGCCAGCCCGGGGAGCGGGTGGTGACGGTCGGCATGCACGGCTCCCACGCCGAGCTGCGCATAGGTGCCAGCGGTCGCCCGCCTGGACCGCGCCGGGCAGCGCGCGGCGGACCGCCTCGGCGTAGGCGCCGGAACCGTCCCGGCACACAACCTCAACACCAGGGTGCTGGCGCAGCCACACTTCCAGCGCATCAGCCTTGCGGCCCGCGACGACATCGATCTGCTCCCCGGTCTCGGCGTCGATCAGCACATTCGCGTAGGCGTGGCCACGGCGCAGCGCGAAATCATCCACGCCCAGCACGCGGGGGACGCTGACCGGGGGCAGTGGAAGCCGCAGCAGTATCCGCAGGGCGGTATCACGGGATAACGGGACGCCCAGCGCGGTCAGCAGACCCGCCCCGGCGCGGCCCGCTAACCGGCGGACGGCCTCACCGGCCTCGCCTGCCAGCCGCGTGGTCCGCCGCTGGTAGCGGTCCAGCACACCCGGGACCTGCTCGCGGAATGTCTGGACCGGGCAGCCCAGGACCGGGCACCGCATCCGCCGCACCCGGACATGAAGCACGACTGGGCGGCCGTCAGCAGGCACGTCCGCGACGGTCCGCTCGTAATGCCCGTGCACCCAGGCCCGTCTCAGTACCGCACCGCGGGCACGGCACCGGCCCTCCCGCCGTCCGCGCCCGGACCACGATCACCCGATCCTGGTCCGCCACATCCTCGATGATCAGGGAAGACAGCCCGGATAACACCACTCCCACAAGCCCACTTATGTCACACGGTAACGGTAACGGTCCATACCATACCTAGCCCATCGTGACGTCACCTGACACGCTGTCACCCCCGGAAGTCCGACAGAGCCATCTTCCTGACAGTCCCCTGACTCCGGGTTCAGACGCCTTTGCCGGTGATCTTCACCGACAGGGTGTGGGTGCCGGTGATGTCGGACCAGGTGAAGGTGTAGGTGGTGGTGAAGGTTCCTTTGTGCCGGGGGGTGAAGGAGATGGGTGCCCGCACGTCGTAGCCGGCGTTGACGGGCAGCTGCGCCGGCATGTGGACCGTCCGGGTGAACGGCCCGGCCAGCGGGGAGGTGCTCACCACGGTGGCGGGCTCGTTGCCGGTGTTGGTGAGGGTGATCACGCCGTGGGCGGTCTTGCCGACCTTCACCGGGCCGAAGTCCAGCGTTGCCGGGGAGGCTTTGAACAGCGCGTCCGGCGGCAGGCCCGTGCCGGTCAGCTTGACGGTGGCGGTGGTGCCGTCATCGCCGCTGATCGAGTACGCCGCGGGGTAGCTGCCGGGGGCGGCCGGGGTGAACTCGATCTGGACCACCTGCGACTCGCCGGGCTTGAGCACGTCGCCTGGCTGCGGCCCGCTGACCACTGTGTACGGGCCGCCGGGCGGGTTCACCGAGCTGATCTTCAGCGGCTGGGTGCCGCCGTTGACGATGTTGAACTCCCGCGGCACGGTGACGCCGGCCGGGACGTCGCTCTCGAACTGCCCGATGTCGTTGACCAGCGCGAACTGCACGTTCTGCTGGTTGGCGTACAGCCCGGCCGTCGTGCCGACCGCGGCCACGGCCACGTCCTGCGGCCCGGCGCTGGTCGCGAACGTGACCGCCCCGGTCGCGCCGCCGGGCGCCGACGGGCTGAAGGTGACCGGCACGGTCAGCTTGTCCCCCTTGTGCAGCGTCACCGGGAACCTCACCTGCGAGCTGGTGGGGCTCGGGATGGCGCTGCCGAGCGGGCTCGGCGTGCTGCCGCTCGCATTCGGCGCCGGGGTGCTGGTGCGGATGGCCGACGACGTCGCCTTGCCGGTGTTCACCGAGAACTGCGCCGGGGCCGCGGTGCCGGGCGGTGGCGGGCTGCCGACCGCGCCGGTGGCCGCGCTCACCCCGGTCACCGTCACCGTCTTGGTGGCGGTCAGGGTGACGCTCTTGGTGGCGGTGGCGTTGACCGGGGCCTGGCCCAGGGTGGCCGCGGGCGCGGGCGCGACCGGAGCCGCGGCGGCCGGGGCACCGAACCCGTACACCGTGCCGTCCGAGGAGGTCGCGCCCGACCGGGTGCCGACGAAGACCATGTTCCCGGAGGTGGCGACGTTGGTGAACTTGGCGGCGGTGGTGAAGATCCGCCAGGAGGCCAGCGGGTGCACCGCGCAGCCCGACGTGCAGCCCGACGGCCAGCCAGCCGCCTGCGGGGTGCCCGGGAACGCCTCCAGGGTGGCGCCGCCGCCAGCCGCGTTGTTCGTGTACACCGCCCACACCACCGCGCTTGCCGGGTCGGTGCCGGAAGAGGTGACCGCCGGGGAGCCGGAGGAGTAGCCGAACGAGACCGTGCTGTTGCCGATCTGATGCAGCGTCGGCTTGTCCGAGCCGTTCACCCCGAACTTGAGGAACCGCAGGTTGTCACCCTTGCCGATGTAGTAGATGAAGTCATTCGCTCCGGCCGCGGTGCCAGAGCTCAGCGTGGGGGTGTCGGCGAAGACCGCGGGGTGGCCCCACTCACCGTTGAACGCCTTCGTCACACTGAGGGCCCGGCTGTTGTTCGAGGTGCTGCGGCCGCCGAGACCGTCCCGGTTGAGCAGGAAGAACCGGCCGTCCTTGCCGACCTG
>JBLMWU010000153.1:0-22844 GCA_050257395.1 Gemmatimonadota bacterium | reverse complement strand
TGAGCCGCCAGTCCGGGACGTGCTCGAGGACGTTCGCGGAGAAGCTCACGTCCACCGAGCCGGTGGCCACCGGCAGCCGCAGCGCGCTGCCCTGGGTACTGCCGCGCTCGGGCCTGCCGTGCGCGGCCAGCTCCCCGCAGTCGGTGTCGACGCAGAACGCCCGCGCCCCGGCGGCCCGCAGCTCCCGCACGAAGAAACCCGGCCCGCCGCCGACATCGAGCACGACCCGCTCCCGCAGCTCCGTGTACTGGGCGAGCTGGCGGACGGTGTCCGCGGCCAGCCCGGTGTAGTAGCCGCAGGGGTCCGCCTGCTCAGTGCGGAACGCCCGCAGCAGCCGCGCGGACCGGGCGAGGTCAGCGCGGAACAGGGGACTGCCATCGGTTGCTGCCTGCGGGGCCACGCCTCACTCCTGTCCGGGCTGGAACGCGTTGCAGTATCGCCCTCGCGGGCCTGCTGTGTCCACCGCCGCGAGGCTGCCACCGGGCACGGCGGGGCGCTGGCTCGTGTTGCCATTCGTCGACAAAACTAGAACCTGTTGCATTATTGCCGGGGATCCCGGCCAATTCTACGGTGGGGCAAATGCTCCCAAACCTACCAAGCGCATGCTTGGCTGATGGGCCTGGGAGCCAGCCTGAGGAGAGCCGATGACGTCTCGCCACGACTCCGGCCCGCCATCGAGACGCAGCTTCCTGGCCAGTGCCGCCGCTGCCGGCGCACTGGCCTGGGTCCCGGCCTTCCGGGTCACCAGGGCGCAGGCCGCGACCGCCGCTCCGCCCAACTTCCCCGCCGGGATCCCGCTGTACCAGCAGGGCTACACCAACTGGGCCGGCATGATCTCCATCAGCAGCGCGTGGACCTGCGCCCCGGCCAGCCCTGCGGACGTGGTCACGCTCGCCAACTGGGCGCAGGCGAACGGCTACCGGCTGCGCGCCAAGGGCATGAGCCACAACTGGTCACCCATCCTGCTTCCGGCCGGCAGCAGCGGGGCCGGCTACGTGCTGGTGGACACCACCCAGCACCTGACCTCGGTCTCGGTCAGCGCCGGCTCGGTGACGGTGCAGACCGGGACCACCATGGACGCCCTGACCAGCGCGCTGGCCGGCGCCGGGCGCGGCCTCTGCGCGATGCCCGCGCCCGGCGACATCACGGTCGGCGGCATGCTGGCGATCAACGCGCACGGCAGCGCGATCCCCGCGACCGGCGAGACCCGGCTGGCCGGGCAGAGCTACGGCTCGCTGTCCAACCTGATCCTGTCGCTGACCGCGGTGGTGTGGGACGCCGGCCGGAGCCAGTACGTGCTCAGGACGTTCCAGCGCACCGACCCGGACATCCGCCCCTTCCTGGCGCACCTCGGGCGGGCGTTCGTCACCGAGGTCACTCTGCAGACCGCGCAGAACCAGAACCTGCGCTGCCAGAGCTGGGTGAACCAGGCGGTGGGCGACGTGTTCGCCCCGCCCGCCAGCGCCGGATCGCACTCGTTCGCCAGCTATGTGGCCGGCAGCGGGCGGATCGAGGCCATCTGGTTCCCGTTCACCGCCAATCCCTGGCTCAAGATCTGGACCATCGCGCCGTCCAAGCCGCTGCTGTCGGTCCAGGTCAACAACCCTTACAACTATCCCTTCAGCTACGGGATCACCTCGTCGGAGAACACCTTCTTCGGCCAGGTCGCCGCCGGTGACACCAGCGGCACGCCCGCGTTCGAGGCGGCCGCGCTGGCGCTGGTGGACACCGGGCTGGTGTTCGACGGGGTCTGGGACATCTGGGGCCAGTCCCGGAACACCTTGCTGTACGTCAAGCCGGACACCGCCCGGATCGTGGAGGCCGGCTACGCCGTCATCACCTCGCGTGCCAGCATGCAGCAGGTGGTGAGCGACTTCTACGCCCAGTACAGCAGCCGCCTCAGCCACTACCAGAGCCTCGGTCAGTACCCGATGAACGGCCCGATCGAGATCCGGGTAACCGGGCTGGACCAGCCCGGCGAGGTCGGGGTGAGCGGCGCCCAGCAGCCGATCCTCTCCTCGGTCCGGCCCCGGCCCGACCACCCGGAGTGGGACACCGCGGTCTGGCTGGACATGGGCACGCTGCCGGTGACGCCGGGGTTCTCGCAGTTCTACGCGGACATGGAGAGCTGGATCTGGAGCCACTACAGCGGCAGCTACGCCACCGTACGGCCGGAGTGGTCGAAGGCGTGGGCATGCACCGCGGCCGGGCCGTGGACCGACCCCGCCGTCCTGGGCGGCACCATCCCGGTCACCGTCAGCGCAGGCCAGGCCAGCGCCGACGGCTGGAGCGCCGCGGTGTCGATCCTCAAGGGCTACGACCCCTACGGGGTGTTCAGCACCCCGTTCCTGGACAGCCTGATGGGGTAGCGCTCAGCGCAGCAGCAGCCGGGCCGCCAGCTCCAGGTGGTTGCTGACGTCGTTCCACGAGGCGCGGCGGGTCACCCAGGCGACGAGGTTGGACAGCCACACGTCGCCGATGATGCGGGCGATCGCCGCCTCGTCGGCGGTCGGCTCGCCCTCGTGGATGGCCCGGGTCAGCATCCGCTCCATCAGCTGGGCGACCTGGTTGACCTCGGCGGCCGCGCTCGGGTCGGCGAACATGAAGGCCCGGGTCATGGCCTCGGCCAGCATCGGGTCGCGCTGCATGAACCGGGTCATCCGGCCGAGCACGTACAGCATCCGCTCGGCCGGGGTGTCACCGGGGATCACCGCCCGGTCCAGCTTCTCCTGGGTGCGCTCGAACTCCCGGGCCAGCGCGGACACCAGCAGGTGGATCTTGGACGGGAAGTAGCGGTAGAGGGTGCCGAGCGCCACGTTGGCCTGCTCGGCCACGGTGCGCATCTGGACGGCGTCGTAGCCGCCCTTGGAAGCCAGGGCCAGGGTCGCGTCGAGGATGCGCTTGCGGCGGTCACGCTGGGCCGCCGA
Organism: Gemmatimonadota bacterium; assembly: GCA_050257395.1. Classification (GTDB taxonomy): domain Bacteria; phylum Actinomycetota; class Actinomycetes; order Streptosporangiales; family Streptosporangiaceae; genus JAIRTY01. The sequence goes on along the minus strand of JBLMWU010000153.1, from coordinate 19,917 downwards.
GGCGAACTCCCCGTCACTATTCGTCCCGGATGCGGCGATGGTACCTGTTCTCGGTGTCGCCATCCGTTTCCCCTCGTCTCCCGCAACCCGGCTGTACTTACCCAGCGTAGCAACGGCCCGGCTCCCGCGCCGCGCAGGGACGCTGGCCGGCGGCCACTGTAACGTGTTCTAATTCTGTCAGCCGGAAGAGCGCTGTCAGCAAGGACCAAGCAGGAGGGGCCGGTGCCGATCGCCGCCACCGAGGAGCAGCGGGCCCTGCAGGCCGCCATCCGGGACTGGGCGAAGCGGGCGGGCACCATCGCCCTCGTGCGCGCCCAGGAGCCGGGGGCCGAGCCGCCCGGCCCGGCCGCCCGTGAGCGGTGCTGGGGCGAGCTGGCCGGCCTGGGCGTGTTCGCCATCGCGCTGCCGGCCGCCGCGGGCGGTGCCGGCGGCAGCGTCGCCGACCTGGCCGCCGCGCTGGAGGAGCTCACCGTGGCGCTGGCGCCCGGGCCGGTGCTGCCCACCGCGCTGGCCGGGCTGGCGCTGGCGCCGCACGCGAGCCTGCCCGGCGTGGGCCCGCTGCTGGCCGGCCTGGCGGCCGGCGAGGCCACCGCGGCCGTCTGCCTGCCCACGCCCGCGCTCACCGGCGGCTGGCAGCCCGACGGGACGCTGCGGGTGACCGGCGGGTCCGGGCTCACCCTGGCCGCGGGCGCGGCCGGGTCCGGCTGGCCGGACGGGCACCTGCTGGCCGCGGCGGTGACCGGCGACAGCGAGGTGTGGTTCGCCGTCCCGGCCACGCACCCCGGGGTGACGGTGACCGGGCGCGACCCGGCCGACTTTTCCCGGCCGCTGGCCACGGCGGCGTTCGACGCGGTCATCGGCCCCGGCCAGGTCGTCGCCGGGCTGAGCACGGCCCGGGTGCGGGCGCTGACCGCCACCCTGTACGCGGCCGAGGCCGCCGGGGTGGCGGCCTGGTGCTCCGCGACCGCCGCCGAGTACGCCCGCACCCGCCACCAGTTCGGCCGGCCGATCGGCTCGTTCCAGGCGGTCAAGCACCTGTGCGCGGGCATGCTCTGCCGGGCGGAGACCGCCGCCGCGCTGGCCTGGGACGCCGCCCGCGCCGCGGACGAGGCGCCCGCCGAGCACCCGCTGGCGGCCGCGGCCGCGGCCGCGCTGGCGCTCGACGCCGCCGTGGACAACGCCAAGGACTGCATCCAGGTCCTCGGCGGGATCGGCTTCACCTGGGAGCACGACGCCCACCTGTACCTGCGGCGGGCGCTCGCGCTGCGCCAGCTCCTCGGCGGCAGCGCGGCCTGGCAGGAACGGACCGCGAGCCTCGCGCTGGCCGGCGCCCGCCGCCGGGTGGGCCTGGCCGTGACCGGGCCTGCCGCCGGCGGCGGCCCGGAAGCGGAGGCAGCCGCCGGGCCGGCCGCCGCGGCGGCCCGGGCGGTGGCGGCCACGGTGGCGGCGCTGCCGGAAGACCAGCGCCGGGCGGCGCTGGCCGACGCCGGCTACGTGGCCCCGCACTGGCCCCCGCCGTACGGGCTCGGTGCCTCGCCCGCGGACCAGCTCGTCATCGACGAGGAGCTGCACCGGGCCGGGCTGACCCGGCCCGACCTGGTGATCGGCGGGTGGGCCGGGCTGGCCGTGGTCCAGCACGGCACCGACGCCCAGCGGGAGGCGTTCGCGGGCCCCACCCTGCGTGGCGAGATCACCTGGTGCCAGCTGTTCAGCGAACCCGAGGCCGGCTCGGACCTGGCGTCGCTGCGGACCAGGGCCACCCGCGTGCCCGGCGGCTGGCGGCTGACCGGGCAGAAGGTGTGGACGTCCCTCGCCCACCAGGCCGACTGGGCGATCTGCCTGGCCCGCACCGACCCGCCGGGAGGTCGGTCGGGGCCGGTTGGTCGGGAAAGCCCGGTGCCCAAGCACCGCGGGATTACCTTTTTCCTGGTGGACATGCACAGCGACGGCATCGACATCCGGCCGCTGCGGGAGATCACCGGCCGCGCCATGTTCAACGAGGTCTTCCTCGACGAGGTGTTCGTGCCGGACGACCGGGTGGTGGGCGAGCCGGGCGGCGGCTGGCGGATCGCCCGCAGCGCGCTGGCCACCGAACGGCTGGCCATGGGCCGCGGCTCGGCGTTCGGCGACGAGGTGGAAGGGCTGCTCGGGAAGATCCGGGCCGACGGGCTGGCAGCGGACCCGCGGGTGCTGGCGCGGGCGGGGACGCTGGTCGCCGACGGCCTGGCCGGGTCGCTGCTGGACCTGCGGGCCGCGCAGGCCCAGCTCGCCGGGACCGACGCCGGGCACCTGGCGGCCGTGCGCAAGCTGCAGGGGGTGGCGCACCGGCAGGCGGTCGCCGAGGCGGCGCTGCTGCTGGCCGGCCCAGACGGCGCCGCGGAGGCGGAGCCGCTGCAGGAGTTCCTGATGACCCGGTGCCTGAGCATCGCGGGCGGCACCACCCAGATCCTGCTGTCCATGGTCGGCGAGCGCGTGCTCGGCCTGCCCAGGGAGGAGATGCGCTGAGTGGACTTCACCCCGACCGAGACCCAGCAGGAGGTCACCCGGCTGGCGGCCCGGGTGCTGGCGTCGGCCCGCCCGGTCAGCGTCGCTGCCGCGCAGGAAAGCGCGGAACCCGGAGCAGGGTCCGGCGAGACGTATGACCGCGCCCTGTGGAAGGAGTACGGGCAGGCGGGCCTGCTGTCGCTGGTGCTGCCGGACTGGCTGGACGGCGACGGGCTCGGCACGGCGGATGCCGCCGCGCTGCTGACCGAGACCGGCCGGCACGCGCCCGCCGTGCCCGCGCTGGCCACGCTCATGCTGGGCGTGCTGCCGGTCACCCGCTGGGGTGACCGGGCGCTGCAGGAGACCGCGCTGGCGGGCGTCGCCACCGGCGACACCGTGCTCACCGCCGCGCTGCGGGAACCGTCGGACCCGATGCCGGGCGTCCCGGCCGCCACGCTGAGCGGCGGGACCGTGACCGGTGTCAAGGTCGGCGTGCCCTACGCCGCGGAAGCCTCCTGGGTGCTGGTCCCGGTGGCGGACGGCGGCGCTGCCGCGGTGGCGGTGGTCAGCCCGGCCGCGGCGGGGGTGACGCTGACCCGCACGCACACCTCTGCCGGCGACCCCGAGTACACGCTGCGGCTGGCCGGCGCGCCGGTGGCCGGCGTGCTCGGCGCCGGCGCGGCGGAGGGCCTGTACCAGTTCGCTCTCGCGGGCGCGTGCTGCCTGGCGGACGGTGCGCTGGCCGCGTCGCTCGACCTCACCACCAGGCACATCGGCACCCGGCAGCAGTTCGGCCGGCCGCTGGCGACCTTCCAGGCCGCCGCGCAGCACATCGCCGACGTCTACATCGCCGTACGCACCCTGCATCTGGCCACCCTGTCGGCCTGCTGGCGGCTGGACGCGGGCCTGGACGCGGGCCCGGACCTGGACGTGGCCGCGTACTGGCTCGCCGAATACGGCCCGGCCGCCGCGCGGACCTGCCACCACCTGCACGGCGGCATGGGCATGGATGTCACCTACCCGCTGCCGCGGTTGTCGGCACTGATCAAAGACCTCGCCCGGTTCACCGGCGGCGCCAGCTACCGCCTGGACCGGCTGGGCGAGAGGGTGTGACCGCCATGTACATCGAGCTGACCGGCAGCCAGCGGGCGCTGCGCGACGAGCTGCGGGCCTACTTCGGCTCGCTGCTGTCGCCGGCCGAGCGCGAGGCGATGCTGACCGCGCGGCACGGCGGCGTCTACCGTGACCTGGTCCGGCGGATGGGCCGCGACGGCTGGCTGGGCGTGGGCTGGCCGGAGGAGTACGGCGGGCGCGGCCTCGGCCAGGTCGAACAGCAGATTTTTGTGAACGAAGCAGCACGGGCCGACATCCCGCTCCCGGCCGTCACCCTGCAGACGGTGGGGCCGACCCTGCAGCTGCACGGCACGGACGAACAGAAGGATTTCTTCCTGCCGAAGATCCTGGCCGGGGAGCTGCACTTCGCGATCGGCTACACCGAGCCGGAGGCAGGCACCGACCTGGCCTCGCTGCGGACCCGGGCGGTCCGCGACGGCGGGGAGTACGTGGTGAACGGCCAGAAGATCTTCACCACCGGGGGCCACGACGCCGACTACATCTGGCTTGCGGTGCGCACCGACCCGGACGCCCCGAAACACCGCGGGCTGTCCATCCTGATCGTGGACACCCGTGACCCCGGCTACTCGTGGACGCCGATCATCACCCACGACGGGGCGCACCACGTCAACGCCACCTACTACGACAACGTGCGGGTGCCGGTGTCGATGCGGGTGGGGGAGGAGAACGGCGGCTGGCGGCTGATCACCGAGCAGCTCAACCACGAGCGGGTGATGCTGGGCCCGGCCGGCCGGCTGGCCGCGCTGCACGAGCGGGTGCGGGCCTGGGCGGCGGCCCGGCCCGGCCCGGACGGCAGCCCGCTGCTGGAGGCGCCCGACGTCCGCCGGGTGCTCGCCCGCTGCTATGCCAGCCTGCGCGTGAACGAGCTGCTCAACTGGCAGGTCGCGGCCACCGAGCGGGTCGGCGTGTCCGACGCGTCGGCCAACAAGGTCTACGGCTCCGAGCAGCTGCAGCAGCTCGGCCAGGAACTGGAGGAGCTGGTGGGCCGGCACGGCGACCCCGCCGACGAGCAGACCGCTGACCTGGTCCGGTGGCTGGACCTGCAGGCCAAGCGCAACACCGTGCTGACGTTCGGCGGCGGGGTGAACGAGGTCCAGCGCGAGCTCATCGCCACCGCCGGCCTCGGCCTCCCCCGGGTACCACGCTGAGCTGGCTTGCGGAAGACCATCGGCGGTTCACTCAGTGGCCCCCGGGAGGGCCTCGGGCTGAACCATTGATGGAATCGGGTAATTCGGGACAGGAGACTGGCAGATGACCGCTATCGGGGCCGAGCCGGACGTGGCCGGCGCGATCCGGGAGACGGCGCGGCAGGTCGCGGCCGCCGGGGAGAGCAGCGCCCGGCAGGGCCGCGACCCGGTCAACCTGCCGATGATCCGCAACTGGATCGAGGCGATCGGCGACGCCAGCCCGGTGTACACGGATGCGGCCGCCGCGGCCCGTTCGGTGCACGGCGGCCTGGTGGCCCCGCCCGCGATGATCCAGGTCTGGACGATGCCAGGGCTGCACCGCGGCCGCACCGACGACGACCCGCTCGGCCTGATGACCCGGGCGCTGGACGACGCCGGGTACACCTCGGTCGTCGCCACCAACTGTGACCAGGTGTACCTGCGGTACCTGCGGCACGGTGAGCAGGTGAGCGTGCGGGCCAGCCTGCTGGACGTGGTGGGCCCCAAGCGCACCGCGCTGGGCGAGGGCTGGTTCGTGACCACCCGTTCCACCTGGTACTCCGGTGACGAGCCGGTGGCCACCATGGACTTCCGGATCCTCAAGTTCCGCCCGCAGGCACAGCCCGCCGCGGCCGCGGCCGGGGCGGTGATGCGGCCGCAGATCTCGCCGGACACCGCGTTCTTCTGGGCCGGGACCGCCGCCGGGGAACTGCGGATCCAGCGCTGCGGCGGGTGCGGCGCGCTGCGCCACCCGCCCGGGCCGATGTGCCCGGCCTGCGGCGCGGCCCAGCGCGAGCGGGGCGGCGAGACGGGCTACCTGGTGGCGGCGGGCACCGGCGAGGTCTTCAGCTACGTCGTGCACCATCACCCGCCGGTGCCGGGCAAGACGCTGCCGCTGGTGATCGCGCTGGTGGAGCTGCCCGAGGGAGTCCGGGTGCTCGCCGACATGCCTGGCGTCGACCCGGCCCGGGTACAGGTGGGCATGCCGGTCCGGATCGGGTTCGACCGCATCGACGATGACCTGACCCTGCCGGTGTGGCGGCCCGCGGACGACGGCAACGGCCACCCGCCCGCCGCCCAGCCGGCCGCAGCCCAGTCTGGTGCCACCCGGCCCGCCGCGCAGCCGCCGCCGGATCCCGGGCCGCCGCCGGAGGCACTGCCCGAGCTCGTCATCGTGGCCAGCACCACGTTCGTGGTCTCCTCGGCGCTGGCCACTCGCGACTTCCAGGACGTGCACCACGACCGCGACCTGGCGGTGGCCCGCGGCAGCAAGGACATCTTCATCAACATCCTCACCAGCACCGGGCTGGTGCAGCGGTTCGTGGCCGCCTGGGCGGGCCCGGACGCGGTCTTCACGTCGATCTCCATCCGGCTCGGCGCGCCGTGCTACGCGGGTGACACGCTCACCTTCACCGGTCATGTCACCGGCCGGGACGGCGATGAGCGGGTGATCAGCGTCACCGGCCGGTGCAGCCTCGGCGACCACGTCACCGGCACGGTCCGCGTCACGCTGCCCGGCGGGCAGCCCGCCACCACGACCCGCACGTCCGCCGGGGAGGCGTCATGATCGGCAGGACGGCGGCGATCGCGGGCATCGGGGCGACCGAGTTCTCCAAGGACTCCGGCCGCAGCGAGCTGCAGCTGGCGGCCGAGGCGGTGGCGGCGGCGCTCGCGGACGCCGGGCTGAGCCCGGCCGACGTCGATGGCCTGGTCACCTTCACCATGGACAGCAACGCCGAGGTCGCGGTCGCCCGCGAGCTCGGCGTCGGCGAGCTGAGGTTCTTCAGCCAGATCGGCTACGGCGGCGGCGCCGCCTGCGCCACCGTGTCCCAGGCCGCGCTGGCGGTCGCGGCTGGCGCGGCCGAGGTGGTGGTCTGCTACCGGGCGCTGAACGAGCGCTCCGGCCGCCGCTTCGGCCAGGTGTCGGTGGGCGCGGTCGCCATGCCGACCACGTCGGGGATCGACAACGGCTGGCACTACCCGATGGGCCTGTCCACCCCCGCCGCCACGGTCGCCATGGCGGCCCGCCGCTACATGCACGTGTACGGCGCCACCAGCGAGGACTTCGGCACCGTCGCGGTGGCGGACCGCAAGCACGCCGCCACCAACCCGCATGCCTGGTTCTACCAGCGGCCGATCACGCTCGCCGGGCACCAGGCATCCCACTGGATCGCCGAGCCGCTGCGGCTGCTCGACTGCTGCCAGGAGAGCGACGGCGCGGTCGCCATCGTGGTCACCACCCTGGACCGGGCCCGCGACCTGCGCTGCCCGCCGGCGGTGATCAGAGCCGCCGCCCAGGGCAGCGGCCCGGACCAGTTCACCATGACCAGCTACTACCGCGACGACCTGACCGGCCTGCCGGAGATGGGGGTGGTGGCGCGCCAGCTCTGGGAGCAGTCAGGGGCCAGCCCGGGTGAGGTGCGGACCGCGGTGCTGTACGACCACTTCACCCCGTACGTGCTGATGCAGCTGGAAGAGCTGGGCTTCTGCCCGCGCGGCGAGGCCCGCCACTTCATCGCGGATGGCGCGATCGAGCTGGGCGGCCGGCTCCCGCTCAACACCCACGGCGGCCAGCTCGGCGAGGCGTACATCCACGGCATGAACGGCATCGCCGAGGGCGTCCGCCAGGTCCGCGGCACCGCGGTCAACCAGGTCCCCGGCGACGGCCCGGTCCTGGTCACCGCCGGCACCGGCGTCCCCACCAGCGGCCTGGTCCTCGGCCCCGCCTGACTAGGGAGCGAGAACGGCAAGCGCGGCTTCTGCGCATTCGTCGTCTTGCCCGGGCATCATTCCGCCGCTTACCGCCAGCGCACCAAGGACGGTGTCCCCCCGCAGGATGAGCGCCGCGCCGGCGCCCGCCAGGATGGGCACCCGCACGGCCCGATCCAGCTGGGCGAAGAAGCCAGGGTTGGCCTCCTGCATCTGGCGCAGTGCGGCGCCGTCGCGGCGGAAGAGGGCGACGCTGGCCGCTTTGGTCTCGGCGATCTGGGCTGAGAGCGGCGCTGCGCCGTTCATGCGGCCGAGGGCCTGCAGGTGTCCGCCCTCGTCGACGACCGCGACCGTGACCAGTGCACTTATCGTGGCGGCGCGCTCGTGTGCGCCGGCGATGACTGTCTGAGCCTCTTGAAGCGTGAGCGGCATTGCGATCCCCTGAGTTATGTGGACAACTGTCCTTGCATGAACGAGCGTATTGTTAGGGGCGTCGCAGCGCAAGTACGCGAAGCTAGAATGATCCGGCGATGGACGACAGCACCTCGGCAGGTCTCCCTGCTGGCCCTCGCCGCCCCAACGCGCGCGGGCAGGGGGAGCGGCTGCGGGAGGAGATCATTTCCGCCGCCGTGCAGATGCTCGGCGAGCTAGCCGACGACGAGGCCTTGTCGCTGCGCGCGGTCGCACGGGCGGTGTCGATCTCGCCCACCTCTGTGTACCTGTACTTTCCAGATCGCGACGCGCTCGTCGCGGCGGCCATGCAACGCTGCCATGCGGAGATGCTCCAGGCTGCGGATGAGGCCGAGGCCGCACATCAGGACCCCGCTCTCGGCTTGCGCGCACGGATCCTGGCGCAGGCGGCCTGGGTGCAGGAGCATCCCGGCCTCTACAAGGTGATGCATGAGAGCAAGGTCGGCATGCCTTTCAAGGAGGTCCTGTTCACGCGCACTGTGGCTGCGGTGCAGCGTTGCATGGACGCTGGGGTTGCCCCGCCAGGGGACGCCGCCACCGTCGCACTCGATCTCCGGACAGCCGTCATCGGCATGCTGTCTCTGCGGATCAATGAGCCCGACCTGCCCTGGCCGCCCTTCCCCGAGCAAGCCGACCGATTCCTCGCCAAGCTCGTCGGACTCGCGCCGCTGGCAGGGGAGACGGCAGTCTCGCAAGCGAAGTAGCCCCGCGCGGCCTGCGCCGCGGCGACTTCACCTCCCGCGGGGACCCCGGAACCCGGATCACCGGCGCAAGATCGAGACCGGCCGGATCGCCACGCCCGCGTTCTTCACCGTGGCCGCGCTGGCCGAAGCGGCCGGCGTCTCACTGGAGGAAGTCGTCGCCCACTGCGCGGCGCCAGAGGCAGGCGAATCCCTGAGCGCGTGACCGCGGCGGGCCCGCGCTAGCTGCGTGCCCGGGTGCTCCTGGCGGGTTGGCGGCGCTTGTCGCGGACGTAGAGGATGCCTTGCTTGCTGTCACCGGGGCTGCGGCGCTCCATCTCGAACAGGGTGGTCGCGGCGATCAGGTCGCTGATCTTGGCGTAGCCGTAGCTGCGGGAGTCGAAGTCCGGGGTCTGGTTGGTGAGGATGTGGCCGACCGAGGCCAGCGGTGCCCAGCCGTCATCGTCCGAGGCCGCCTCCACCGCGTTGCGCAGCCGGTTGACCAGGGACGCGTCCTGCTTGAGCTGGGCGGCGGTCGGCCGCTGGGCCGGCTTGCGCGCCTCGCCGGCGGGCTCGGCGGCGGCCTCGGCGTACGCCAGGTTCTCGATGTAGATGAACTTGTCGCAGGCCGCCACGAACGGCTTCGGGGTCTTCCGCTCGCCGAACCCGTACACAGTCAGGCCGGACTCGCGGATCCGCGCGGCCAGCCGGGTGAAGTCGCTGTCGCTGGAGACGATGCAGAACCCGTCGAACCGGCCCGAGTACAGCAGGTCCATCGCGTCGATCACCATGGCCGCGTCGGTCGCGTTCTTGCCCCTGGTGTAGGCGAACTGCTGGATCGGCTGGATCGACTGGGACAGCAGCTGGTCCTTCCAGCCTTTCAGGCTGGTGCCGGTCCAGTCTCCGTAGGCACGCCTGACGTGCGCGGTGCCGTACTTGGCGACCTCCGCCAGCAGCTCCTCGATGATCGAGGGCTGGGCGTTGTCCGCGTCGATGAGCACCGCGAGCCGGGCGGGGTTCTCGTTGACCGCGACCATGCTGCTCCCTGGGTTAGGCCGTCACGCCAAGCATGCCAGGCCGTCACCCGGCGCGGGCCGCGCACTCCCGGGCGGCGCTGCGCAGCGCCAGTTCGCGGGGGTCGGAGTGCAGGTGGTAGTCCATCCGGTTCATCACGTACCCGAAGCCCAGCCCGAGCTCGGGGTCGGCGAACCCGAACGAGCCGCCCGCGCCCGGCGTGCCGAAGGCACGGTCGGAGCCGAACTCGAACCCTGGCCACGGCTTGCAGTAGCCCAGCGAGAACCGGGTGGGGATGCGCAGCACCTGGTCCATCCGGCCCTCGCGGGGGTCGGACGCCGCGCTGCTCAGCGCCGTCAGCGTCCCGGCGCCGATGCCGAGCCGCGGCGAGCCGATCGCCAGGTCCCCGTACAGGGCGGCGACGGCGCGGGCGGTGCCGATGCCGTTGGCGGCGGGCAGCTCCAGCCGCATGACCTCGCGGTCGTTGTAGCGCAGGGGCTGGCCGAGGGCCTTCGGGTTGGCGAAGCTGCGGGCGGTGATGGACCGCGGATTCAGGTAGCCCAGCACGAAGGGCGCGGGCATCTTGTGCACGTTCAGCGGCATCTTCGCGACGTAGTGCCGGGCCTGCAGCACCGCGACCCGGTCCGCCGGGATCTCGTCGGGCAGCCCGATGTGGAAGTCCAGGCCGAGCGGGCCGGCGATCTCCTGGGCGAAGTAGCGGCCGATCGTGCGGTGGCCCGGGTCCACCCGCCGCAGCAGCTCGCTCTCGTACCAGCCGAGCGAGACGGCGTGGTAGCCGTGCCGGTCGCCCGGCGTCCAGGCGGGGCGCTGGGCCGCGATGGCCGCCGCGACCGTGTCCGGGTCGGCGAGCGCCGCCAGGCTGAGCGGCTCGTCGATGGCGCACAGCCCGGCCTGGTGGGAGAGCAGCTGGCGCACGGTCACGCCGTCCTTGCCCGCGGCCGCGAACTCGGGCCAGTACCGGGCGACCGGCGCGTCATAGCTGAAGAGCCCGCGCGAGTGCGCATGCGCCAGCGCGACCGACGACACGCCCTTGGTGGTGGAGAAGACGTTCACCAGGGTGTCCCCGGCCCACGGCAGGCCGCGGGCAGGGTCGCGGGAGCCGCCCCACAGGTCGGCCACGATCTCGCCGCCCACGCTCACCGCGCATGCCGCGCCCACCTCGCGGCGCCCGGCCAGGCTGCGCGCGAACGCCTCGGCCACCGCCTCGTACCCCGGCTTGACGTCACCCTGGACTGCGGCCATCACCCACCCCCCTTGTGCGCCTGAGGGTATTGCCGTGTCTGAGGGAGTCTGGCCTATTGAAGGTTGCCTGTCACTCGTGCGCCAGGTCGAGCGCGGCGATGTAGCCGAACGTCATCGCCGGGCCGATGGTCGCGCCGGGGCCCGCGTAGCTGTGGCCCATCAGCGCCGCGCTGGCGTTGCCCGCCGCGTACAGGCCGGGGATGACGCCGCCGTCGGCCCGCAGCACCCGGGCCCGCTCGTCGGTGAGCAGGCCGCCCTTGGTGCCCAGGTCGCCCGGGACCATCTTGACGGCGTAGAACGGCGCCCGGGCCAGCGGCGCGAGGTTCGGGTTCGGGCGCACCCGGGGGTCGCCGTAATAGTTGTCGTAGGCCGAGTCGCCGCGGTGGAAGTCCTCGTCCCGGCCGGCCTGCGCGAACTCGTTGAACCTGGCGACGGTCTTGCCCAGGGCCTCGGCGTCCAGCCCGATCTGCCCGGCGAGCTCGGCGATGGTGGGCGCGCGGTGCACCGAGCCCGCCTTGTACCAGCGGCCCGGCAGCGGCCGGCCGGGCGGCCGGCCAGCGAACACGTAGGTGCTCAGGTAACGCTGGTCGAGGATGAGCCAGGACGGGACGTGCGGGGGATCGCCGTCGTACATTGCGTGCACCGCGTCCACGTACGGGGCCGACTCGTTCACGAACCGCTGGCCGGCGCTGTTGACCAGGATGCAGCCGGGCAGGCTGCGCTCGGACAGGCAGAAGTACGGGCCGCCGGGCAGCGGGATGGCCGGTCCCCACCAGGCGTCGTCCATCAGCGCGAGCGCGCCGCCCAGGGCCTCGCCCATGGTGATCGTGTCCCCGGTGTTGCCCGGCGCGCCGGTCGTCCAGTCCGACCCGATCGGCGCGCGCTGGTAGCGCTGGCGCATCTCCGCGTTGCGCTCGAAGCCGCCCGCGGCCAGCACGACCCCCCGGCGGGCCCCGATCACGGCGGGCTCGCCGTCCTTCGTCACCTCCACCCCGGTGACCCGGCCGCCGGTCACCTGCAGGCCGGTCAGCGGGGTGTTCAGCCACAGCGGGATCTGCTTGGCCAGCAGGCCGGCCCGCAGCCCCGCGGCCAGCGCCTGGCCGAGGCCGAGGGTGCGCTGGCGCAGCAGCCGGGCGCGGGTCAGCCGGCCCGCCACCCGGGCGCTGGCCATCATCGCCCGGGGATGGCGTGGCCCGAGGCTCAGCCAGCGGTAGTCCCGCTGGGTGACGACCACGCCCGCGGGCGCCGGCAGGTACGGCGGGGTCAGGTTGGCCAGCTCGGGGCCGAGGATCCGGCCGTTCAGCGGCACCGGCTCGACGCTGCGGCCCCCGGCCTGCCCGCCGGGCGCCTCCGGGTAGTAGTCCGCGTACCCGGGCACCCACATGAACCGCAGCGGCGTGTGCCGCAGGATGAACGCGAGCATGGCCGGGCCGTGCTCCAGGAACGCCTGCTGGCGCACGGTTGAGACGCCGCCGGATGCCACCACGTGCGCCAGGTAGTCCCGGGCCTGCTCGGGGGTGTCGGCGACGCCGGCCTTCCGGAGCACCTCGTTCCCGGGAATCCACACTCCCCCGCCCGAGCGCGCGGTGGAGCCGCCGAACCGGTCCGTCTTCTCGAGCACCACCACGCTCAGGCCGTGGTGCGCCGCGGTCAGCGCGGCGGTCATGCCCGCGCCGCCGCTGCCCACCACCACGACGTCGAACTCGGCTGGCGTTGTCATGCGGCCTCCGCCTGTACGGGTGACGCTGTCACGGGTAGATGATGCTGACGGACTCGGTGAGCGGCACGGCCTGGCAGGCGAGGATGTAGCCGTCGGCGACGTCCGCCTCCTCCAGCACCTCGTTGTGGGCCATCTTCACCTCGCCGGCGGTGAGCTGGCAGGCGCAGGCGCCGCAGATGCCCTGGCGGCAGGAGTACGGGGCGTCGAGGCCCTCGTCGATGAGGACGTCCAGCATCCGGGTGCCGGCCGGCCAGGCCAGCACCCGCTTCTCGCCGTCGAGGGAGACCTCCAGGCTGGCGGCCATGCTGTCGGCGTCGGGCTGCTGCTCCTCGAACGGGTTCTCCGCCAGCGACAGGAACCGCTCGATGTGGATGCGCTGGGCCGGGACGCCCAGCTGCCCCAGGGCCTGCCGGACGACCGCCATGTAGGGATCCGGGCCGCACAGGAACACCTCGCGGCTGGCGAACGGCCGGGCCAGCGCCGCCATCGCGGCCGCGGTCGGCGGGCCCTGCAGCGAGTCGAGCCAGTGCAGGACCAGCAGCCGGCTGCCCGCCCCGGCGGCCAGCTGCCGCAGCTCCCGGCTGAAGATCACCGAGCGCTCGTCGCGGTTGGTGTAGATCAGCGTCACCCGGCCCCGGCCGCGGGCGAGCGCCGACTTGACGATCGACATGACCGGGGTGATGCCGCTGCCGCCGGCGAACATCAGGAAGTCGGTGTCCAGCGACTGCGGGGTGAACGTGCCCGCGGGCGGGAGGAGGTCCAGCACGGTCCCGGCGGTCACGTTGTCCGCGAGCCAGTTGGAGGCGTAGCCGTCGTCCACCCGCTTGACCGTGATCGTGTGCCGGTCGCCGGTGTGCGGGGAGCTGGACAGCGAGTAGCAGCGTGCCACCGAGCCCTCGCCGTTGTGGGGGACGCGCACGGTGAGGAACTGGCCGGGCCGGTAGGCGAACTCGCCGGACAGCTCCGGCGGGACGGCGAACACCAGCGAGCAGGCGTCGTGGGTCTCGCTGATCACCTCGGCCACCGGCAGCTGGTGGAAGGTGCGCTGCGGGCTCACGGCGGTGCTACCTCCAGGCGGCCCTCGAGCACCGCGCGGTCGATGCTGTCGCGCAGGCTGGCGCAGGTGCGGATCAGCGCGGTCCGCTCGCCCCCGGCGGCCCGGGCGCTGAACTCGGCGCAGGCGGCCACCGCGCCGGCGCTCCACTGCACGCTCGTGTGCTGGGGGCTGAACTTCGTCACCTGCACTGCGGCGCCGCAGCGGCCGCAGGCCACCTCCTGCAGCGCCGCGTGGCGCTCGTCGGTGTGCCGGGGAACCCGCTGGCCGTTGATCATGGCTCAGACGGCTCCCGGCTGGCCGGCCTCTGCCTGACCGGCCGGGGCCGCCGCGGCCTGCCCGTTCCCGTTCCCGGGCTGGCCGCTGCCGTCCAGGCGGGCCAGGTTCGCGGCGACCTCGTCCTCCCAGGCCGACACCGAGCGGGTGGTGTCGATCTCGAACTCGTACCGGTCCGTCATGTCCGGCGTGACGTCCTCGGCGTCCACGTAGAACTGCTCGTACCAGCGGCGGAGCTGGTACACCGGGCCGTCCTCGGCGCACAGCAGCGGGTTGTCGATCCGGCTCTTGTGCGTCCAGATGTCGACGTCCTGCTGGAAGCCCAGCCCGACGAACTTGGCGAACTTGGCGGCCACCTTGCTGGCATGCTCGTCGGACAGGCCCGCGGGCTTCTTGACGATCGCGCCCCACTGCAGCCGGAACGAGTTCGGGGTGACCGGGTAGTGGCAGTTGATGAGCACGCTCTCCATGGTGATGCCGTGGTAGTCGTGCTCCAGGTAGTTGATCATGTAGGCCGGCCCGTAGTAGGAGGCCTCCGAGCGCAGCGTGGTCTCCTCCCCGCCCTGCGCGTAGTTGGCGCCGGTCGCGATGTCCGGCCGGGACCGGGTGCGCAGGTACTGCGTCGCGATGTGACCCTCGAACACGTTCTTGAAGTACGTGGGGAAGGCGAAGTGGATGTAGAAGAAGTGCGCCATGTCCACGACGTTGTCGATGACCTCGCGGCAGTTCGCCTGGACCAGCAGGGTGTCCCAGGTCCATTGCGTCCACTCCGGCGAGCCCACCCCCGCGATCTCCGGGATGTCCAGCTCCGGCCCGGGCGGCCGGCCCTGCGGGTCGTTCCACACGAACAGGTGGCCGTTGCGCTCCAGGGTCGTCCAGGCCCGGGTGCGGGCCGTCGGCGGCACCCGCCGGGCGTAGGGGATGGCGGAGCACTTGCCGTTGCCGCCCCACCGCCAGTCGTGGAACGGGCATGCGATGGAGTCGCCCTTGACCGTGCCGCGGGTCAGGTCCCCGCCCATGTGCCGGCAGTACGCGTCGAGCACGTTCAGCTGGCCGCTGGAGTCCGCGAAGACCACCAGCTTGGTGCCGAACGCCTCCACCGCGTGCGGGCCCGCCTCGCGGAAGGAACTGGCGAGGCCCAGGCAGTGCCAGCCGCGCGCGAACCTGGCCGGCGGCGCGCCGCTGTCGATGGTCCGGATGCCGTCCCCGTCGCTCATGGATGACCCCTTACCAGGTCGTTCATGCGGCTGAAACAAGTTATAGAATGCTTTTTCCACGTACTGTACTGTCCGGCCCCTGACGGCCTTACGCATAGACTAGAACATGTTCTAGTCTTGTGGCGATGGTCAACCCGTGGAGAGGGACAATCCGGTGAGCGAAAACGTCGGGCAGGACGTCGTCAGCGGGGTGCGTGAGCTGCTGCCGGTGCTGCGGGAACGGGCGCAGGAAGCCGAGGACGCCCGGGTGGTCCCCGCGGAGTCGGTCAAGGCGCTGGAGGAGGCCGGCCACTTCCGGCTGCTGCAGCCGGCCAGGTTCGGCGGGTATGAGGCGGACCCGCTCACCTTCTACGCCTCGGTCCGGCTGATCGCCAGCGCGTGCGGATCCACCGGGTGGGTGTCCTCGGTGGTCGGCCTGCACCCCTGGCACGTGGGCCTGTTCCCGCTGCAGGCGCAGGAGGAGGTCTGGGGCGATGACCCCGCGACCAGGATCTCCTCGTCCTACGCGCCGACCGGCAAGGCCGAGGCGGTCGAGGGCGGGCACAAGCTGTCCGGGCGGTGGAGCTTCTCCTCCGGCTGCGACCACTGCGCCTGGGTGCTGCTCGGCAGCTTCGTGTTCGCCGACGGCAAGCCGGTGGACTTCCGCACCTTCCTGCTGCCGATCAGCGACTACCGGATCGACGACGTGTGGGACACCGTCGGGCTGCGCGGCACCGGCAGCAACGACATCGTGGTGGACGACGTGTTCGTGCCAGAGCACCGGTCGCTCAGCTTCACCGACATGCACCGGTGCAAGGTGCCCGGCCAGGAGGCCAACCCCGCGCCGCTGTACCGGCTGCCGTACGGCTCGGTGTTCTCCTACTGCATCACCACCGCGATCATCGGCATGGCGACCGGCGCCTACGACGCGCACGTGGAGTACCAGCGCAAGCGGGTCCGGGCCTCCTACGCCGGCCAGAAGGCCGCCGAGGACCCGCACTCGCAGGTCCGGGTCGCGAAGGCGTCGGCCGAGATCGACGCCGCCTGGCTGGCGCTGGAGCACAACATGACCGAGCTGATGGCGCACGCCAGGGCGGGGGAGAAGATCCCGCTGCCGCTGCGGCTGCGGATCCGCCGCGACCAGGTGCTCGGCACCGGCCGGTCGATCAGCGCCGTCGACTCGCTGTTCGAGAACTCCGGCGGCCGCGCGCTGGCGAACGGCACCCCGATCCAGCGGTTCTGGCGGGACGCGCACGCCGGGCGGGTGCACGCCATCAACGACCCGGAGCGAGCGCTGTCGATGTTCGGCCGCGCCGAGTTCGGCCTGGACGTCGGCCCCGACGCGATGCTCTGAGGGCGGCCGCCATGACGCCTGAGCAGGAGGGCCGCTACGCCAAGGCAGGCACGATGCGCCTGCACTATCACGAGGCGGGGCCGGTCAGCGGGATAGTGAACGGGGACCCGGTGGTGCTGCTGCACGGCGGCGGCCCGGGCGCCTCGGCGTGGAGCAACTTCGGCCGCAACCTCCCGGTCTTCGCCGGGCGGTTCCGCACCCTGATGATGGACCAGCCGGGCTTCGGCAAGTCGGACAAGCCGCCGGTGACCGGCAGCTACTTCACCTTCTCCGCGGACGGGCTGGCGGCCCTGCTCGACGAGCTGGGCATCGAGCGGGTGCACCTGGTCGGGAACTCGCTCGGCGGCGGCACGGCGGTCCGGTTCGCGCTGAACCACCCGGATCGGGCGGGCCGGCTGGTGCTGATGGGCCCGGGCGGGCTCAGCCTCAACGTGTTCTCGCCCGACCCGACCGAGGGCGTCAAGCGGCTGATGGAGTTCGCCGCGCCGCCCGGCCCCACCCGGGAGAAGCTCGCCGCGTTCCTGCGGACGCTGGTGTTCGACCAGCGGCTGGTGACCGACGAGCTGATCGACGAGCGGTTCGCCGCGGCCAGCGACCCGGAGGCACTGGCCGCGATGGCGTCGATGGGCGCCTCGTTCTTCCAGCACGCCGACGAGGGCATGCTGTGGCGGGAGGCGCACGCACTGCGGCAGCGGGTGCTGCTGATCTGGGGCCGGGAAGACCGGGTCAACCCGCTGGACGGGGCCCTGGTCGCGCTCAAGATCATCCGGCGGGCCCAGCTGCACGTGTTCGGCGGCTGCGGCCACTGGGCGCAGCTGGAGAAGTTCGACGAGTTCAACCGGCTGACCATGGACTTCCTGGCGGAGGAAGGATAGAGGATGAGCATCCAGTCGCTGGGCTACCTGCGGATCGAGTCGGCCGACGCAGCCGCCTGGCGCGAGTTCGGCGTGCGGGTGCTCGGCATGTCCGAGGGACGCGGCCCGGAGGACGGCGCGGTGTACCTGCGCATGGACGACTTTCCGGCCCGGCTGGTGATCGTGCCGGGCGAGCAGGAGCGGCTGGCGGCCACCGGCTGGGAGGTGGCGGACGAGGCCGCGCTCGCCGGGGTGGAGCAGGCCCTGGAAGCGGCCGGGGTGCCGGTCAAGGCCGGCAGCAGCGCCGACTGTGAGCAGCGGCGGGTGGCGCGATTGCTGCACACCGAGGACCCGGCCGGCAACGCCCTGGAGATCTTCTGCGGCGCGGCGCTGGACAACCGCCCGTTCGTGAGCGGGCAGGGGGTCCAGTTCGTCACCGGCGGCATGGGGCTGGGCCACGCGGTGCTGCCCGCCACCGACGGCGAGGCCGCGCTCCGCTTCTACACCGAGGTCCTCGGCTTCCGGCTGCGCGACTCGATGCGGCTGGCAGCGGAGCTGTTCGGCAAGCCCGCCGGGAGCCCGCCGGTGTTCATGCGCTTCCTCGGCTGCAACCCGCGGCACCACTCGCTGGCGCTGGCCCCGTTCCCGGCCGACCCGGGGATCGTGCACCTGATGATCGAGGTCGCCACGCTCGACGACGTGGGCAGGGCGCTGGACCGCTGCGAGCGGCGCGGCGCCCCGCTCAGCGCCACCCTCGGCCGCCACGCCAACGACCAGATGGTGTCGTTCTACGTGCGCACCCCCGGCGGGTTCGACATCGAGTACGGCACCGACGGCATGCTGGTGGACGACGCGACCTGGGTCACCCGGGAGACCACCGCGATCAGCCAGTGGGGCCACCGCTTCGCGGCCCCGGGCGCTCACTAAGCTCGGGACGCGCCCCATGACCGCGACCCCCGGATTGGACCCGATGCCTGCCCTCACCCCGGAGCCGGATCCGTTCCGCCAGGTGCTCGGGCACTTCTGCACCGGTGTCACGGTGATCACCACCGTGGACGCGGACGGGCCCGCCGGGTTCACCTGCCAGTCGTTCACCGCCGTGTCGCTGGACCCGCCGCTGGTCCTGTTCTGCCCCGGCCGCTCGTCCTCGACCTGGCAGCGGATCAGGGCGGCCGGGCATTTCTGCGCCAACGTGCTCGCCGACGAGCAGCGTGAGCTGGCCCGGGTGTTCGCGGGCCGCGGGCCCGGCAAGTTCGACGGCGTCGGCTGGTCACCCGTGCCGTCCGGGGCACCGCTGCTCGACGGCGCGGTGGCCTGGGTGGCGGCCGACCTGGAGACGGTGCACGAGGCCGGCGACCACTACGTGGTCATCGGCCGGGTGACCGGGCTGGGGGCGCTGCGGGCCGGCCCGCCGCTGCTGTTCTACCGGGGCCGCTACGCGGTCACCGCCCCCGGCACCGGCGAGGGCCCGCCCGAGGTGGTCGACACCCTGCTCGCCTGGCCCCGCCACGCCGACTGGATCTGACCCGGCCGGATTCCCGGCTCAGCCGGCCAGGTGCGCTCCGGCGCCGACCTGGTAAGCCTCGCGGAGCCAGTCGGCGAACTCCTCATCGAGCTCGCCGGGCGCCGCGATGCGGAATTGATGGACGTACAGGCGCTTGGTGTAGGGGCTGGAGCTGGTGATCCTCGGGTCAGCCACCTGCCGCTGCAGGTCCAGGTACCCGCGCAGCGCGTGATTTCCGGGCTTGGCACCGGCGAAGCCGCGGCGGGTGCCCGCCAGGGTGATCGCGCTCTTGGACACCGAGTACGTGAACGGGCCGCACGCGCTGGCCAGTTCGATGAACCGGTGATACAGGGCGATGATCTCCGGCGGCCTGCCCAGCAGGTGACGCTCGACGGTCCATGCGGTGTCGGTCATGCGCGTCACGCTACCGGCGCTCAGGCGCGGACGGCCGCGGTCACCTCGACCTCCAGCACCAGGCCGGGCAGGAAGAGCTTGCTCACCTCGACGGTGGTGCTGGCGGGCGGCGGCCCGGTGAAGAACCGGCGCCGCACCGCGGCGTAGCCGGCCAGGTCGTCGAGGCTGGTCAGGTACGTCCGCACGTGCATCACGTCGGCGAACGTGGCGCCGTGCGCCGCCAGCAGCTGGCCGATCAGATCGAAGACCCGCTCGCTCTGGGCGGTGATGTCGCCCGGCCCGACCACCGCGCCGTCGTCGTCCACGGCGGCCTGCCCGGACAGCATGAGCAGCGCCCCGCCGCCGAAGTCGAGCCGCGCCACGTGGGAGAACCGGGTGGCGAAGGGCGCGGAAACAGACGCGGGGTTGTCGAGCGTGACTCGCACTCAGGGCTCCTAACGGTCGGCGGCCAGCCTCCATCTCACCGGCTGCCGCTGGCCCGCCGCCAGCTATTTTCCAGCTGCTGGCCCGAGCGGATATCCGGTGGACAGGCCCGCGCCATGCTGGTGAAGCTTGGGGACCGTGACGGTGCACCGGCTTCCCGCGGCGGCCCGGGTGCTGGTCGCCGGCAACGCGGTGTCGGCG
>JBLMWU010000152.1:0-6181 GCA_050257395.1 Gemmatimonadota bacterium | reverse complement strand
CGCCGGCAGCGCGTACAGGCAGGCGGCGTTGTAAACGGCCTGCCACGGCACCACGCCGAATGGCCAGGGGCGGCCCTCGTCGAGGGTCCGGCCGAGGCCGAGCCGCTGCCGGACCCGCTGGCGGGCGGCGGCCAGCTCCTGGTCGGCCTGCGCGGGGTTCCTGGTGAGCAGGCAGAGCCGCGCGGCGACGATCTCCTGGCCGATCGCGGTGGCCCACAGCCGCCGCCGCGGATGGCGCCACCAGGCCGGGGAGGAGCGCAGCAGGTCCAGTGAGGCGGCCCGCTCGGCCCGGTGCCGCAGCGCGCACCACAGCAGGGCCGTGGCGCGCAGCCTGCGCCGGTAGGCGGCGAACTCGCGGTGGGCCAGGAGCAGCAGCAGGAGCCGGGCCTGCCCGCCCGCGGGGCGGGGAACCGCCAGCAGCCCGGCGAGCAGCTGTTCCCGGGCGGCCCGGGTCTCCCGCTGGCCGCGGCGGCGGATCGCCGCCTCCGCGGTGAGGCCGGCCTGGCTGAGCTCACGGGCGGTGAGCCCGCGCAGCATCCCCGCCCAGCGCAGCTTGCGGATGATGTCGGCCCTGACGCTGGCCGGGTCCTCGCCCCCGCCCGGCGGGCCCACCCCCTGCCCCGCGTCCAGCCACTGGGCGAACGGGGTCTCGCCAGCGAGCATGCTCAGCGACATCGCCACCCGGTACCGCGCCCGCAGGAACCGGGGGTGGAGCAGCCGGTTCTCCAGGTTCAGCGCCAGCGAGTCCATGGTCTGGCCGTCCAGGTCGTAGATCGCGGCCAGCTCGTACTGCACCAGGCCGGAGTTGGTGCTCCGGCACACCGCGTCCTCCAGCCGCTCCCGCTGCCGCTGGCGGCAGCCGTACAGGTCGGCGTAGGTGCGGCCGGCCGGGCGCATCTCCCGGGTGAGCAGGTACGCCGACAGGTCCTCCCCGTCCAGCGAGCCGACCGCCCAGTCGGGCGTGGTCACGTCCTCGCGGAACACCTGCCGCGCGGTGAACCCCGCCACCATCTCGGCCGCCTCGTCGGGCGGGCACGGCCGCAGCACCCGGGCGGCCAGGCTCTGCCCGGTCCGCACGTCCCGCAGGTCCACGGTGATCTGCAGGAACTTCCCGTTCACGTCGAGGGTGCCGTCCGCGCGGCAGTGCTCCACGAACGTGTTCACCTGGTAGGTCCGCGGCTTGGCTTCCAGCGCGCGCACCGCGAGCATGACCGCGGCGGTCACCTTGGCGCCCTGCACGCCCGAGTCCGACACCACGGTCGCCAGGCTCTCCAGCCGGGAACCGCCGGGCATGGAGGCGGGCGCCCGCACCTGCACCGCGGGCAGCCGGAACTTCAGCTCCTCGGTCAGCGCCCGCCGCGCCGCCAGCGCCGCCTGGACCGGGGCGGCCGCCGCCGCCCCTTCGGGGCCCCGCGGCGGTTCCGGCACGTCGCCCACCTGCACCCCGGGCTGCTGACGGCGGGTCGCCAGGGTGTCGAAGGCGGCCAGCAGCCCGACGGCCAGCACCAGCAGCGCCAGCCAGCCCGCCAGGCCGGGGACCAGATGGCCGAGCATGTCATGGGCGAGCGCGTTGCCGCCCGCCTGCAGCGCGTCCAGGTAGTTCGCTGGCTGGAACCCGATCCCGTTCCCATAGACGGTGACCGCCGCGCAGCCGAGCACGATGGCACCCACGGCGGTGAGCCGGTAGGTGCGGCGGGAGAACCAGTAGGCGACGCCGCCGAGCAGGACGGCGATGAGCGCGAGCGCCAGCCAGCCGATGAGCCCCCGGTCCATGCCCGCCCCGATCGTGACAGCGCGTCAGTGCCGCTACTCACGGTAGCGAGCGCGGAGAATGGCTGCCAGCCGAATGGTGAACGGAAACGCCGCGAGCCGGGCTTTCCGGCTAGCGGTAGGCCGCGATGCCGGTGAGCACCTGCCCGAGCGCCAGCGCGTGGATCTCCTCGGTGCCCTCGTAGGTGAGAACCGACTCCAGGTTGTTGGCGTGCCGGATGATGGGGTACTCGAGGGTGATCCCGTTTGCGCCCAGGATGGTCCGGGCCTGCCGGGCGATGTCGATCGCGGTCCGTACGTTCGCCATCTTGGCCATGCTGACCTGCTCCGGGCGCACCGGGCCGGCCTCCTTCAGCCGCCCCAGGTGCAGCGCCAGCAGCTGGGACTGCTGCAGGTTCGCCAGCATCCACGCCAGCTTGCCCTGGGTGAGCTGGAACCCGCCGATCGGCCTGCCGAACTGCTCGCGGGTGCGGGCGTAGTCCACCGCGGCTTCCAGGCAGGCGCGGGCGGCCCCGGTCACCCCCCAGGCGATGCCGTAGCGGGCCTCGGACAGGCAGGACAGCGGGCCCTTGAGGCCGCTCACGCCCGGCAGCATCGCCTCGGCGGGCAGCTTCACGTCGTCGAGGTGCAGCTCCGCGGTGACCGACGCGCGCAGCGACAGCTTCTTGTGGATCGAGCGCGCGGTGAAGCCACGCGCCCCCCGGGGCACCAGGAAGCCCCGGATCCCCTCATCGGTCTGGGCCCACACCACGGCGACGTCGGCGATCGCCCCGTTGGTGATCCACATCTTGGTGCCGCTCAGCACCCAGTCGTTCCCGTTCCGCTTTGCGAATGTCTTCATGCTTGCAGGGTCAGAACCATGGTCGGGCTCGGTGAGGCCGAAACAGCCGATCGCGTCACCCGCCGCCATCCGCGGCAGCCACTCGGCCTTCTGCTCTTCCGAGCCGTACCGCCAGATCGGGAACATGGCGAGCGACCCCTGCACGGACACCAGGCTGCGCAGGCCGGAGTCGGCGGCTTCCAGCTCCCGGCACGCGACCCCGTAGGCGACCGCGCCCATGCCCGCGCAGCCGTAGCCGGTCAGGTGCATGCCGAGCAGGCCGAGCTTGCCGACCTCGGGCACGATCTCCTTGGGGAGGATGCCCGCCTCGAACCAGTCGGCGATGTTCGGCAGCACCCGGTCGGCGGCGAATGAGCGCACGGTGTCGCGGACCAGCCGCTCGTCGTCGGTGAGCTGGTCGTCGATGCGGAGCACGTCAAAACTGGCCGGCTGGCTGCTGGGTGACATGGGCGGGTCCTCTCTCACGCGGCCGCTTCGCCGCGTACGCCGCCACTGTATGCGGGGGCGGAGCGGGTGGCTGGGGCACCCCGGCCGGAGGCAGGATGGGGGTATGAACGGAGCGAACGGGAGCAAGCAGCTCATCCGGCCGCGGGCGGGCCGGATGGTCGCCGGGGTGTGTGCGGGCCTGGGCGACTACTTCGGGATCGACCCCAATATCGTCCGGCTGGTCTTCGCGGCGCTCAGCATCTTCGGCGGGGCCGGGGTGCTGGTCTACCTGGTGGCCTGGCTGGTCGTGCCCGAAGAGGGCGAGGAGAGGTCGATCGCCGACAGTTACCTCAACAAGAAGCGCGGCGGCTGAGCCGCGGCCGCGCCGCGTCAGCTCGCGGCGCGGCCTGGCGGGGGCGCTTCCCCCGCGGCGGCGTCCGGGGCGGGCACCCGCGGGGCCGGGACCTCCGGGGTGAGCGGAGCCGGGTTCCCGGCTGCCGCGACGGCCACGGCCGGGCGGGGGCCGCCGGGTGAGGGGCTGGCAGCGTCGTCCGCCATCAGTTCGGCGTGCTGGCAGCTCCAGGCGGACGCGAGGATCGCGGCCAGGGTCATGCCGAGCAGCCCGGCGGTGGCCACCACGGTCTGCGGGCCGAGCCACTGCGCGGCGGCGCCTGCGGCAAGGATGCCGAGGCCCTGCGCGGCGAGCAGGCCGGACTGGGCGATCCCGAACGCGCGCCCCCGGATCGCGGCCGGCAGCGCGTGCACGAACTCGGCCGCGGCCGTGAGCTGGTACGCGCCGCCGGCGCCCGCCAGCATCCAGAGGGCCAGCAGGGCCCACAGCGGCGGCTGGGCCAGGCTCACCATCAGCGGCGCGCAGGACAGCATGGCCATCCAGCCGACCAGGCGGATCCGGGTGGCGGGCCGGACCAGCCGGCCGATCAGGAGCGCGCCGATGATCATCCCGGTGGGCATGGCCGCCATCAGCAGCCCGACCGTCAGCGGGCCGCCGCCCAGGGCGTGCGCGTACGGCGCGGCCAGGCCCTCCGGGACCACCGCGAAGCCGGCCAGCCAGCCGAGCAGGACGAGGGTGCGCAGCACGGGCCGGCCGAACACGTAGGCGGCGCCGTCGCGGGTGAGCACGACCAGGGAGCGGCGCGGCGCCGGCCACTGGGCCGGGGCGGGCCGGCGCCTGACCCAGCCCGCCACGATCGCGGCCGACAGGCAGAACGACAGCGCGTCCACGGCGAGCGCCCGGTGCGGCCCGATCACGGCCACCACGGCGGCGCCCCCCACGAACCCGGCGATCTGGCTGGCCTGGAAGGTGATGTTGCCGATGGAGGAGGCCAGCACGAACTGCCCGGGCGGGAGCACGTCCGGCAGCAGTGCCGTCCGGGCGGCCGAGAACGGCGGCCCGAGCAGCACGACCAGGAACACCAGCGCGCACAGGCCGCCGAACGGGACGGCGGGCACGACCATCCCGGCCACCAGGGCGGCCCGCAGCAGGTCGAGGACGATCATCACGCGCCGCCGCGGGAACACGTCCGCCAAGCCGGACAGCAGCGGCCCGCCCAGGATCGGGGGCAGGTAGGTCAGGGCGTAGGCCACGGCGGTCAGCAGCGGCGACCGGGTCCGGTCGTACACCAGGATGGCGATGGCCACCTGGGCGAACTGGTCGCCGGCGTAGGACAGGACCTGGGCGGACCACAGGGCCCGGAACTCGCGGTTGGCGAAGACCTCGCGGTAGGTCGCGGCGCGCTCCCCGGACCCGCGGTGGCGCCCGGAAGATGCAGGCGCGGGTGAAGAGGCGGCGTTACCGGCCGGGTGAGGGCCGGCCGGGTGCCCGTTCACCTGGTGCGTGTCAGCCTGGTCGCCGGCTAACGCCCGGTCGCTGGTCGGCTGCCCCGCTGCCTCCGCGCCCGGCGCCAGCGGCGCGGCGCTGGCGGCCTCGGCGGCGTCGTCCCCGGTGGCGCTGGCCGGGACGGTCTCGCTGGCCGCCGCCGAAGGGGCGGGCTCGCCGTCGCCAGCGCGCCCAGCTTCGAAGGCCTGAATGCTGCTGACCGCCCGGCTGGTGCCCGCGCTTCCGTCACCGGCGGCGGGCCGGAGCTGCTGCTGCCTCCCGGACGGGCCTGTGTCCGCCGGTGGTGCCGGCTTCAGCTGCCCGCGCAGCGTCAGCGGGCGCCCGTTCGCCGGCGCCGGTCCCCCTCCCTGCGGTCCCGGGATGAACTCGGTCGGCCGGACGGATTCACCGCTGCGCATCGGTACCCCTCCCGCTCCACTGTGCTGCCGTGTACTTGCAGTGGCCTCCCTGTTACGACGCGTTGCCCCTTCCGTTGGATGGCCGGCAGATCGGAACTCACGCTGAGTTGTACACTGATTGCTAACCGTGTCGGATTTTTCCCGGCGACGCAAGGGATACCGGGATGATGGCCGGGTCACATGGGCGTTACCCTGGAAGCGTCGGTCGGCTTGCGCCGGATCGTCGCTGCCCCAGTTACGCTTTGCCGGGTACTCCCTCCATCCCCTATGCTGGGGCGGTCCCCGACGGCGGGCGCCGAGGGCTCAGGCGGCGGTGCCGTCAGAGCCCCCATCGTCTAGTGGCCTAGGACACCGCCCTTTCAAGGCGGCGGCACGGGTTCGAATCCCGTTGGGGGCACTGCTGGCCGCAAGCCAGCGAACGAGGTCCTGTAGAGCAGTCGGTTAGCTCGCCACCCTGTCAAGGTGGAGGTCGCGGGTTCAAGTCCCGTCAGGACCGCTCAGATCCGGGCCCCCGGGCCCGGCTCGGTCAGGTAGCTCAGTTGGTATGAGCGTCCGCCTGAAAAGCGGAAGGTCGGCGGTTCGACCCCGCCCCTGACCACTTCCCCCGCCGTCTACCTGCGGGGGCGTCTGAGAAAACTTGCCCGGAGGGGTCTCCGAGCCGAGGGCCGGTCACGGACCGACCGTTCCGCCTTGGGTGGTTCACCACCGCCCGTGACCCCTCGGGAGAAGTGTCCGATGCCTGCCATCACTGACGCAGGCCCGCTGGCCGAAACCATTGAGGACTTCGACCTCGCGCTGGCGGCTGCCAAGAAATCCGCGAAAACCCGCGCCACCTACACGACGGCCGCCGCATGGCTGGCCGCCGAAACCGTTAAGGCCCACCCGGGA
>JBLMWU010000151.1:0-18956 GCA_050257395.1 Gemmatimonadota bacterium | reverse complement strand
CGCACGACGGCGAGTCCGTCGGGGAGGTCGAGGTCCGTGGCCCCTGGATCACCGGGACCTACTACAAGGACGACGACCCGGCGAAGTTCCGTGACGGCTGGCTGCGCACCGGCGACGTGGGCATCATCGACCCGCAGGGGTTCGTGACCCTGACCGACCGGGCCAAGGACGTGATCAAGTCCGGCGGGGAGTGGATCTCCTCCATGGAGCTGGAAAACATCCTCATGGGCCACCCCGACGTGGCCGAGGCGGCCGTGATCGGCGTGCCGGACGAGAAGTGGGGCGAGCGCCCGCTGGCCACGGTGGTGCTCCGGCAGGGGGCGACGGTGACCGCGGCTGAGCTGCGTGAGTTTCTGGGCACCCGGGTGCCGAAGTGGCAGCTCCCGGAGCGCTGGTCGTTCATCTCCGAGGTGCCCAAGACCAGCGTCGGCAAGTTCGCCAAGACCAGGATCCGCGAGGCGTACGCCCAGGGCGACTACGAGGTGACGGAAGTCCGGTAGCCCGGGGGCCCCGGACTGCGCCAGCGCTTTGCGGCCAGGGCGGCCCGGCCGGTACGCTGTGGCAGGTCCTGGAGCCAGACCGGGGACCCCACGGGGTTCCGGCCGGGCTGCCGGGGCGAGGAGGCTTCGCCTAGTCCGGTCTATGGCGCCGCACTGCTAATGCGGTTAGGGTTCACGCCCTTCCGGGGTTCAAATCCCCGAGCCTCCGCTCTCTGATCAGGGGCTCTGCGCTCGCGGCGCGGGGCCCCCCGGCGGGCCATGCCGCTGCGGTCGCTGTGGACCGCGCGCCCTGCATCGAGGTGCGGGCGCCACGTGCATCCCGATAGGCGAACCGCCGGTCAACCGCCTCCGCCGAACGCGCGTCACATCAGCAGGGATCCGGGTGGGGCAGAGGGGGCGGGCAGTGGGATTCCTGGTCTATGGGTGCGCGAAACTGCTGGCTGAGGCTTTCGCTTTGCCTGAGTCCGGATCGATGTGACGCGGAAGCGGACATGTCGTCGTTCATCCTCATCAGGCCCGGTGAGCCTTTCGGCGCTTGGCTGAAGCGGCAGGCTGGGGGAGACAGCCCCGCCGGCAAGATTGCTGCCGCCTATGGGCAGGACATCGGCCACGAGGCCACGCCCGCGGACGTCCGCGGCGTCCTGCTCAGCCGGCAGGCGAGCACTGCGGACCGCGCCGCGTTCATGGATGCGGTCCAGGGCTGGCTTGCAGCCAGCATCCCGCTGGACTTCAACGCGCCAGCCGTGTTCAACAGCAACTTGATCGCCTGGCCCCTGCTCGAGACCCGCCTGCTGCCCGCTGGAGGCGCGGAGCTCACCTGTGCCTTTTGCGGTGAGTCCAGCCTGGAGCACTTGTACATCGTTGTGGCGGTCTTCCCAGAGCGGGAACAGTTCGTCTGCCGCTCCTGTGCACCCGTGGTCCCGGGTGGGCTCAGGGCCTGGGAAGTAGCGGAGATCGAGCACCGCATAGAAGGAGGGGACATCCCGTAGCGGCCCTGGGGGAGCCGCCGGGTGCCACGAGCCCAGGACTGCCCTGCCCAGGGTGGGTGGGTCAGGAGGGGGCTGGCGGGACGACCACGATCATGGTCATCCGGACCGGCCCGGTGCCGTCGTTGCGGTAGGTGTGCGGCAGCCCGCCCGGGAACCGCGCACACTCTCCGGCCCTGACCGTGTGCACGGCGCCCGCCACGATCAGGGTCAGGCTCCCGGCCTCGACCCAGGTCATCTCCCGGGTCGCGGGCGCGTGCGCGTCGCCGCCGAACGACTCCCCGGGCTGCAGCGTCCAGTGCCAGAGTTCGGCGGCCCACGGTGCATCGGTAGCGGCGATGATGGTGCCGGTGCCGCCCTCGGGCCCCTGCCAGAGCAGCCGTGCCTGATCAGGGCCGGTGATCTGCACCCGCGGCTCGTCAGCGGCGTCCAGCAGCCTGGTCACCGGCACCCCGAACGCGTCGCCGATCCGGGCGAGCGTGGCCAGGTTCGGATTCGACCGGCCCTGCTCCAGCGCGACCAGCACCCCCTTGCTCACCCCGGAGCGGGCGGCGAGCTGGTCGAGCGACCAGGCCCGCTCGGCCCGGAGCTGCTGCAGCGTGCGGGCCAATGCGCCGGTAATGTCCGCTGAAGTCACGTCTAAACCATTTCTGATAGCCGACGGCGGTCGGTAGAGTGAACTAAGTATTCTCCTAGACCGACCGGCTCACTGGGGGAGCAGGCTCGTGATCACCGTATTCGCACTGGCGGCTGCTGTCCTCTACGGCGGCGCCGACTTCCTCGGCGGCGCTGCCTCCCGGCGGGCGCACACACTTGCCGTGCTCACCGTATCCGCCCCGGCCGGGGCCGTGGTCATGCTGGCGGCCGCCCTCGTGGCCGGCGGCCCGGCCCGGGTGAGCGGGCTGGGCTGGGCGCTGGCCGGGGGGACTGCTGGCGGTGCCGGGCTGATCGCGTTCTACGAGGGGCTGGCGACCGGGCCGATGACCGTGGTCGCGCCGGTCTCCGCGCTGGTGTCCACGCTGCTGCCGGTCGGGTTCGCGCTGGCGACCGGGGAGCGGCCGGGCCTGGGCGTCGCCATCGGCGCGGTGGTGTGCCTGGGCGCGATCGTGCTGATCAGCCTGGAGGGCTCGGGTCCCGCGCGCCGCCCGGGCCGCCCGGCGGCAGGCCGCGCGCTGCTGTACGGCGTCGGCTCGGGCATCGCGTTCGGCCTGTTCTTCCTCTTCCTCCGGAACGCGGGCAGCACCGGGGTGTTCTGGCCGGTCACTGCCTCCCGCCTGGCCGGGACGGCGGTCATGCTCTCGGCCGCGGCCTGGCTGGGGGTGCGGCCGGGCTGGCGGGGCCTGGGCCGGCGGGTGCTCGTGGCGGCGATCGCCTCCGGTGTCATCGACGCGGTGGCCAACGTCTGCTACGTGCTGGCCACCCGGGCCGGCATGTTCGGCATGGCCGTGGTCCTGACCTCGCTGTACCCCGGCATCACCGTCCTGCTGGCCCGCCTGGTCCTGGGCGAGCGCATGCGCCCCGCCCAGCGCCTGGGCCTGGCCCTCGCCGCCGTAGGCGTAGTCCTGGTAACCGCCTGACCAGCCCCCCGCGCCCCAGGCCGGAGCGAGCCAAAGGGCTCCAGCGGCCCGGAGGCGAGCCGAGGGCCAGAAGGAGGGCAGGCTCATGCGGCCGGACGCTTCTGGCTGACCGTCCGGCCGCACGAACCCCGGGGAAGGGTGAGAGGTGACGGGCCCGGATGACCTCAGTCGTCTCCCGCGTCTTTCGACGGGAAGATGAGCCCGCACACTTCGAGGTAAAGCTGCTCAGGATAGGGAATGTGGTCCACGGTCCGCAATGCCTGGTCCTGGCCCGCGGATTCGAGGATGAACTCACCATACCCGAAGACGCGCCCGAGGAAGGACCGCTGGAAGCTCATGTCGGTGACTTTGACCAGCGGCATCATGGCGACCTTGCGGGTGACGATTCCGCTGGTCAGGAGCATGCGGTGGGATGTGACGACAAAGTAGTCGACTGCCCAGAGGGTGGCTTTCCAGACCAGGTAGAGCAGGGTAATGCCCCAGGCAATCCAGACAATGGCCAGGATGGTGCCCAGGTTCGGCAGCAGGTCGCTGACCACGACGGCGAGGATCAGCCCGGCCAGCGCGATGGAGATAGGCCCGAGGAGCACGGCAGGGTGACGGCGGACGGTGATGACCTGCTGCTCGTGCGGCAGCAGGTATTTGTTGACCTCAGCCGGGGGGGTGGCACCCGGCGCGATCAGCCGCATCTCGCTTACCGCCTGTGATCAGAGCGAGTTCAGGAAAGTCGCCAGCGAGCTGCCGGCCGACTTGAGCATGTTGAACAGGCCGTGCATCGCGTTGGCGGCGCCGGTCGGCTTCGTTACCAGGTAGTACACGAGGAAGACGATGACCGCCCAACCGACGATCTTCTTCACCGGCATGAGATCAGCTCCCAGGACAGCCTGTGTGCCAGTCGTTAGTTCAGCTTAGCTCAGAGTGATTTGCTCACCAATGCTGTGATCCACAACCAGACACGGTACCCGCTGCTCCGGCGCCCCCTGCCACTCCCGCGCCGGAGAACTGGCAAACCGCCAGGTCGGGTAGGTAAGTGCCGTTCCGTCCCGCTGATCACATACGGCACACCGGCCACACCGGCCACCGGTCGGCGCCCATTTCCGCCTGCCAGGGCGCTGCCGGGCCCGCTGATTACCGGGCGCGAGCCCCGCCGATCTGACACCATTTTCCTCAGGGCCGGGCCTGGGAGGTGGCGATGACGGACGTGAGCGGCGAGGACGTCGCTGTCATCGTCTACCGCGAGGACGACGTCTGGCAGGCCGATGCCCTGCCCACGGCGCTGACCGAGGACCTCAGCGGGCTCATCAAGGCGCTGCGCCGGCAGCCCAGCGTCAGCGGCACGATCGGCCTGGCGGCGGTCGGCGACGACTTCTTCGTGGCGGTCCGGGTGCTCGGCAACGACGTGTCGGTGTTCCTGTCGGACCTGACCGCCGCGGTGGACTGGCCGCTGGCCCGGCAGGTCCTCGACTACCTGGACATCCCGGTGCCGGACGACGAGGAGGACCTCGACCAGGTGCTGCCCGCCGGCGATCTGTCGATCTTCGCCGATCTCGGGATCGACGAGATGGACCTGGGCATGCTGGCCGGCGACCTGGACCTGTTCCCCGACGAGGCGCTCGCGCTGCTGGCCCGCAAGATCGGGTTCGGGCACGCGCTGGAGCGTGCGCTGGACGACGCGCTCGGGCGCTGACCGGTCCCGGCCGGTAACCTCCCAGTCCGTGACCACGGGTTACGCTGCCGGCTTCGAGCCGGCCATGCGGGCCGCACTCGCCGAGGCCGCGCTCGCGGCCGGCGCCCCGGGCCGCCGGGACGTCCCGGTGGGCGCGGTCGTGCTCGACGCCGCCGGCGCCGTCATCGCGCGGGCGCACAACACCCGGGAGGCCGATCCCGACCCGACCGCGCACGCCGAGATCCTGGCGATCCGGCGGGCCGGCCGCCAGCTCGGGACGTGGCGGCTGGCCGGGTGCACGCTGGTCGTGACCCTGGAGCCGTGCACCATGTGCGCGGGTGCGGTGACCGCGGCCCGGCTGGACCGGCTGGTGTTCGGCGCCGACGACCCGAAGGGGGGCGCCGCCGGGTCGCTGTGGGACGTGCTCCGCGACCGGCGGCTCAGCCACCGGCCCGAGGTGATCCGCGGGGTGCTCGCCGCGGAGTGCGGCGAGCTGCTGCGGGGCTTTTTCGCTGAGCGCCGCGGGCCGGGATTCACCGAACGGGGGGAGAGCGGCGCGCCTGGCCGCGATAATAACGGTCAGTGACCATCCGGCCCCGCAGGGCGGCCGGGCGCTTCCCGGCGGTGACCAGACGCAGCCGCGCGGGTCGGGTAGGCTCTGCCGCGGTGGAGTCGCCTAGTGGCCGAGGGCGCACGCCTCGAAAGCGTGTGAGGGGGCAACCCCTCCGTGGGTTCAAATCCCACCTCCACCGCCACGTGCGCGGCCCTGGCGGCGGGCAGCTCACCGCGCCCGGATTCCGGCCGCGGTGAGGCAGCCACCGGCTGACGGGTGTTGCTGCCAGGACAGGCCCAGGAGAGGAATTTGCTAGAGCCGCAGAGCACCGCGCTGTTCATCTTGCTGATGGCAGTGTTCTGCGCCCTGCTGGCCTGGGTCGCCTTCACCAGGCAGACCGTGTTCCGGGTACTGGCAGCGAGCCTCGCGTTCGTCCCCGCGATGCTGTTCGGGGTCGCGGCCGTCAACAAGTACTACAACTACTACCAGACCTGGGGCGCGGCAGCCGCGGACTTCGGCGCGCAGGGCCCCACCGCCCTCTCGGCGGTCGGCAGCAACCTGCCGACACAGCGGCTCACCGCCATCCTGAACAAGGTCACCCAGGCCGGGTCCGCCCGGCAGCTCGGCGAGACCGTCCAGTTCCGGGTGACCGGGCACAAGAGCGGCATCACCCGGGCGGTGGACGTCTACCTGCCGCCGCAGTACTTCCGGCCCGGCTACCGCCACTACCGGTTCCCGGCGATCGAGCTGATCACCGGCAACCCCGGCGAGCCGCAGGACTGGATCAACGTGGTGGGCATCACCCAGACCTTCCTCACGCTGCTCGCGGACGGGGTGGTCAAGCCGGCCGTGCTGGTCATGCCGGACGCGAACGGCGGGCGGCAGTTCTCGCTGCAGTGCCTCAACATCCCGCACGGCCCGCAGGACGCCCAGTACCTGGCCAAGGACCTGCCCGCCTACCTGGCCCGCACCCTGCGCATTCAGCCGCCCGGCCCGGCCTGGGGGATCGCCGGGTACTCCGAGGGCGGCTACTGCGCCGCCAACCTGTCCCTGATCTACCGGCTCGCCTACGGGTACGCCGGGGTCCTCAGCGGTTACTTCAAGCCCGGCCTGGTCCGGTTCGGCACCCCGCCGCACAGCATCTACCCCTTCCGCAACCACAAGCGGATGCGCCTGATCAACACGCCCACCGAGCGGGTGCTCAGCCTGCCCGTGAGCGCCACGATCCCGCAGTTCTGGCTGGGCGCGGGGAACCTGGACAGCCAGGACCTGCTCGCCGCCCGCGACTTCCAGCGCCTGCTCCTCGCCCGGCAGCCGGACGTCCAGTTCCACCTGGCGCCGGGCGGCGGCCACACCATGACCACCTGGCGGGCACTCATCCCCGGCCTGCTCGAGTGGATGACGCCAGGGCTCGCCCAGGCGGCGTCGCTCGGCGTCCCCGCGGACATGCTGCACAAGACTGCGCCCATCGGGATGCAGGTGAACCCCGCGGGCTCTGCCAGCCCCGGGCCCTCCGGCACCACCGGCCCGGTGCCCGGCCAGGTGCCGCCGGCACTGCCGACCGCGTCACCCTAGACGTCATCCGGCCAGGGGACCAACAGCCCGCCGCCCGGGGTCCTGCGGCCCTCTGCCGCGCACCGCCCCGGGCCGAAGCTGAAAGAAACCGGTGCGCCCGGGCGGGCCTGCCCGGGCCCGGCTGCTGCCGGGGACCGGCCTGCCAGCGAGGGCGGCACGATGCGTGTTCGTTCGGCATTAATCTCACCCACCGGGCGCCGGCGGGTCCTGCTGATATCCGCCGTCACCGCAGCCCTGGCGGTCAGCGCGTGCGGAGAACGGGCGGGCACCACGGCTGGCGCCAGCCCGGCCGCCAGCACCCGGCCCCCCGCGAGCGTGCCCGCCCGCACGCCCGCGCCCGCCGCGTCCGTCACGCCCGGCGGGCCCGCGCTGCCGCGGGCAGGGTCGTGGCGGCTGCTGCCGCCCGGGCCGGTGCCAGCGTCCGCGCAGTTCCCGGTGGCGGTGTGGACCGGCCGGGAGATGCTGGTCCACGTGATCACCGAGACCGCCGGCCTGCGGTACCACGGCTTCACCTACGCGTACCGGCCGGCCAGCGGAACCTGGACGGCGCTCGCCCCGGGACCGGCCCCGCAGATGTCACAGAACTACGACAGCGCCGTCTGGACCGGCAGCGAGATGATCGTCTTCGGGCTGACGAACGCCGCGTACAACCCGGCCACCAACAGCTGGCACCGGGTGCCGTACGCGCCCGGCGTGGTCGGCGCGGTGCGGCTGTGGACCGGCCACCAGGTGATCTTCTGGGGCGGCGGGTGCTGCGGCATGGTCACCGCGCGCGGGGCCGCCTACACCCCGGCCACCAACTCCTGGCGGCGGCTGCCCGCCTCGCCGCTGGCCGCGCGCACCGGCGTCACCGGCGCCTGGACCGGGCGGGAGATCATCATCGCGGGCGGGTGGCGGCCCGGCGGCCCCAGCACGCCGGCCCGGACGTTCACCGACGCCGCCGCGTACAACCCGGCGACCGGGACCTGGCGCACCCTGGCGCCGATGCCCGGGCCGCGGGCCACGGCGACCACGGTCTACGACGGCCATGAGGTCCTGTTCATCGGCGGCAGCCGCACCGGTTCCGAGGCGTCCACCGTCACCGGCGTGGCCTGGAACCCGGCCACCGGCCGCTGGCGCCAGCTGCCGGCCATCCAGTTCGCCCGGTCCGGCAGCGTGGCCGCGTGGACCGGCCGTGACGTGCTGGTCTGGGGCGGGCTCACCGGGCCCTACGGCGGCCAGGTGATCCCGCCGCACGGGGAGTTCTACCGCCCGGCCACGGGCCGCTGGTACGCCCTGCCCATGGCGCCGCTGCACGGCCGGACCGACCCGGTCGCGGTGTGGACCGGCACCAGCATGATCGTCTGGGGTGGCTGGTACAACGACACCGCGGCGGAGCAGACCACCCACTTCACCGACGGGGCGGTGTTCACGCCAGGGCTGGGCTGAGGGAGCCGCCGCCCGGGCCCAGGCCCGCCCGCCGGTACGGTTGATCAAGGGGGCGCACATGGGAGCTGCCAGAGGTTCCGCGATGAGTGCTGACACCGGCGTGCTCGGGCCGAGGATCAACAGCGGGCTGCTCACCCGGCTCGCGGAGCGGGCCGCGGCGGCCGGCCCGCGCGAGCTCATGACCGTGGAGATACCGGCCACCGGGACGCCGCTCGGCCAGGTGCCGCGCTGCACGCCGGCCGATGTCGCGGCGGCCGCGCAGGCGGCCCGCGCCGCGCAGCCCGGCTGGGCGCGCACCCCCGTCGCGCGCCGGTCCGCGATCCTGCTCCGGTTCGCCGGGCTGCTGCTGGACCGGCAGGCGGAGGTGCTGGACCTCATTCAGCTGGAGAACGGGAAGGCGCGCCGGCACGCCTTCGAAGAGATCGTCGATGTGGCGACGACCAGCCGCTACTACGCCCGCACGGCGCCGCGGCTGCTGCGGCCCCGGCGCCGCGCGGGGGCACTGCCGGGGCTGACCCGGACCTGGGAGGTCCGCCACCCCAAGGGCGTGGTAGGGGTCATCTCCCCGTGGAACTACCCGCTGACCCTGGGCATCGGCGACATCCTCCCGGCGCTGGCGGCGGGCAACGCGGTCGTCCTCAAGCCGGACGCGCAGACGCCCTACACGGCCCTGTGGGCGGCGGAACTGCTCGCCGAGGCCGGCCTGCCGCCGGGCGTGCTGCAGGTGGTGACCGGCGCCGGCGCGGCACTCGGCGCACCGCTCATCGACCGCAGCGACTTCCTGATGTTCACCGGCAGCACCGCGACCGGGCGGGCCGTCGCCGCCCGGGCCGCCGGGCGGCTCATCGACTACTCGATGGAGCTCGGCGGCAAGAACGCGATCCTCATCCTCGCCGGCGCCGGCACCGCCCGGGCGGTACCCGGCGCGGTGCGGGCGGCATTCACCGGGACCGGCCAGGTCTGCGTCTCGGTCGAGCGCATGTACGTCGAGGACGCGGTGTGGGACGAGTTCGTCCCGCGGTTCGTGCTGGCCACCAGGGCGCTGCGGCTGGGCCACGAGCTCGGGTACCGGCCGGACATTGGCTCGCTGGCATCGGCCAGGCAGCTCGAGACGGTGGCCGGGCACGTGCGCGACGCGGTCGGCAAGGGCGCGCGGGTGCTGGCCGGCGGGCGGGCCCGCCCGGACATATGCCCGTACTTCTATGAGCCGACGATCCTGGCGGACACCTCGCCGGACATGCTGCTGTACGCGGAGGAGACCTTCGGGCCGGTCATCTCCCTCTACCGGGTCGCCAGCGCGGGCGAAGCCGTCGAGCAGGCCAACGACAGCCGCTACGGGCTGAGCTTCTCGGTGTGGACCCGCGACGCCCGCCAGGGCCGGCGGATCGCCAGCCGGCTGGCCGCCGGCAACATCAACATCAACGAGGCATACGCCGCCACCTGGGGCTCGCTCGATGCGCCCATGGGCGGCTGGAAGGACTCCGGCGCCGGCAGCAGGCACGGCGAGCACGGCCTGCTCAAGTACACCGACAGCCAGAACATCGCGCAGCAGCGGCTGCTGCCCATCGCGCCGCCCGGGCCCGTGCCAGCGGCGGTCTACGCGAAGGTCATGACCGGGGCGGTGCGGGCCCTGCAGCGGCTGCCCGGCAGGAAGTAGGCGGCGGCGACCGCCCGGGCCAGGGTCTCGCCGGTCAGGCCGTTCCAGGACGCCAGGGTGGCCGCCGCCGGCAGCGGCAGCGACTCCAGCTCGTAGGCGCTCACCGCCACCGAGCCCGCCAGCGACCGGGTGATCCGGTCGAGCTCGCCGGTCGCCAGCACCGCCGCCAGCGTCTCCCGGGTGAGCAGCGGCTCGGCGACCGCGGGGCGGAGCACGTTGACGTGGTTTTCCGCCACCAGCCGCCCGCCCCAGGCCAGCAGCGCCGCCGGGGACAGGTCGGCGGCCACCAGCCGGCGGGCCTGCTCCGGCGCGGTCGTCCGCTGCACCAGCACCGCGGGCTGGCTGAGCACGAGGAACCGCTCGTCGCCGTCGTGCAGCCGCAGGAACCGCAGGCCGTCCCGGGCCGGGTCGCGGTGCAGCCGCCCGCCGTCGATGTCCGCGGCCCACAGGACCGGCACGGCCCCGGGGACCTGGCAGGGCCCCAGGTCGGCCTTGCGGCGGTTCCAGACCAGCGGGCCGGTCGAGCAGCGGTAGCCGGCGTCCGCGAGCCGCAGCGGCAGCCGGGCAGCGGCCGCCGCCGCGGCCGCGTCAGCGGGGCGGCGCGGGAGCAGCCACGGTCCGGACCCGTGCGGCGTCCGGACCTGCGCGACCGGGCCGGGGTGCCCGTTCAGGCTGGCGATGACGGTCCGCTGCGGGCGGCGCCGGGTGAAGACCGCCAGGCAGGTTTCCTGCAGCACGCCGGCGAAGACACCGCCGCGGTCGGCCACGAACGCGGCTTCGCGCAGCGGCGCCTGCGCGGACAGGGTCTCCCGCAGCCGGGAGAAGTACCGTCCCCCGGTGAAGCTGGTCGGCACCAGCGCGGCCAGCACGCCGGCGGCGTCCAGGCCCTCCAGGGCAGCGGCGATGAACAGGCCGTACAGGTTGGCGTGCCCGTACAGGACGTGGCCCCACCGGTCCCGCTCCTGCGGGGTCAGCCGGACCCGGCCGTAGGGCGGGTTCTGCAGCTCGGCGCGGGCCGGCCGGCCGCAGCCGGCCAGGCCGTCGCCCTGCCGGGCGAGCGCCGGGAAGGGCCGGCGCTGCGCCGCGGGCGCCGCGGCGAGCAGCGGCAGCGCCTCGGCCGCCAGCACCACGTTGGCCAGCCAGACCGCGTTCGGGTCGGCGTCGATGCCCTCGATCAGGGCGGGCAGCGCGGCGAGTGCGGCCTGCGGGCCGGCCCGGGCGCCCGCCCGGACGTGCTCGCGCAGCGGCGGCAGCAGCAGCGCTCCCGCGCCGCACGCCCGGTCCCGGATCAGCCCGGGGAGCGGGGCGGCCCGTGCGGGCAGCGCCAGCGCCCGGCGGGTCATCTGCCACAGGTGATCGGCGAGGCCCGGCGGGGTGTAGTGACGCCCGTGCCGGGCCCGCACATCGGGGGCCAGCGCGGCGGCGTACGCCGCGCCGAGATCCGCCGCGGCCGTCCCCGGCCCGATGCCCGCGTCCGCCGCGGCGGCGCCGCGCACGGCCGCGGGCGGCGGGCTGCTGACCGCCGCCGCGACGTCCAGCCAGGCGCCGCCCAGCCCGGCCTGCCTGGCCTGGGCTGCCCACCAGCCGGGCACGGCGGCGAGAACGGCGGCGGCCCGCGGCGGGACCGGCCCGGCCGGGTCCGGCCCTGCCACCTCGCCCCGCGAGCCGCGCGGGCCCAGCATCCGGGCGCCGGGCGGGACCGTCCCTGTCGGTTCCCCGGCCGGGGGACGGCTGGCGGCCACGGCGAAAGCCTCCCACACGCGCCGCGGGTTTGCGGGGCAGGCGTGCGCCGCGGGGGGCGTGGCGCCGGGGCGACCGCGGCGCAGATCAGGCGGCGTCGCCGGGGCAGCCGCCCGCCGGGGGTGATGACCAGCGGCGCCGCCCGCGGGAATGCTGGCCGGGGCAGTGACGAGACGGGGGGACGGATGGATCTCGGGGCAGCCGCCCGGCGGGCCGGCCGCGTGCTGGCCGGGAGGGACGCGGCGGAGCGGACCGCGGTGCTCGCGCTGACCGCGGCGGCCGGCACGAGTTTCGGTCCCGGCCTGCTCCCGCGGTCCGGCCTGGATCAGGCGCTGGCGACGGGGATCGTCGCCGCGCTGGAACACGGGCTGGTGATGACCTCACAGTCCGCGTACGCGGCGCTCGCGCAGCACCTGGCACCGGGCGACCGGACACCGTCAGGCCGGGCCCGGGCTTTCGCGGTCCAGGCCGCGGCGGACGCGGCCGTCGCCGGGGCAGGCGCCGCGGCGCACCGGGCCCTGGCCCCGCGGCCGGGCGAGCCGGTGCGCCGGGCGGTCCTGCGCACGGCGGGCCAGCGGGCGTTCCGGGCCGGCCTGGCCGGCGCGGGGCTGTCGGCCGCCGCCGCCGCCGACGCCGCTGTGGGCGGCCGCAGGCCCGGCCTGAGAATCCTCGCGGCGGGCGGCGGCCTGCTGGTGGGCGCCACGGCCGCCGCGAGGCTGATCCACCGGTATCACGCCTGGCAGCAGCCGGCCGCGGCGCTGTCCGCCAGCACGGATCCGCTCACCGGTGCGGCGGGCGGGCCCGGGCCGCCGCCGGCCCGGCCGCTGCCGCCGGTGGCCAGGTCGCTGCTGCTCGGCGCGGCGGTCAGCGCCGGCCTGCACGGGCTGGCAGTGGGTGAGGGCGCGTTCGCGCGTGGCCTGGCGGCGGCGATACGCCGGGCGGCTCCCGCCGCCGGGCCCGTCGCCGGGCTGGCGGGACACGCGGCGGCGCTCGCGGTGACCGTCGCCGGGCTGGGTTCCGCGGTGGAGTACATCAACCGCCGGGCGGAAACCGGCGGGTCCGCGATCGACGCGGTCTACGCCACACCGCCGGACGCTGTCACCGTCAGCGGCGGCCCGGCGTCGGTGATCGGGTGGCAGAGCCTGTCCCGCGAAGGCGCCCGCTTCGTCAACCTGGCTCTCAGCCAGCAGGAGATCGCCGCGGTTACCGGGGTGCCGGTGGATCAGGTCCGGGCGCCGGTGCGGGCGTACGCGGGCCTGGCGTCCGGGCAGACGGTCGATGTCCGGGTCGATCTCGTGATGGAGGACCTGTCCCGGCTCGGTGCGTTCGAGCGGTCGGTGCTGTGCGTGGTGTCCCCCACCGGCAGCGGATACGTCAATTACGTGGCGGCCGAGACGCT
Organism: Gemmatimonadota bacterium; assembly: GCA_050257395.1. Lineage (GTDB taxonomy): Bacteria > Actinomycetota > Actinomycetes > Streptosporangiales > Streptosporangiaceae > JAIRTY01. Next base: position 5,875 of record JBLMWU010000151.1, on the reverse strand, counting down.
CGAGTATCTGACCCGGGGCGACTGCGCCACCGTGGCGATGCAGTACTCGCTGCGGCCGTCGTTCCTGTCCCTGGACCGGGTCGGGATGGGCCGCGAGCAGAACCGGGCGCTGCTGCACGCCATCGAGTGGCGGCTGCGGGGGCTGCCACCGGCCCGGCGGCCACGCCTGGTGGCCTTCGGTGAGTCGCTGGGGGCGCACACCCTGCAGGACGCGTTCCTGCATGAGGGAGTGTCCGGGCTGCACCGCGTCGGGATGGACCGCGCCCTGTTCCTCGGCACGCCCGCCGGCAGCGAGTGGGCACGGCAGTGGCGGCTCGATCCGGGCCGCACGGATCCCGCTGCTGAGGTCGCTGAGGTCGCGTCCGGCCGGGAATGGCTGGCGCTGCCGCCGGCCGGCCGGTCCCGCCGCCGCTACGTGCTGCTCTCGCACCATGAGGACCCGGTCACCCGGTTCGGGCCAGCACTGCTCGTCCAGCGGCCCGGCTGGCTGGGCCCGCTGGCCAGCCGGCCGCCCGGCATATCGCCGCTGGCGTCCTGGTATCCGCTCACGACGTTCGTGCTCACCCTGGTGGACGTCAAGAACTCGATGGATGTCACGCCGGGGACGTTCACGGCCCGGGGGCACGACTACCGCGCCGACCTGGCCCGCATGGTGAGCGAGGCATTCGGCCTGCCCGCGGGCGATGAGGAGCTGCTCGCCATCGAGCACGCGCTCCGGCGCCGGGAAGCGGCGTGGGCGCAGCGGCGTCTCGTCGCCGAGCAGCTGCGGCGGGGCAGGGAAGCCGTCCAGCGCCAGACCAGGAACTGGGGCCTGGCCGCCGGGGGGTCCTTGGGCCGGCCTCGGTGGGCGGCGGCCCCCGCGGTCCGGCCAGAATCGGGGCATGGTCTCTGAGATCTTCGAACCCGAACGGTGGCGCCCAGTCGAGGGATTCTCGTTCACCGACATCACCTACCACCGTGCCGTCGACTCGGGCACGGTGCGCGTCGCCTTCAACCGGCCCGAGGTCAGGAACGCCTTCCGCCCGCACACCGTCGACGAGCTGTACCTCGCGCTGGAGCACGCGCGGGTCACCAGCGACGTCGGGTGCGTGCTGCTCACCGGCAACGGGCCCTCGCCGAAGGACGGCGGCTGGGCGTTCTGCTCCGGCGGGGATCAGCGCATCCGCGGCCGCGACGGGTACCGCTATGCGGACGGCGAGACGGCCGGAACCATCGATCCCGCGCGTGCCGGGCGCCTGCACATCATGGAGGTCCACCGGCTGATCAGGTTCATGCCGAAGGTCGTCATCTGCGTGGTGCCCGGCTGGGCCGCCGGGGGCGGGCACAGCCTGCATGTGGTCTGCGACCTCACCCTCGCCAGCCGCGAGCACGCCCGCTTCAGGCAGACCGACGCCGATGTGGGGAGCTTTGACGGGGGCTTCGGGTCCGCTTACCTGGCCCGGCAGGTGGGCCAGAAGTTCGCGCGCGAGATCTTCTTCCTCGGCGAGACCTATGACGCCGAGGCCGCGCACCGGATGGGCATGGTCAACGCGGTGGTGCCGCATGCCGAGCTGGAACGCACCGCGCTGGAGTGGGCCGCGAAGATCAACGGCAAGAGCCCGACCTCCCAGCGCATGCTGAAGTTCGCCTTCAACCTCATCGACGACGGCCTCGTCGGCCAGCAGGTGTTCTCGACCGAGGCCACCCGGCTCGCCTACATGACGGACGAGGCGGTCGAGGGCCGGGACGCGTTCCTGGAGAAGAGGACGCCGGACTGGTCCCGGTTCCCTTACTACTACTGAGCGGTCAGCCGCCGCCAGCGGGCCTGCTGGCCGGTCTACCATTTCCGGCCAAAACAGGGCATGATCCGTGCAAAGTGCCAGCAGGGTCGCTGGAGGCCGCCATGACCGACCAGACCACCGAGGCGCCGCGGGCGCTGCCCCTCGCGCTCGCCGAGCCGACCCTGCACGTGCGCCGGAGCTGGGTCGCGGGCCTCGGGCTGGCCAGCCTGGGCATGTGGATGTCGGTCAACACGCCGCTGCAGGTGCTGCTCCCGGTCCAGCTGCAGGACATCACGCCGCAGCACAAGATCGTCGCCCTCGCGGTGGTGACCGGGGCGGGCGCCGTCGCGTCCGGCCTGGCCACGCCCCTGGCGGGGGCGCTGTCCGACCGCACGACCGACGCGTTCGGGCTGGGCCGGCTGCGCGGCCGGCGGCACCGGTGGACGCTGAGCATGGCCCTGCTCGCCGCCCTGAGCCTGGCCGTCCTGGCGGTGCAGCGGTCGGTGGCCGGGGTTGCCGTGCTGTGGGTCGTGTGCTGCCTTTTCCAGAACGGCCAGTACGCCAGCCTCACCGCCGCGATCCCGGACCGGGTGCCGGTGCGGCAGCGGGCCACGGTGGCCGGGTGGACGGGCATGCCGCACGCGCTCGGCCTGGTGGTCGGCAGCCTGCTGGTGGTCGACGTGTTCACCGGCCTGGTCAGCGGCTACCTGGCGATCGCGGTGCTGCTGGCCGTGCTGGCGCTGCCGTTCGTGCTGCTGAGCGGCGATCATCCGCTGCCGCGTGAGCACCGCACGCCGCTGTCCTGGCGCGCGCTGGCCGGTTCCTTCTGGATCAGCCCGCGCCGGTACCCGGACTTCGCCTGGGCCTGGGCGACCCGCTTCCTGGCCTCGCTGGCGATCGCCATGGGAACGCTGTACCTCCTGTATTTCCTGCGCGACGCGGTGCACTATCCGCAGCCGAAGCAGGGCCTGCTGACCCTGATCCTGATCTACACCGGCGGGGTCGTCCTCAGCGCGGTGGCCGGCGGCGTGATCTCCGACCGGCTCGGCCGCCGCAAGGTAGTCGTCACGGTCGCCACCGCCCTGATCACCGCCGCCGCGCTGCTGCTGACCTTCGTCCAGACCTGGCACGCGGCCCTGGCCGCCGCCGTCCTGTTCGGCGTCGGCTTCGGGACCTACCTCGCGGTGGACCAGGCGCTCATCACCCAGGTGCTGCCCGCCGCCAGCGACCGGGCCAAGGACCTGGGCGTGATCAACATCGCGATCGTCTGCCCGGGGGCCATCGGCGCCCTCATCGCCGCGCCGCTGGTCTCGTTCGGCGGCTACCCGACGCTGTTCGGCGCCACCGCGGTCGTCGCGGTGGCAGGTGCGGTCCTGGTCTGGCGGATCAAGAGCGTGCGGTGACCCGGCCCGGCCCCCTGCCGGGCGGGACCCGGCTGCCGGTGCGCTAGGACCGGAACCCGGCTGAGATGAGGGCGTCCGCGATGGCCTGCACGTGCCGCGCGTCGGTGCCGCAGCAACCGCCGGCGATGGTGATCGACGGATGCCGGGCACGCAGCCGCACGTAGTCGGCGGCCAGGCCCGCCGGGTCCCCCGCGCCGGGGCCGGGCGGGCCGCCGGGCTCAGCGTCGCCATCGCGGGCGGCGTTCGCGCGGATGCTCCGGATACGCGCGCCGGTCGCACCGCCGGGAAGCGCGGGCCCGAAGTCGGCGGGATGCGAGCAGTTGACGCCGTAGTAGACAGGCGCGGCGGCGGTGGCCGCGTCCACCGCGGTGACCGCGTCCGCCAGCGGTGTGCCGTCGGGCAGCCGGCCGCCGGTTCCGGTAGTGAACGAGATCGCGGCGGGAACGCCTGCCCCGGCGGCAGCGCGGGCAATCCCGATCGCCTCGGCGGGGTAAGCGACGGTCATCGCGTGCACCATATCCACGCCCGCGGCTGCGAGGGTTTCGATCTGCTCCCGGTGGTAGTCCGCGGCCATGTCCGCACCCATGCGCTCGGCCGGGCCGGGATCGTCGGCGCGCGGGCCGATGCATCCGCTGACCACCACCGGCAAGCCGGCCGCACCCTTCGCGTCATCGCGCAGCCGCAGCAGCAGCCGGGCAGCTGACTCGTTGATCCGGCGCAGTTCCGGTGCCGGATACCCGATCCGCCGTCCCCAGTCGCGGCTGGCCCGCCAGGTCGGCGCCTCGAGGATCATCCCGCAGCCATGCCGCAGCGCGATAGCCAGGTGCCGGCGGAAGTAGGCGCTGAGCGCGGCCGTCCCGCGTGCGTCGTCAAGCAGCACGAAGGCCGCGAACTCCGGCAGTTCGAAGCCCTCATTGCCGGTCAGGTCTGTCTCCAGCCCGGAGTCTGTCAGGAACATCTCGCCGCTGAGCTGCGGCAGTGCCGTGCGGTCCATTCCTCCACCTTCAGCCGGAGCCGCCAGGACAGCAGCCGCCGGGGCCGGTGTCAACGCGTTACTGTCGCCCGCGCTGCGTTTCGGTGCCACGCGGGCGGGAAAGCCTTTGCGGTGTCTTGGCCACTTTCGCCTGGAGCGCGGGGTACTGACCCGCGCCGGCACCGCCGGGAACACCCCGGCCGTGCCGCTGCGGGTTCCGGGTGCCCCGGGGGAGTGAGAATGAGCCGGTACGGAACGCGGGCGCCTCGCCGACGCGGTCATGCGGGCCTGCGGCGGCGCGCGGGCGCCGGGGCGGTCCTGGGGGCCGTGGCCCTGCTCACCGCGGCATGTTCGGGCCTGGCCGGGGCGCATATCGGCAGCTCCGGCCCGGCCGTGCGGCTGACGATCACGCCGGGCAACCGCGGCACGAACGCCAGGCCGGATCAGGGCGTGACGGTCGCCGCCACGGGCGGCAAGGTGCGCAGCGTCACCGTGACCGGCCCGGGCCACGTCAGCGGCGCCCTCAACCCGGCGGGCACGGTCTGGCGGAGCACCTGGGCGCTGCAGCCCGCCAGCTCCTACACCGTGACCGCGACCGGCGTGGACTCCTCGGGCAAGAAGGTCACGCGGCGGAGCTCGTTCCGCACCCTGACCCCGCAGGTGACGCTGCAGACGCAGATATTCGAGGGCTACCAGCAGACCTACGGCGTGGGGATGCCCATCATCCTGAAGTTCAGCCACCCTGTCACCAGCAAGGCCGCGGTGGAGCGCTCGCTGCAGCTGTGGACGTCCAAGCCGGTCACCGGCGCCTGGTACTGGGACGGCAGCAGCACCCTGGTGTTCCGGCCCCGGACCTACTGGCCGCAGAACACGGACGTGCGCTTCACCGGCCACCTCGACGGGGTGCGGGTCGCCAGCGGCGTGTACGGCACCGCTGACCTGACCCAGTCCTTCCAGATCGGCCCGTCGCTCATCGCGGTGGGCAGCACCACGAAACACGACCTGAAGGTCTACTACCGGGGCAAGCTTTTCGGGTCCTGGCCGGCGAGCATGGGTGCCCCGGGCGACAGCACCGCCAACGGGACCTACCTCACGATCGAGAAGCAGAACCCGGCCCTGATGAGCGGGCCGGGGTACCACAACTTCCCGGTCCCGTACTCGGTGCGGTTCACCTTCAGCGGCAACTACATCCACGACGCCTACTGGTCAGTGGGCCAGCAGGGATTCAGCAACGTCAGCCACGGGTGCGTGAACCTGTCCCCGGCGCACGCCACGACGTACTACCACATGGCGGTGCCCGGTGACCCGGTGACGATCACCGGCAGCCCGGTCGCGGGCAGGTGGGACGACGGCTGGACCGTGTGGTTCCTCAGCTGGCCGCGGCTGCTGCACGGCTCGGCGACCGGCCAGGCCGTGCAGGCGGGGCCGTCCGGGAGCACGTTCGTGGATCCCGCCACGCTGCCGCCGGTGACCGCCACCCCGCCGCTCCAGGCCCCCAGCCCGGGCAACTACCAGTCCGGGTGAGCCCCGCCCGGTGCGGGACCCCGGAGCTGTCGCCGAGACTGTGCGGGTGGAGTTCTTCTGCTACCACCGTGACCGGCCCGGCTCTGTGACGCTGCGCGAGGAACTGCTGGAACAGCACTGGTCCTACATGGACCGGTACCAGGCGGAGATGATCGCGCGCGGCCCGACCCTCGCCGGCGACGGTGACACGCCCACCGGCAGCGTGCACATCGTCG
>JBLMWU010000150.1:0-14487 GCA_050257395.1 Gemmatimonadota bacterium | reverse complement strand
CTCGATGTCCAGCACGTTCCCGGCCGGGTTGCCGATCGTCTCGCCGAAGAACGCCTTGGTGCTGGGGCGGACGGCCTGCCGCCAGGCGCCCGGGTCGTCGGGATCGACCCAGGTCAGCTCCACGTTCATCTTGCGCAGCAGGTGCTTGAGCTGGTTCACCGTCCCGCCGTAGAGCGCCGAGGACGAGACGACGTGGTCGCCCGGCTGCAGCAGCGTGAACAGCGCGGCTGCCTGCGCGGCGATCCCGCTGGCGAACGCCACCCCGCCGCAGCCGCCCTCGAGGTTCGCCACCCGCTCCTCGAACACCGCCACGGTCGGGTTCATGATGCGCGAGTACGTGTTCCCGTACTCCTGCAGGTTGAAGTACGCGGCCGCGGACTCCGGATCCTCGAACACATAGCTGGTCGTCTGGAAGATCGGCACCGCCCGCGCGCCCGTGTTCGGGTCGGGCCGCTGGCCGGCGTGCAGCTGCCGGGTCTCGAACCCGAACGCGCGGGCCTCCTCGGCAGGCCGGGCCCCGGCGCGGGCGGAGTTGTCGGTCACGGGGATCTCCTGCCTGGCGTCACTGTCCGGCGCCGCCGGTGGCCAGCCGGTGCTGGCCCAGGAACCGGCGGATGATGGGCGTCTGCCGCGCTTCCTCGAGCAGGAAGCAGTCGTGGCCGTAGGGTGCCTCGATCACGTGGGACTCGACCGGCTTGCCGAGAGCGCGGAGCGCGTCCCCGATCTCCGCCGACGCCAGCGGCGGGTACAGCCAGTCGGAGCTGAACGCGATCAGCAGCGTCCGCGCCGACACGTCCCGGAACGCCCGGGTGAGCGATCCGCCGCCGTGCTGCCGCGCGAGATCGAAATAGGTCAGGGCGCGCGACATGTAGAGATAGGTGTTGGCGTCGAAGCGCCTGACGAACGAGTCGGCCTGGTGGCGCAGGTAGCTCTCGACCTCGAACTCCGGCTCGGTGATCGTGTACCGGATGTCGTCGGCGAACTGCAGCCGCCGGCCGAACTTGCCGTCCAGTGCGGGTGCGGACAGGTACGTGATGTGGCCGACCATCCGCGCCACGCCCATGCCCGCGTCGGGCGAGCGGCCCGTGCCGTAGTAGCGGCCACCCTGCCAGGCCGGGTCGCGGGTGATCGCGTTGCGCGCGATCGCGTTCCACGCCACGCCCTGCGGGTGCAGGGCGTGCGTGCTGGCGATCGCCACCACGGCATCGACCTGGCCGGGGAACAGCACCGCCCACTCGAACGCCTGCATCCCGCCGAGCGAGCCGCCGGCCACCGCCGCCAGCCGCTCGATGCCGAGCGCGTGCAGGAACGCGCGCTCGGTCCGCACCATGTCCGCGACGGTGATCACCGGGAAGTCCGGCCCGTACGGCCTGCCGGTCGCCGGGTCGATCGACGACGGCCCCGTCGTGCCGCGGCAGCCGCCGAGCAGGTTCGTGGAGACGACGAAGAAACGGTCGGTGTCGAACGCCTTGCCGGAGCCGATCATCCCGTCCCACCAGCCCAGCCCCTTGCCGGCGGTGCCGTCGCGATCCTCGGCCCCGAACCCGTCGCGGGTGCTCTCTTCGGACGGCGTCTTCGCGAAGCCCGCGGCGTGGGCGTCGCCGCTGAGCGCGTGGCACACCAGGATGACGTTGTCGCGCCGGGGGGACAGGGTGCCGTAGGTCTCATACGCGACGCGGACCGGATGCAGCTCCCGCCCGCAGTCGAGCCGTACCGGTTCCGGCAGGTCAAGGTATTGGGTTTCGACAGTGCCGACCGAGCCGGCCGCGAGCGTCGGGGCTGGCTCTGCCATGGGGGCTATCGTAGCTTGCCCCGCCCAGTGTATTGTCAAGCACCTTGGTAGGGAATTCCGCGACGTGAGCGAAGGGGCATCACGCGACATGACTACGGAAGTCGCCAACGGCGTCAACGTGCAGGCACTGCTCGAAGCGCGGGAAGTGCTCAAGAGCGCGCCCGAGGCCGCTCAGTTCACCTGGCGGGCATCCTCCAAGTGGCAGAACGGCGTCCACAGCACGATGAGGATCCAGAACTACTTCGGCCTCGGGCAGGAGCAGAGCCACAAGACCGAGACGGTGCTCGAGGCCGACCACCCCGAGACCTTCGCCGCCCCGGATGAGGGCGTCACGCCGATCGAGTACCTGCTCGTCGGCCTGGCGGCCTGCCTGACGGCTGGCGTGGCGTCCGTGGCGCAGAACCGCGGCATCCAGCTGCGCTCGGTCGAGGCGACGGTCGAAGGCAACCACGACATCCGCGGGATCCTCGGGGTCGACAGCGACGTCCGCAACGGCTTCAACGACGTCAAGGTGACCTTCACCATCGACGCGGACGCGTCGAAGCAGGACATCGAGGCGCTGGTGGCCCAGTCCCAGAAGCGCTCGGCGGTGTTCGACGCCCTGACGAACCCCACGGACGTCACAGTCGAAGTCGCCTGAGCGGCGGGCTCCAGAAAAGCACCGGGGGCCGGGCCATCCTCGAGCGCACCACAACAGTTGTCATCGGGGCGGGGCACGCGGGCCTCGCCGCCAGCCACTTCCTCAGCGACCGGTCGATCGACCATGTTGTGCTGGAGCGCGGCGACGTGGCGAACTCCTGGCGCCGCGAACGCTGGGACTCCCTGCGGCTGCTCACGCCCAACTGGCAGAGCCGCCTGCCGGGCCATCGCTACCAGGGCCCGGATCCCGACGGCTACATGACCATGAGCGAGGTGATCGAGTTCATCGAGCACTTCGCCAAGGTTTCCGGGGCCCCGGTCCGGACCGGCGTGAACGTCACGTCGGTCCGGCGCAGCGGCGACGGGTACCAGGTGACCACGAGCCGGGGCGAGATCCGCTGCCGGACGGTGGTCATCGCGAGCGGCGCCTGCAACCGGCCTGCGGTGCCGCCGCTCAGTGCCGCGATTCCGGGGTCCGTGGCGCAGCTGACGCCGTTCGGGTACCGGGGCCCAGGCCAGCTGCCCGACGGCGGTGTGCTCGTGGTCGGGGCGTCGGCGACCGGCGTGCAGCTGGCAGCCGAGCTGCGGCGATCGGGCCGGCCGGTGACCCTGTCGGTGGGCGAGCACGTGCGGCTGCCGCGCACCTACCGGGGGCGCGACGTGCTGTGGTGGATGGACGCCTCGGGCGTGTGGGACCAGCGGCACGACGAGATCGACGACCTGACGCGGGCCCGGCGGCTGCCCTCGCCCCAGCTCGCCGGCACTCCCGAGCGGGCGACGCTCGATCTCAACGCGCTCACCGCGATGGGCGTCGGGCTGGTGGGCCGGTGGGCGGCTGTCCGGGACGGGCGCGCGCTGTTCTCCGGCGGCCTGCGCAACCTGTTCTCGCTGGCGGATCTCAAACTGGCGCGTCTGCTGGACACGTTCGACGAGTGGGCCCGGACGCACGGGCGCGACGCTGAGGCGGACCCGCCCGTCCGCCCTGAGTTGACCCGGGTACCCGAGTCCACCCGGCTGCAGCTCGACCTGCGGAGCGGCGAGATCCGCGCGATCGTGTGGGCGACCGGGTTCCAGCCCGACTACGGGTGGCTCGACGTGCCCGTGATCGACGCCAAGGGCCAGCTGCGCCACGAGGGCGGGGTGGCCGCCAGCCCGGGGCTGTACGCGCTGGGGCTGCCCGTGCTGCGGCGGCGCAAGTCCACGTTCATCCACGGCATCGAGGACGACGCGCGCGAGGTGATCGGGCATCTCGCGCACTACCTGACCGCGCCCCGGCCGTGACGGTTCAGCCGTAGGCGCGCATTCCGCCGGGGGAGGTCTTCGCCGCGAGGTCCCTGACCAGGGCGGCGAACCCGCCGCCGGTGATGTAGCGGATGTTCTCCACCCGGCTGGTGAAGCGCCAGTGATCTCCGACGCGCCGGTACTCGTCGACATAGACGCCCCCGATGTCGCACAGTTCCGGCGTGCCTTCCCACTCGACCCCGTTGCGGTTGAAGAGGTGGACGCGGCCGGCGGCGGTGCCGGCGCCGGTGAAGCGGATCTCGTGGGTCAGGATCGAATGGAGTGACCAGGCAAAGACCGACATCGCCTCCGGGAGCCACGCGGCGACCTGCTCCAGCGTCCCGCTGATGCCGCCGCTGCGGGAGTAGTCGATGTGCGCGTCGCCGGTGAACAGGGACTTCCAGCGGTCCCAGTCGCGGTCGTCGACGGCGAACCCGTAGGCGATGGCGAGCTCCCGGATGGCCAGGATGTCCGCCTGGCGGGCCGGTCCGGGAACAGCGCCGTCTGCCGGGGTGGCGTGGTCGGACATGGTCACTCCTTCACCGGGGCGGGATCCCGCTGGACCGGGATCCCCCGGTGCTTCAGGTTTGCCCGTCAATCCCGGTCGTGGCTGTATGGCAGGGTAACGGGGTGACCGACTCAATCGACCGCGCTGCCGTCGAGCGCACCTACCAGAGCATCCGGCCGCACATCCGGCGCACGCCGGTGCTGGACCTGGCGGGCGTGACGCTCAAGCTGGAGCAGCTGCAGCACGCCGGCTCGTTCAAGGCGCGGGGTGCGATGGCGAATCTGCTGCTGCGCGACGTCCCGGCTGCGGGCGTGGCCGCGGCGTCCGGCGGCAACCACGGCGTCGCCGTCGCCTGGGCGGCCCGCCAGCTCGGCGTCCCGGCCACCATCTTCGTGCCCACCGTCTCGTCGCCCGCGAAGATCGCGCGGATCCGCGGCTACGGCGCGGAGCTCGTGGTCACGGGCGACCGGTACGCCGACGCCCTGGCCGCCTGCCAGCGATGGCTGGCCGGTCATGAGGCGCTGGCCGTGCACGCCTACGACCAGCCGCTCACCCTGCTCGGGCAGGGCAGCCTGGCCCTCGAACTGGCAGCACAGGCCCCGCAGCTGGACACCGTGCTGGTCGCGGTCGGCGGCGGCGGGCTGGCCGGCGGCATCGCCGCGTACTACGCCGGTGACGTGCGGGTGGTCGGCGTCGAGCCCGAGCATGCGCCCACCCTCACCGCGGCACTGGCCGCTGGCGAGCCGGTCGACGCCGAGGCGGGCAGCATCGCGGCCGATGCGCTGGCCCCGCGCCGCGTCGGCGAGCTGATGTTCCCCATCGCCCAGCGGTTCATCCGCACGGTGCTGGTCACCGATGACGCGATCAGCGCCGCCCAGCGGGCGCTCTGGCGGGACGCACGGCTGGTCGCCGAGCCCGCCGGTGCCACCGCGTACGCCGCCCTGCACAGCGGGGCCTACCGCCCGGCGGACGGCGAGCGGATCGGCGTGGTGATCAGCGGCGCCAACACCACCGCCCTGCCGGATGATCACGAAGGCGGGCCCTCATCAGCGGATGGCGGCCGGCGCTGACGGTTACCGGCCAGCCCCGGATACGAGCCGCACGGGATCGCCGAGCCTGACCAGCCCGGGCCTGACCGCGGTGCCGTAGACGCCCGCGCATGCCTCATGGTGACGGCCGATGATCTTGAGCAGGTCCGCGTCCGGCTGCCCGCGGCCGGGATCGACGTTGACGATGACGCACCGCGAATCCCGCGTGTCGACCCGGACGCATGCCTCGCCCACGTCCAGCGAGCGTCCCACCCACTCGTCCTCCGCGTACGGCGTCCCGGGGACAGGGGTGATGACGATGTTGGGCCGGAAGCGGAGTTCGTCCTCCGGGACGCCGGCCAGCGTGCACAGGGCGGACACGGTCGGGGTGGTGATGAGCGAGACGGGCATGGCGTCGAACAGCCCGCGGTCCAGCCGCATGAGGCGCAACTCTGCGCCCAGCTCGCCGGCCAGGCCGGGATCGGTCAGGTCGCAGGTCCTGCCGCTGGGGGTCCGCACCTGGATGGCTGACTTGCCCGGACGGGCAGGGTCGAGCAGCGTGGGGACGTAGGTGGACATGGCCGGGTTCTCGCGGATGGTGAACCAGGGGAAGCCGTTCGCTCCGGAGTCCGGGCGCACAAACGCCCACCTGCGGTCACCGGCGACACCGGTCCAGGAGACGCGGGCACTCGTGAGCGCCTCCGCCGCCATGGACTTCACCGGGTACCGCCATAGCCCCGTCACGGTGCCCACCTGCACGCCAAGACGCCACCCGGCCTCCGCGGGCGCGATCACGGCCGGGTCCGGCCGGCCCCCGCCGGCACGGGGCGCTTCAGCGTGTAGCGGATCAGATGCTCGTCCCTGTCGACGGCGACCAGCTCCCAGCCCCCGGCACCCGCGCGGTTGAGCTGCTCCAGGTCCCCGGACACAACCGTCTCCCGGCTGCCGTCGGGCCAGATCCAGTCGTACTCCCAGTCGTGCGAAACAGGCTGGTACCGGCCCCGCAACCGCGCGTACTGCCATGCCGTCCCGATCGTCACCGCGCCCGTCCTCCATCCGGCCTCTCACCACTGGACCAGGCCAGGATGGCGGAGACCCGCCGGCGGCACCATCGCATCCGGGCATCCGGGCCCTGGTGGCTGATCCCCTCACGGCTGACCGCGGCTGTACACGGCCTGCGGAGTGTCGGCGGGGTGGCCTAGCCTCGGTTCATGCAGATCGTCCTGATCCCCGGCCTGTGGCTGGACGGCTCGTCGTGGGACGCGGTCGTTCCCGTCCTGGAGCAGGCCGGGCACCGCACGCACGCGCTCACGCTCCCCGGCATGGAATCCAGGGATGCCGACCGCTCCGGGATCACCCTGCGCGACCACGTCGACGCCGTGGTCGCGGTGATCGACTCGCTCGGGCCGGCGGACCGGGGTGTCGCGCTGGTCGGGCACTCGGGCGGCGGCGCGATCGCCCACGCCGCGGTCGACGCGCGGCCGGACCGCATCGCCCGCGCCGTCTACGTCGACAGCTGGCCGAACGGTGCCGGCGGCATCATCAACGACGAGCTGCCGGCGGCCAGCGGCGAGATCCCGCTGCCGGACTGGTCGCTGTTCGAGGAGGAGGACCTCGTCGACCTCACCGCGGAACTGCGTGCCGCCTTCCGCGCGCGGGCGATCCCGTCCCCCCTGCATGTCGCGATCGACCCCCAGCGGCTGTCCGACGAGCGCCGTTACGACGTGCCCGTTACCGTCATCGCGTGCGAGTTCCCCAGCGCGAAGCTCCGGGAGTGGCTCGCGAAAGGGGAGCCCTTCCTGCGCGAGCTCGGGAAGATCCGCGACGTCGGCTACCTCGACCTGCCCACGGGCCACTGGCCGCAGTTCACGAAGCCCGCGGAGCTCGGGCAGGCGATACTCGCGGCCGTCGGCCCGGCCTGACCCGCCCCGCCGCGCCCGCTGGCACCAGGCGCGCGGACGTAACGCGGACCGGCTGCTGATCACGAGCCCGGCCCGTGGGTGCCGAGCGGCCAGCTGCGGGTGCTCCCCAGGGGCGCGCTGGTAGCGAGGTGCGTGAAGTACGGCGTGCCGGCTCCGGCGTGCGGGCGGGACAGGGTGATCGCCGTCGGGGTGCTGACGAACTTCCCGCCCGCGCAGCTGGGCTGGCAGTTGTTGACGGTGAGCTGCCCGGTGCCCCGCGCTCCGCTGGCGGACCAGGCGGACCAGGTGATCTTGGTTAGCGCGGCGTTCCCGTCGGCGCAGGCCAGAACGAAGCTGGCGGGCCTGGTCTGCGGATGGCCCGCGCAGTCGTAGACGGCGGGCCGCGGCGCGGGCGGGCTGGTGGGGGCGGCCTGGCCGCCGCCAGCGGACGAGCACGCCGCCAGCGCCAGGACGCCTGCGGCGATACCGGTGAAGGCTGCAGATTTCATGATCATGGGACGCGATGCCCGGGTGCGCGGTGTACCCGGCGCCCCCGTGAGTCCGCCGGTGCGGGCGGGAATTTCCCGGCCCCGGGGGTTGCTGTCGCTGTGCTACGGCTGACTGGAAGATGAGAATGAACGAGCAAGACCGCTGCCAGTCCTGCCTGCGGTGGAGATGCCCCCACTGCGGTGGCTGCCACGTGTGCGACCAGCTGTCCCGTACCCGGGCTGGGCGCAGGCGCAAGACCGGCGGGCGTGACCGGGACGGCAGCGCGGGCGGGCACGCGGCGCGGTAAGCCGGCCGGTGCCGTGTGGCCGCCGGGCGGCCAGGCCGGTCAGCGGCCGAACCGCGCCCTGGCCAGCCGCGGCAGCGCCGCAGCGCCGGTGATGGGCTGGAACCGGTCAGCCGCGGCGGTGAGCGCCCCGTACTCGTCGTCGGTGAGATCGATGCCAGCAGCCTCGGCGTTGCGTTCCAGCTGCTCCACGCTGGAGGCGCCCGGGATGGCGGCCACCGCGGGGTGGCGGATCACCCAGGCGAGCGCGATCTGCGCCGCGGTCACCGAGTGGGTGGCGGCCACCTCGCGCAGGGTCGCGATGAGCTCCCCGGCGCGCTCGAGGTTCTCGGGCAGAAACAGCGGGTTGCCGGCCCGGACCCGGTTGGCAGGCCGGTTGTCCCGGTCGTAGCGGCCGGACAGCAGCCCCTGCGCCAGCGGGCTGTACGCGAGCACGACGCGGCCCTCCGCCCCGGCGAACGGCAGCAGCTCACGCTCGGGCGCGCGGTCGGCGAGGCTGTAGCGGACCTGGTTGCTCAGCACCCGGCTGCCCAGCGCCTCCTCAGCGGCCCGCCAGCGCTGCAGCGAGTAGTTGCTGACACCGACCTCGCCCACCAGCCCGACCCGCTGCAGCGCGCGCATCCCGCGCATGATCGCGCCGTCCCGGACCACCGGATTGGGCTGGTGCACCTGGTACAGGTCGAGCGTCCGGGCGCCGAGCCGGTTCGCGCTGGCGACGGCGCGCTGCTCCACCACCGGGGCGAGCGGCAGCACCGGGAGGATCTTCGTCGCGAGGAAGACCTGCTCCCGGTCGTCGCCCAGCGCCCGGCCGAGGATCCGCTCGCTGCGCCCGAAACCGTAGATCTCGGCGGTGTCGAACAGGGTGACGCCCAGTTCGAGCGCCCGCTTGACGATCGCGTACGCGGTCTCGCCGGCGTACTGGTCGCCGTAGCCCCATTCCCGGGCCCCGAACTGCCAGGTGCCGAGCCCGATCTTGGAGATCTTCTTGGCGGTGCCGGTGTCCAGATAGCGCATGGGTCCAGTGTCCATCGCGGCGGGCGGTTCCGGGGTGGTAACCCGGCCCTGGACCCTGATACGAGCCGTGCCCTGCCGCTACCAGCCCAGCGGCGGGCCTGGGGACCGGTGCACTGCCGTATTCTGCGCTGGCGGGCCGCTGGCATCCGCGCCGTCCGGCCCGCCAGGCAATCCCGGGAGCCAGCTGTGACCGACAGCGACGCGCGGGCCGGTGCGCACGCCGGCGGCAGCACCGCCGGGCGCGGTCACCCGCGGGTGACCCGCGCCGACCTGGCTGCCGCCGCCAGCCGCACGCTGCCCGATGTGGCAGCCGCGGGCCTGCGGGTCCTGTTCTGCGGGATCAACCCCGGCCTGTATTCGGCCGCGACCGGATACCACTTCGCCCGGCCGGGCAACCGGTTCTGGCCGGCCCTGCACCGCTCGGGATTCACCGCCCGCCAGTTCCGCCCCGATGAGCAGGAGCAGCTGCTGGCCGCCGGGCTCGGCATCACCAACATCGCGCCGCGGGCCACCGCCCGGGCCGCCGAGCTCAGCCGGGACGAGCTGCGCTCGGGTGCCGCTGTCCTGGCGGGCAAGGTCGCCTCGCTGCGCCCGGCGTGGCTGGCGGTGGTCGGGGTGTCGGCCTTCCGGGTCGCCTTCGCGTGCCCGGGCGTGTCCACCGGCCCGCTGGCCGGAACCATCGGCGCCAGCCGGGTCTGGATCCTGCCCAGCACCAGCGGCCTGAACGCGCACTGGACCCTGGACGGCCTCGCCGCCGAGTTCGCCCGGCTGCGGGAAGCGGCCGCCGCCGGGTCCTCACCCAGCGAGCACCGGGGTGGCGAGCATCCCTGACCGGGCCCGGCCGGTCCCGGCCCGAAGGCACCGGGCGGCAGGGCCAAAGTCCCTACCGGCGCCACGCGCTGGCGGGCATCGTGACAGGGCCGCAGCGGGCTGCCGGAGGGAGGGCTCATGTGTGAGTACTGCGGGTGCCAGGCTCTGGCCGCGATCAGCGAGCTGACCAGGGAACATGATCTGGTCGGCAGCCTGATGAGCGAGGCGCGGTCCGCCCACGCGGGCGCGGACACCGGCCGGCTGGCCGAGCTGGCCCGGCAGATCGCCACCGTGCTCGGCCCCCATACCGAGGTTGAGGAGGGTGGGCTGTTTCCCGCCCTGGCAGGCGATTTCCCGGACCAGGTGGCTGCCCTGGAAGCGGAGCACCGGCACATCGAGGCGGTGCTGAGCGAGGCCTCGGCGGGCATCCCCGGCGACCCGTCCTGGCCGGGGCGGCTGATCGGGATGCTGGCTATGCTGCGCGAGCACATCCTCAAGGAGCAGGACGGGGTCTTCCCGGCCGCGCTGGCAGGCCTGAGCCCCGCGGACTGGGAGGCCGTCGAGGCCGTCCGCGCCCGGGTTGGCGCATTGCGGCCTTGACGCGTCCCTGGACCACGGGGAAGCTCAGCCTGGCCTGGCGAGCGTGATGATCTCCGGGCTCGCCGCCGTCAGCGGCTGGCGGTCCCAGTCGCCGAACTGCTCGCTGATGACCAGCCCTGCGCCGGACAAGAACGACCGCAGCGAGCCAGGGTCCAGGAACCGGAGCGTGCTCCTGCTGAGCTGCGGCCCGTCCCAGGCCGGGCTGGTGTAGGTCGTGGTGAAGGAGACCGTGTCACCGGTGACGGGCAGGTCGGTTTCATGCGCCATCCGGACCACGGCGCCCGCCGGGCCGGTCACCTCGACCGCATGGTCCGGGGTCCACGCCTGCCAGGCCCGGGCCGCCGGGTTGCGGGTCTCGAACGCGAAGGTTCCGTTCTCCCTGAGCGCGGAGCGGACGGCGGCCAGGGACGCGCGTATCTCCTCGTCCCCGACCAGCACCTGGAAGGCGTGGCCAGACATCACGACCAGGTCGAATTCCCGCTCCCAGCGGCCGGCGGAGGCCGCGTCCCCCAGCACCCACTCGATGCCGGCCTGCTGGCGGGCCTGCTGCAGCATCGCGCCGGCCGGGTCGAGCCCGCACAGCCGGCCGGTGTGCCCGGCCTCGCGGGCCACCCGCAGCAGCTCGCCGGTGCCGCAGCCGATGTCGAGCGCCGCATCGGCCGCCATCACCAGCGGCAGGTAGAAGCCGAAGTCGCCGCGCTGCTGCCACGGGCTCCACAGGTCATACAGCTCAGCCAGGCTTGGCTCGGTGAACAGCCGGTCGGGCACCCCGCCAGCTTCGCACCTGACCCGCCCGGGATGCGACCGGATAAGCGTCTGCCGCGCCGCGGCGGGGCTTACTCCGGCCGGATGAACCGCGGGTCGTAGGCGCGCCACTCGGTCGCACCGTCCTGCCAGCGCAGATGCGCGTACCAGTGGTCTTCGCGGTGGCGCCAGCCCAGCAGTGTGGCGCTGCGCCAGTTGCCGTCGGTGAACCGGACCCGGGCGCGGCTGTATCCCGGCGCCCGGTCCCATCCGTCCGGTTCGCTTACCTTCGCCAGCATCGGTTCCGCAGCCATGGGCGCTAGTTTCGCACACGAGTTCGATCGCTATCGGGCAGACCTCAATCATCGCGAGTCTGGCCGGGCCGTCACAGGTGCGGCCAGCGGGATCAGTGGGGCGAAGGGCCCGCTTCGTATCCGCCCCGGTCCAGCCGCCGCTGCAGCAGCGACTGGCGGGCTTCGCGCAGCGTCTGCAGCAGGTCCGCGGTCAGCCCGGGGAGCGCGTCGCTGACCAGCGCGTCCGTCTGCGCGACCAGGCTCCCGGCGTCGGCGCCCGCGGCCCGCACGTGGCCGTCGAGGCGGGGCAGCGCCGCGCCGAGGCCGGGCACCACCGGCACCGCCAGCCGGCCGATCTCGGTGGGCACCAGCTCCAGCACCCCGCCGCCGAAGCTGCGGCCCTCGATCTCCGCTGTCAGCAGCGTGACCGTGTTGTGGAACCCGGCCGCCAGATCGGCCTCCCGGCCGGCGAACCCCGCGGTCATCCTGCCCTGGTAGATGGTGTCCGTGGTGACCGCGCCCGCCTGGTTGAGCACCAGCCGGGGGAACCGGTGCGACCGCTTGGACAGCAGCAGGCTGCCCGGCGGGACCACCGGGACCCGGTACCACGGCGCCCGGATCCGGCACTTGTAGCGCTGGTCCAGGCCGCGGGCCTCGCCCTCCCGCAGGTACCGCCGCGCCAGCGGGCTGGCCTGCGGCTCGGGCCGGCCGGCGGCGAAGTCCAGCAGCCAGCGCCGGCAGCCGGGCTCGCGGAGCGCCCGGTGGTCGTCCGCACCGAACACCAGCCCGGCGGCGTGCCGGATCCGCGGCAGCAGCGGCCGCGCCCAGGGCGCCAGGCCGTACCGGCCGAGCACCGGGTCGCTGACGGAGAAGTAGTCGTTGGCGCCGGTGACCGTGGACACGGTCAGCCGGGCCACCGCTGAGAAGCGATGAATGAGAGGGAACGAGAAGACCTCACGCAAGGCCGCGAGCTGAGCCGGCGTCAGCAGATAGCCGGTCCAGGTCCGGGCTGACCCGCCGATCTCGTGCGACCAGCCGGCCGGCCCCGCGGCCCGGTGCTCGGTGACCTGGAGCACCCCGGGCTGCCCGGGCCCGGCGGGCTCGCGCACCCGCCCGCTCAGCACGATCACCTCCTGCAGCACGCCCGGGAACGAGCCGGGCGGGAACAGGTCGGCCCGCAGCGGGCCGGCGTGGCGCGCCAGCCAGGCCCGCACGCTGCCCGCCGAGATGCCGGTGAGGCACTCGGCCGGCACGATGAACGCGAACGCGCCGCCGGGGACCAGCCGGGTGAGCGCGGTCAGCAGCACCGGGATCCACAGGTTGGAGACCCCGCCGAGCGGCAGCCCGCTGTCCCGGGCGACGGCCAGCGCGCCGGCCCGGTCCTCGGGGGTGAGGAACTGGAACCGGACGAACGGCGGGTTGCCCACGGCCGCGTCGTAGCGGCCCAGCAGCGGGCGGGCGCCGTTCAGCACGCTGGCGGCGATGACCTCCCCGGCGAACGGCGCCGCGCGGAGCGCGGTGGCGCAGCCGGCCGCGGCCGCGGCGCTGACCTCGACCGCGGTCACCTGCCCGACGCGCGCGGCGAGCTCGTGGCCGGCCAGCCCGCGGACGAACGCGCCGTCGCCCGCGCTCGGCTCGAGCACCCGCAGCGCGGTGCGGCCGCCGGTGAGGGCCGCCACCCGGTCCAGGCACACCCGCACCAGCCGCGGCGGCGAGTAGAAGCCGCCCCTGAGCTTGTCGGCCGTGAGCTGGTCCGCGGTCTTCACTCCGGCCCTCCCAGCCTGCCGCTGCCCGGTTCCTGGCTGGTGAGTATAGGAACGGGACGGGTGCCGGGCCGCGGACCGGCACGCTGTTCCCGGCTGCGGCTACCCGCCCCCGGCGAGGCCCAGCTGGCCGCTGGCGAGCACGCCGCGGGTGACATCGGCGGCCCGGCTTGCCTCCGGCCACCGCTCTTCGTAGATCCCGGCGGAGCGGCTGCGGCCGTCGAACCGGGAACGCTCGGCCAGGTCCTGGTGCAGCGCTTCGCTGGCCAGCTCGGCCAGCTCGGTTTCCAGCGTCAGCTCCGCCGGAACGTCTCCGGCCAGCTCCCCGGCGGGCCCCTGGACGAGCCGGGTGATGTGGCCGGACAGTTCGCTGACCGGTGCGACCACCGCGCAGCCGACGGCCCGCAGCGCGGCCCGCTACCCGCCCGGCGCCGGGATCACGCGGCGGCCGCCGGTCTAGCTGTGCGCGGCGATCAGGACGCTGATGGTGACCAGGGAGGCGTCGTAGAGGAAGTGCGCGACGATCGGCCTGCCGAGCCGCCGGTGCTTCTGGAAGGAGCGGGTGGCGTAGTAGCCGAACGGGATGGTGAAGATCAGGCCGAGCCCGTAGTAGAGGTGGTAGCTGGTGCGCAGGGTCAGGCTCAGCAGCAGCGCCTGCGGCGGCTTCCAGCCGAGCTGCTGCAGCCGGGTCAGCAGGTAGCCGTTTACCAGGGTCTCCTCGGTGATGCCGGTCACCGCCGCCACCAGGACCCCGTACAGGATGTAGTAGGCCGGCACGTGGCCGATCGACATCTGGCTGAACAGCGCCCGGTGGCCGGCCAGCACGGCCGCCAGCACCGTGGACATGAGCAGCGCGGTGCCGTACCCGGCGGCGGCGATGCCCAGCGCCGGCAGCAGGTCACCGCGCCAGCGGCGGTCTCCTAACCCGAGGGCGGCGCCCGCGTTGCCGGTGCGGGCGAGCAGCAGCAGCGCCAGCGGCACCACCGCGCCCACCCCCAGGTAGCTGGCCCCGCTCAGGATGAGGTTCTCGACCGGGTGGCCGCGGACCACCGTGGGGAAGAAGCTCAGGTTGCTGCCGCCGGACAGGTGCGCGGCCAGCGTCACGATCGCGGACACCACGCTCGGCAGCAGGAACGCCAGCTGGACGAAGACGGTCTCCCATCGCAGGCCGCGCCGGGTCAGCCCGGCCTGGCCGGCGCCGGCCGCCGGGCCGCCGACCGGCCCGCCAGCGCGATGCCGCGCGGCCAGCGGCCCGGGCTGGGCCGGCTGCGGGGCGGCGGATCCGGCGCCGTCCGCGGGTGCGGCACCCGGGGCGGGCTGC
>JBLMWU010000149.1:0-2542 GCA_050257395.1 Gemmatimonadota bacterium | reverse complement strand
CCTCGAGCGGCGCGTGCACCTCCTGCCTGGTGTCCTTGCCCGCGGGCAGCTTGAGGTGCCAGCCCTCGTCGTCGCCGCCGACCCGCCGCCGGAGCGTGACCTTGTGCCGGATGAGCTGCTGGTCCTCGGTGTCGAAGTAGGTGGCGCTCAGGTAGATCCGTCTGGGTTCTGTTACCCGCCGGCCGCCGAGCTCGGGCAGGCCGCCCAGCTCCGGCAGGACGAAATCGGCATCGGCGTCGTATTTCTGCTCGGTTTCCAGGTGGTCGCCCTTGCTGCTCGTCACGCCTCCAAGCCTATGCGTGGTAGACGGCGAAGCGGGTGGCGGGCCGCTCGATGACGAGCGCGCCGCCAGGGGCGAGCGCGCCGGGCCCGGCGCCCGGCTCGGACAAATCCGGCGAGGACCGCGGGTAGGCCTCCACGTGCAGCCGGGTCGCGTCGGGCTGCCCGGCCTCGTCCCAGGCCCGCACGAGCGCGGCCAGGCCGGCGGCGAGCGCGGCGCCGTCCGGGCCGAACCCGGCTACCTCCAGGGCGGCCTGACCGGTCCAGCGGCCGTCGGCGGCCGGCGGCTGCTCCAGCAGGAGGACCGCGATGCCGCCTGAGCCGGCGATGGCGGCCGTGCTGGCCACGGCCGGCCACCGGAACGGCGCCCGGTCCAGCAGGCCGGGGGGGCCGTCGGCCCGGCGCTCCTCGGCTACCGCGCACGACCGCCGGTCGTGGGTCCCGAGCCACAGGCCGAATCCCCAGAGCTGCTGCGAGGTGGTGCTCACCCCGGTGGCGAGCCCGGTCGCGGGCGCGCCGAGGAAGGCGGCCAGCGCGGCGGCGTCGGCCTCGGACCCGTCGGCCAGCATGAGCCCGTCAGGGAGCATCAGGGAGAGCCCGTGCTGGAGTACCAGGGTGCGTTCCGGCCCGGCCAGCGTGCCGCGAATCCGCATGAACCCGCACGGCACGACCGACCGGCTCATCCAGTGGCTGTCCGCGGCCGCGCGTTCGAATGCCACCGCCACCTGCGACCCGCGGATGCCGAGCGGCACCACGATCCTGGCGCCTGGGCTGGCCTGCTCCAACCAGGCCGGGGCCAGGTCGCTGACTCCGACGGTGGCGATCACCCGGTCGTAAGGCGCGCCGGGCGGGAAGCCGCCAGCGCCGTCCGCGGCCACCACGGTCACGTCCGGGTACCCGGCCGCGGCCAGGTGCCCGCGTGCCTGGGCGGCCAGGTCGTCGTCGATGTCCACGCTGATCACGGTGCCCTCAGGCCCGGTGATGTGCCGCATCAGCGCGGCGTTGTACCCCGTGCCCGCGCCGATCTCGAGCACCCGCTGGCCGGGCGCCAGGGCCAGCTGGTCCAGCATGATGGCCATGATGGCGGGCTGGGAGGAGGAGCTGATGGGCTGGCCCTCGGCGTCCCGCTTGGTCACGATGGCGTCGTCGAGGTAGGCGTCAGGCGGCGGCAGGTGCGGCAGGAACAGGTGCCGGGGCACGTCGCGCAGCGCCGCGGTGATGCGCTCGTCGCGGACGCCGCTGACCTGCTGCACCTCGGCGACGAGGCGCTCGCGCAGGTCGCCGAGCCCCGTGCTGTCAGGTGCCGGGTCGTCTGGTGCCTGGCCGCCGGTCACGGGCCGGGCCTCCCCGGGCGTCCGCGGGCCAGGCACCGGGCCGCCGCCACGACCAGGGCCGCCAGGCAGGCCAGCCCGGCAAGCACGGCGCTGTTCCCGGCCAGCAGCTGCAGGCCGTGCCAGTGGAACTCGTGGTACCAGGGCTTGCTGCCGGTCGCGAAGTAGGTGCCCGGCGCGTACCAGCCCAGGCCCGCCGGGGTCAGGCCGGACTGCCCCAGGTTCCACAGCTGCGGCCAGCTGGCGAAGACGAGGAACAGGCCGCCCCCCCCGGCCCACCACGCCGCCCGTACCGCCCGGCGCCGGGCGGCCGCGCCGAGATGAGCGAGCAGCGCGAGCCCCGGTGCCACCCAGACCCAGTGGTGGTCCCAGCTCAGCGGCGATATCAGCAGGCCGGTCAGCGCGCAGGCCAGCATGGCGGGCACCGGCTGCCGGGCCCGGTACAGCAGCGCCGCGGCGGCAAGCCCGGCTACCGCGACCAGGACGGCGGCCGCGATCCATGGCACCGTGCCCGCGGAGACGCTGCCGGCCAGCCGGGTCAGTATGCCGCGCAGCGACTGGTTTCCCCTGGTGCCCAGGAACACGATCCGGTTGGCCTTCAGGAACAGCCCGTGCGCCCAGTAGGTGCCCGAGTCGCCCGGCAGGATCGCGTAGCCGAGCGCCGCCGTGGCCGCGAACACGCCGGAGGCCGTGGCGGCCTGCCGGTACCTGCGGATGAGCAGCAGGTACGGGATGAAGATCAGCGGGGTGAGCTTCACGCCCGCCGCGATCCCGATGCCGATCCCGTGCCACCACCGGGTACGGCCACCGGGGACCAGCGCCCCGCCGGTGAGCAGGTCCGCCACGATGAGCAGCATGAGCAGCAGGTTGACCTGGCCGAGGGACAGGGTCTGCTGGACGGGTTCGGTGGCCAGGGCGAGCGCCGAGACGCC
>JBLMWU010000148.1:0-7195 GCA_050257395.1 Gemmatimonadota bacterium | reverse complement strand
GCGGCCCGGAGGCAAGCGAGGGCCGAAGAAAAGCCCGTTCATGTGAATAGGCTGAGCATCCTGGATAAAATGCAGCGATCCATCTACAGATGTGGCAGCGGTCTGCTGGCCGCCCGTATCGGCGTCGCCGGGCCGCGTCCGTACCCATCACACCCGGTATTGCGGAGGGAATGCGGTCTTGCCTGACACGATCGTTATCACCGGAGGGGCCGGGTTCCTCGGCTCGCATCTGGCGGAGCGGCTGCTGGCCGACGGGTACTCCGTGGTGTGCCTGGACAACTTCTGCACCGGCACCCCGGCCAACGTGGAGCACCTGATCGGCAACCCGGCGTTCCGGCTGATCCGCTACGACGTGAGCGAGTACATCCACGTCGGCGGCCCGGTGGCAGCGGTCCTGAACTTCGCCTCCCCGGCCAGCCCCATCGACTACCTCGAGCTGCCCATCGAGACGCTCAAGGTGGGCTCGCTCGGCACGATGCACGCACTGGGGCTGGCGCGGCACAAGGGCGCCCGGTTCCTCACCGCGTCCACCTCCGAGGTCTACGGGGACCCGCTGGTCCACCCGCAGGGTGAGGACTACTGGGGCAACGTGAACCCGGTCGGCCCGCGCGCGGTCTACGACGAGGCCAAGCGCTTCTCCGAGGCGCTGACCGTGGCGTACCGCAACACCCACCACGTGGACGCCAAGATCGTGCGGATCTTCAACACCTACGGGCCCCGGATGCGGCCCAACGACGGCCGGGCAATCCCCACGTTCATCCGGCAGGCCCTGGCCGGCGAGCCGCTGACGGTCGCCGGCGACGGCTCCCAGACCCGCTCGGTCTGCTACGTCGACGACCTCGTGGAGGGCATCCTGCGGCTGCTGTGGTCCAGCCACCCCGGCCCGGTGAACATCGGCAACCCCAACGAGCTGAGCGTGCTGGAGCTCGCCGAGACCATCCGCCGGATGACCGGCTCGTCCTCCCCGATCACGTTCGTGCCGCGGCCGCAGGACGACCCCACGGTCCGCCAGCCCCGCATCGAGCTGGCCGGCGAGGTGCTCGGCTGGAAGCCCGAAATCGGCCTCGAAGAAGGGCTCAGCCGCACCATCGACTGGTTCCGCGCCCACCCGGAACTGACCTGACCCCCCTGCCCGGTCCCAGGAAGAACAGGACGACGCTCCCGTGAAGCTCTCGATTCTCATGCCCGTCTACAACGAGGCGGAGACCGTCCAGGTCGCGATCAAGCGCGTGCTCGACGTCACCTACCCGTGCCCGATCGAGCTCGTGGTGGTCGACGACTGCAGCAACGACGGCACCTCCGAGATCCTCGACGGCCTCAACGACGAGCGCATGGTCAAGCTGCGCCACCCGGTCAACCAGGGCAAGGGCGCCGCGATCAAGTCCGCGGCCGAGGCGGCGACCGGCGACTTCATCATGCCGTTCGACGCCGACCTGGAGTACTCCCCCGAGGACATCCCCGAGCTGCTCAAGCCGGTGCTGCGCGGCGAGGCCGAGGTGGTGTTCGGCAGCCGGATGTTCGGCAGCCACTCCGCCTACTCCTACTGGTACGTCATCGGCAACAAGGGCGTGACCACGGTCGCGAACATCCTGTTCAACGCCTACATCGCCGACCTGGAGACCTGCTACAAGCTGATGCCGCTGGAGCTGTACAAGAGCCTCAAGGTCTCCTCCCGCGGGTTCGGCATGGAGGCGGAGATCACCGGCAAGCTGCTGGCCCGCCGGATCCGCCCCTTCGAGGTCCCGATCAGCTACCGGGCCCGCAGCCGCGAGGCCGGCAAGAAGATCACCTGGCGGGACGGCGTGCAGGCGGTGTGGATCCTGACCCGGATCCGGCTGGGCGCCCGCGCCCAGCGCCAGCTCGCTGGCCTGTCCGCCTGACGCCAGACCGCAGCCAGCACGACGGCGGCCCCGCACCAGCGGGGCCGCCGTCGGCGTCAGCCGCCGGGCGTCACGGGCGGCCGAGGGCGCGGTAGATCCAGCCGGCCGCGCGCCACACCCCGGGGTCGAGGGCGTGGCGGCCGTCCACCACGTGGCGCCGCGCCACCGCCTTGCCGATGACCTCCGGGTCGGCCTCGCGGAACTCGGCCCACTCGGTGAGCAGCAGCAGCACGTCCGCGCCGGTGGCGGCGCCGATCACCGAGCCGGCGTACTCCAGCTCGGGGTGGGCGACCTTGGCCCGGTCCATGGCGGCCGGGTCGTAGGCGACCACCCGTGCGCCCTGCGCCGCGACGGCCCGGGCGACGCCCAGCGCCGGGGAGTCCCGCAGGTCGTCGGAGTCCGGCTTGAAGGCCAGGCCGAGCACGCCGACGGTGCGGCCCTGCAGCGAGCCGCCCGCCAGCTCCGCCGCCAGCGCGACCATCCGGTCCCGGCGGCGCAGGTTGATCGCGTCCATGTCCCGCAGGAACGACACCGAGTGGCTGGTCTCATTCTCGTCGGCCCAGGTCAGGAACGCGCGCAGGTCCTTGGGCAGGCAGCCGCCGCCGAACCCGAGACCGGGCCGGAAGCTGGCCCCGCCGATCCGGTGGTCGTGTGCCAGCGCCTCGGCCAGCTTGGTCACGTCCGCGTCGGCTGCTTCGCACACCTCCGCCATCGCGTTGATGAAGGAGATCTTGGTGGCCAGGAACGCGTTCGCCGCCACCTTCACCAGCTCGGCGGTCGGGTAGTCGGTGACGATGAAGGGCACGCCGTCATCCAGCAGGCTCGCGTACACCTCGCGCAGGGTCGCCTCGGCGCGCTCCGACCGCACCCCCGCCACCAGGCGCTCGGGCCGCAGCGTGTCCTCCACCGCAAAGCCCTCGCGCAGGAACTCCGGGTTCCAGGCGAGCTCGGCGGCCTCGCCCGCGGGGGCGAGCCGGGCCACCCGCCCGGCCAGCAGCGCCGCGGTGCCCGCCGGCACGGTGGACTTGCCCACCACCAGGCACGGCCGGGTCAGCAGCGGCGCCAGCGTGTCGACGCAGCTGAGCAGGTGAGACAGGTCCGCGCTGCCGGAGTCCGGCCGCTGGGGGGTGCCGACGCAGACGAAGTGCACGTCCCCGAAGTCCGCCGCCTCCTGGTAGGAGGTGGTGAAGCGCAGCCGGCCGGAGGCGATGCCGCGCTCCAGCAGCGGCGGCAGGCCCGGCTCGTAGAAGGGCAGCCTGCCCGCTGCCAGCGCGGCGATCTGGGCCGCGTTGGTGTCGACTCCGAGAACCTCGAACCCCAGCTCGGCCATGCAGGCGGCGTGGGTGGCGCCAAGGTACCCGGTACCGAACACAGTGAGGCGAGGTGCCACTGCACCATCCTTTCGCGGCTGAGCCGGTCCAAACGCGCGGGGGTGGGCGATCCACGCTAGTAGACGAAAGAGTCCGGGGATGGATAAATGGTGGATCACGGGCGTCCGGGGCGTGACACCGGGGTGGTACCCGGCCAGCGGCGGCCCGCCCGCGGTCAGCGCCGGACCGCCCCCGTGACCAGCCACGCCGACCCGCGGGCGCGCATGGTCAGGGTCACGAACCGGGCGGCCAGCCAGGCGCTGTAGGCCAGCCAGAGGGCGACCAGGCCGCCGTGGGTGAGCAGCACCAGGGCCGCGCCCGCCCCGAACACGGCGGCCGTGGCCAGCCCGGCCAGCGCGAGGTAGTCCTGGTCCCCCGCGCCGATCAGCACCCCGTCGAGCACAAACACCACCCCTGCCACCGGCTGCTGCACGGCGGCGATCACCAGCACCGTCAGCAGCAGCCTGCTCACCCCGGGCGACGCCGCGAACACGGCGGGCAGCAGCGGGCGGGCGGCCAGCAGCAGCACGCCGAACACCACCCCGTAGACCGCGCCCCAGCCGGTCATCCGCCGGGTCGCCGCCCGCGCGCCGGGCACGTCACCCGCCCCGAGGTAACGACCGGTGATCGCCTGCCCGGCGATCGCGATCGCGTCCAGCGCCAGGGCCAGCAGCATCCACAGCCGGAACGCGATCTGGTGCGCGGCGATGGCGTCGTTGCCGTCCCGGGCGGCGATTGCGGTCGTCATCACCAGCACCGCCTGCAGCGCCAGCGTCCGCAGCAGCAGCGAGGCCCCGGCGGCGGCCCCGGCCCGCAGCCCGGCCGCATCCGGCCGGAAGCTGACCCCGGCCCGCCGGGCGCCCCGCGCCACCACCGCCAGATAGCAGGCCGCCGCCGCGGCCTGGGCGGTCACGGTGCCCCAGGCCGACCCGGCCAGGCCCCAGTGCAGCCCCAGCACCAGGAACGCGTTCAGCGCCACGTTGACGACGTTGGCGCTGACCGCCACGGCCAGCGGGGTGCGGGTGTCCTGCAGGCCGCGCAGCACGCCCGTGCCGGCCAGCACGGCCAGCATGGCGGGCGCCCCGAGCAGGCTGATCCGCAGATAGGTGACGGCGCCCGCGGTGACGCCCGGGGACGCGCCGAAGGCGTGCACGATGGCGGGCGCCAGCGGCCAGCCCGCGGCCAGCACCAGCACGCCGATCAGCGCGGCCAGCCACAGCCCGTCGATCCCCTGCCGGATCGCCGCCTTCCGGTTTCCGGCCCCCAGTTGCCTGGCCACCGCGGCGGTGGTGCCGTAGGCCAGGAAGATGGACACGTTGACCAGGGTGGACAGGGCCTGGCTGGCGACCCCGAGCCCGCCGAGCGCGGTGGTGCCGATCCGGCCCACGATCGCGGAGTCGGCCAGCAGGAACAGCGGCTCGGCCACCAGCGCACCGAAAGCCGGCACGGCCAGCCGCAGGATCTCGGCGTCCTGCGGGCTGCGCAGGGCGGCGAAGGCACGCCTGCGGAGGCTGAGCGCCACCGCCCCGGCGGGCACCGTGCCCCGTCCCGCCCCGGCCGGTCCCGCTCCGGCTGGTCCTGTTCCGGCTGGCCCCGTCCCGGCGGATCCCGCCCTTGTCCGCGTGTCCTCACCGCGTGAGGGCCCTGGGGGCGAGGCCGGCTCCACAGCCGCCATCTAATCGCACATGAAGAGTATCTGCAAACAATTCGCAGCCGATATCCCCGCCCGCCATTGTGATCACGTGATTGCTGCCGGCAGGTGGACAGCGATCCCATGGTCACGAGCCGGCCACGCCAAGGGAACGGCCCCGCGGGTGCGCGGGGTGGCCGGGCCGGCGCGGATCTGGTCGGATGAGGGCATGGCCGCGACACGGCACCACGGGTGGTGGACGCTGGAAGACCGGTTCACCTCACCGTGGCACTACCTGCCGGTGGAGGTCCCGCCCGGGTCGCACGCGCTGCGGGTGGAACTGGGCTACGACCGCTCGGCCGGGGTGCTGGACCTGGGCTGCCTGAGCCCGGCCGGCTTCCGCGG
Organism: Gemmatimonadota bacterium; assembly: GCA_050257395.1. Taxonomy (GTDB): domain Bacteria; phylum Actinomycetota; class Actinomycetes; order Streptosporangiales; family Streptosporangiaceae; genus JAIRTY01. The sequence continues at coordinate 1,910 of JBLMWU010000148.1, read as the reverse complement.
CTGGTCCGGCGGGGCGCGCGGTTCGTTCACGATCACCGCTGACCGGGCCACCCCCGGCTACCTGCCCGGTGAGCTGGAGGCCGGCCCCTGGCAGGTGATGGTCGGGATCTACCGGCTGCCGCCGGGCGGGCTGGAGTACCGGCTGGCCGCCGAGGTCAGCGCCACCCCTGGGCGCCTCGCACTGCCGCCGCCGGCCCCGCTGCCGCCACCGCGGGAACGGCCGCCGCGGCGTGACCTGCCCGCGGCCGCGGGGCGCCGCTGGCTCGCGGGCGACCTGCACACCCATACCGTGCACTCGGACGGGGTGATGACCGTCGGCGAGGTCGCCCAGCTGGCCGCCGGCCGCGGCCTTGACTTCCTGGCCGTGACCGACCACAACACCATCAGCCACTACCAGGAGCTGCCCGCCGCGGCCGCCCGGTATCAGCTGATCCTGATCCCGGGCCAGGAGGTCACCACCAGCGGCGGGCACGCGGGCGCAGTAGGCGCGGGTACCTGGATCGACTTCCGGGAGAGCGCCGACGCCTGGCTGACGGCCACCGAGCGGGCCGGCGGCCTGCTGTCGGTCAACCACCCGATCGGCGGCGAGCTGAGCTGGACCCTGCCCATGCGGCGCCGCCCTCCGCTGGCGGAGGTGTGGCACTGGAGCTGGCTCGACCTGCACTGGACCACGCCGCTGGCCTGGTGGCAGGCCTGGGACCCCGGCGCCATCCCGGTCGGCGGCAGCGACTGGCACCGCCCGGGCTCCGACGCGCTGCCCGGCACCCCGACCACCTGGGTGGAGTGCGAGGGGGACGGCGCGGGGGCCGTGCTGGCCGGGCTGCGGGCCGGCCGCACCGCGATCTCGGCGGAGCGGGACGGCCCGGTGTTGCTGCGCTCGGGCGGCGAGCTGATCGCGGTGGACGCCGACGGCGCGGTGCTGGCCGGCCCGGACGGCCCGTGCGCCCTGGTGCGCGGGCCGGTGGCTGCCTTCCCGGCCGGGCCGGGGTGGTACCGGCTGCTGGACCCGACCGGCGCCACCCTCGCCCTCAGCCGCTGACCGGCGCCCGCCGCCGCGGTCACCGGCTGGTGATCCGGAAGACCGGGTAGCCGGGTGCGATCTCCGCCAGCCGCGCCTCCGGCGCGTCCGGCCCCACGCCCTGGAAGAACACGCCGATCTCCATCTTCCAGCGGGTGAGATAGGCGCGCAGGATGGCGGGCTTGTCGGCGTCGGCCACCTCGGTGACCGTGAAAGGCTCGGCCCGCCGGCCCAGCCGCAGCTCGCCGCCGCCCGCCACCCGGATGTTGCGGACCCACTGGGTCTCGCCGCGGGGGGCGACCAGGTAGCGCTCGCCCTGGTAGGTGAGCAGGTTCACCGGGGTGGTGCGCCACTCACCGGAGGTGCGGCCGCGCACGGCCAGCACCCGTGACCCCCACACGCTCAGGCCGAGCCGGGTCAGGCCGGACACCGCCCGGTTGAACACGCGGGTACTGGTGGTGGGCTGGACGTAACGGGGCTCGCTGCCGGTGGTCATGGCTTCCTCCTGTTGAGATCAGTGCTCTCATCTACGATCAGTGTTCACCAAACACCATCACCTTGTCAAGAGCACTGCTCACATTTCAGATCACATCTCCGATTTGCCTGCCCGGCACCCCCTCGGCACCGCCGTCGCGGGCAGGGCATGATAGGGGCGCATACCCGGCAACCTGAGCGCCACAACGGGCGCGGTGCGCCCCGGCCCGAGCGAGCCAAAGGGCCGCGCCGCCGTCTGGACTGACGAGCGAGGCGGCGAAGGAGCCGGAGCGAGGGGGGAAGACGGCGGGCTCCAGCGGCCCGGAGGCGAGCCGAGGGCCAGAAAAAGGAGGACACATGTCGACCGCGAGATGGGGCATCACGCTCCCGCTGCGCAGCATGCCGCTGGCCGGGCAGC
>JBLMWU010000147.1:0-65640 GCA_050257395.1 Gemmatimonadota bacterium | reverse complement strand
GCTGCCGCCAAGGGGTTCGACGCCTGGGCGGCCGCGGGTGGCTGAGGACGGCCAGGGCGGCGAGCAGACGCTGCTGGAGGGGATGCCGGAGCGGCTGTACCCGTGCACGCCGACCCGGCTCGCCACCTGGCTGGACTGCCCGCGCCGGTACCGGATGACCTACCTCGACCGGCCGGCCCCGGCCAAGGGCCCGCCGTGGGCGCACAACAGCCTCGGTGCCTCCGTGCACAACGCGCTCGCCGCCTGGTGGCGGCTGCCGGCGCCGCGGCGCACGGTGGCGGCGGCCGGGGACGCGCTGGAACGCGGCTGGATCGAGGAGGGCTTCGCCGGCCCGGAGCAGTCGGCGGCCCACCGCCGCCGCGCCCGGCTGATGGTCGAGACCTACGTGGCCGGGCTCGACCCGGCCGGCGAGCCAGCCGGGGTCGAGCGGACCGTGGGCCTGCGCACCAGCCGGATCGCGGTGTCGGGCCGGATCGACCGGCTGGACGTGCGCCCCGCCAGCGGCGGCAGCGAGCTGGCCGTGGTGGACTACAAGACCGGCCGCCGGCCGCTCACCGCCGAAGACGCCCGGTCCTCACTGGCGCTCGCGCTGTACGCGCTGGCCGCCGCCCGGGTGCTGCGGCGGCCGTGCCGCCGGGTCGAGCTGCATCACCTGCCGACCGGCGAGGTGCACGCGGCCGAGCACACCGACGCCGGCCTGGCCCGCCATCTGCGCCGGGCCGAGGACCTGGCCGCGGAGTGCGCCGCGGCGGACCGCCGCTACGCCGATCCGGGTACCCGCGCGGAGGCGTTCCCGGCCCGGCCCGGCCCGGGCTGCGGCTGGTGTGACTACCGGGCGCACTGCCCCGACGGCAGCGCGGCCGCCCCCGCCCGCCGCCCGTGGGACGGCCTGGAGCCCCAGCCCGAGTGAGCCGAAGGCCCGCACCGCCGCCCGAACTGACGAGCCAGCCTGGGCGGGCCGAAGCGCCGCGGCAGCGTCCCGGCTGACGGGCGATCAGCCGAAGGGGGCACGGTGCGCCCAGGCCGGAGCGAGCGAGGGCCCGAAAGGGAGCGAGCGAGGGCCTGCTAAACAGCCCGCCCGCCGTGCCGGGTGCACTCCACGGCGTTCCAGAAACCGGTCAGGATGCTGGCGGCGGTCTCCGGCGCCTCAACGGCCGGGGAATGGGCGGCGCCCGGGATGCACACCCGTTCCGCGCCGAGCTGGCGGGCCATGTCCTCCTGGATGGCCGGCGCCCACGCGTCGTCGTCCTCGCCGTAGACCACCAGCACCCGGGCGCCGCCCAGCATCGCCAGCGCGGAGGTGCGGTCCGGGCAGGCCAGCAGGTTCTCGGCCATGGACTTGAGACCGGTCGCGCAGCTCGCCAGCATCCGGGTGCGCAGGAAGCCGATGATCTCCGGGGGAGTGCCGTTCGCGACCGCCTCCGGCTCCAGGTGGGTGTCCCACATCCGCTTCACCTCAGCGGGCAGCTCCCCGGCCGGCTTGCCGTCGAGCTGCGCGAGCACCCCGCGCAGCACGGTGGCGCGGGGGCCGGTGAGCGCGCCGGGGCCGGAGCTCAGCAGGGTCAGGGAGCTGATCCTGGCCGCCTGGGCGAGCATCAGCTCCTGGGCGACCAGCCCGCCGAAAGAATGGCCGAGCAGGTGCACGGGCTGCCCGCCGGGGCCCGGGCCGCCGTCGGAACGGCTGAGCTCGTCCGCGATCAGCGCCACGTCGGCGGCCAGCGACGCCAGGCCGTACGCGCCCGGGTCCGCCGGGCTGCCCGGCGTCTCGTACTGGCCGCGCATGTCCACCGCGAGGACCCGCCGGCCAGCCGCGGCGAGCGGTCCCAGGACCGGCAGGAAGTCCTCCTTGCTGCCGGTGTAGCCGGGGACCAGCAGCGCGGGCTGCCGCTCGCAGACCCCGGCCGCTGGCAGCGCCTCCAGGGCCGCGAACGATCCGCGGCTGGTGCCGACGGTCACCCGCCGCACCCCGTCGGGGAGCTGGATGGTCCTAGGTGTGCTCACAGGCGGCCAGCCTACCGAGGCGTGCTGAAGATGAACCGACAGAAATCTGGCAAGTTGCCGTGCACCGGCTCTGCAGGCCTCAGCCAGCGGCCGCGGACGGGCTGCCAGCGTCCGCGGCGCCCGCGGAACTGCCGCCCCCGCCGCGCCGACGGCGGCTGCGCCGCCGCCGGGCAGGTGCTGGCGTCCCGCCGTCGCCGTGGCTGCCAGGCTCACCGGCCGTGGCGACGGCGGTGCCGTCCCCGGCGGCGGCCTGCGCGCCCGCGGACTCGACGGTCTGGCCGCCGCGGGTGCGCCGGCGGACCCGCGGCGCGCGCGGCGCGCGGCCGCCGTCCTCGGGGTCCCCCTGGTCCCGGCCGCGCCCGTCGCCAGCGTGCCCGTCCCGGCCCCGGCTGTCCCGGCCCCGGCCGCGCGCGCGGCCACGGTCGCGGTCACGGTCACCCCGGCGCGGGGTGCGGGTCCGCCCGGTCTCGCCGAGATCCTCGATCTCCTCGGCTTCCAGGCCGGCCCGCTCCCGCTGGTCGCGCGGCAGGCGCCCGCCGGTCCCCGGCGGGATGCCCAGGGTGGCGTAGAAGTGCTCGGAGGTGGAGTAGGTCTCCTCCGGCTCGGCCAGTCCCAGGCCGAGGGCGTCGTTGATCAGCTTCCAGCGCGGCAGGTCGCGCCAGTCGATGAAGGTCACCGCCACGCCGGTGCGCCCGGCCCGGCCGGTGCGGCCGATGCGGTGCACGTACGCCTTGTCGTCCTCGGGGCACTCGTAGTTGACGACGTGGGTGACGTCCTCGACGTCCAGCCCGCGGGCCGCGACGTCGGTGGCGACCAGCACGTCCACCTTGCCGTGGCGGAACGCCCGCATCGCCCGTTCCCGCTGCGCCTGGCCCAGGTCGCCATGGACGGCCGCCGCCGCGAAGCCGCGGCCGGTCAGCTCCTCGGCCACCTGGTCGGCGGTCCGCTTGGTCCGGCAGAACACCATGGTCAGCCCGCGGCCCCCGGCCTGCAGCAGCCGGGCCAGCATCTCGATCTTGTCCATCTGGTGGGCTCGGAACACGTGCTGCTCGGTGAGCGGCACCACCTCGGCCTCTTCGTGGATCTCCGCCCGGACGTGCATCGGCTGGCGCAGGTGCCGCCGGGCCAGGGTGACCACTTCGCCGGGCATGGTGGCCGAGAACAGCATGGTCTGCCGGTCGGCCGGGGTGAGCTGCAGGATGCGCTCGACATCGGGCAGGAAGCCCAGGTCGAGCATTTTGTCGGCCTCGTCGAGCACCAGCGTGCGCACGCCAGACAGGTCCAGGTGGCGCTGGCGGGCCAGGTCGAGCAGCCGCCCGGGGGTGCCCACCACCACATCAACGCCAGCGCGCAGGGTCTCGATCTGCGGCTCGTAGGCACGGCCGCCGTACAGGGTCAGGATCCGGGCACCCATCCGGGTGCCAGCGGTCGTGAGGTCACCGGCGACCTGGATGGCCAGCTCGCGGGTGGGCACGACCACCAGGGCCGCGGGCGCCGACGGCCCGGGGGCGGGGAACTGGCCGAGCCGCTGCAGCAGGGAGACGCCGAAGGCCAGGGTCTTGCCGGTGCCCGTCCGGGCCTGCCCGATGATGTCGTGGCCGGCCAGGCCGATCGGCAGGGCGAGCGCCTGGATGGGGAACATCGCGACGATGCCCTCGGCGGCCAGCGCGTCGCAGATGTCGGCGGCGACGCCGAGGTCACGGAACGTGGTGCCGGTGCTGGGCACGGGAGGGTCTTCGCCGTCTCCCGCCAGGTCTTGGGTGATGGGCGTGTACGTGGTCAGAGCTGCCAACTTCCGTCAGAGGCCCGCGGCGTGGGCGGCCGGCTTGCGCGGCGGCGCCGTCCCCGGGCCTGGGTATATCGCTCCAATGACCGGGCGGCGCAGGCGTAACGGTTAAGCACCTCGTCATGCGCTCGCTCTCGGGTCACAGAGAACACCTGGATCGCGGCGTCCCGGGAAATTCCCGCCTTCGCCGTGCCTGGTTATCACCTTGAACACGGCGAGCAGCTTGCCTCATTCCCGGCTCTGGTTCCCGCTCCGGTTTGGGGTTTCCGGCCCGGGGCCCGGTGTGAGCCGCAAACACGAGTATAACAATCCGGCCATGCCCGCCGCCGCGACGCGCCGCACCTGGCATTCCGGCCCGGCCGGGCGGCCCGTCTGGTGCCAGGCGGGCCGCCAGCCGGGCGCGGTTGTTAGGCTTCCCCCGTGACCGAGGTGAGCGGTGGGAATGGGCAGCCAGCGGCTGCCGCGGCGGGGGTCCTCGACCTGTTCGGCCTGCTTGCCTACGCGGAACTGGTGGCGTTTTTCCGCCTTTCCGAAGATGCCGCGCTCGCGCCGTCCCTCGCCGACAAGGCCGCGCTCGGCCAGATGGCGGTGGCGGAATTCGGGCACTTCGTGCTGCTGCGGGAGCAGCTCACCGCGCTGAACGCCGACCCCGACCAGGCGATGCTGCCGTTCGTGGCGCCGGTCGACGCGTTCCACGCCCGGACCGCGCCCACCGACTGGCTCGAGGGCCTGGTCAAGGCCTACGTGGGTGACGGCATCGCGGCCGATTTCTACCGCGCCATCGGCGAGCTGCTCGACCCGCAGTACCGGGACCTGGTGCGGCAGGTGCTCGCCGACACCGGGCACGCGGATTTCGTGGTGTCCCGGGTGCGGGCGGCCATCGCCGGGGACCCCACGGTGGCGGGCCGGCTGGCGCTGTGGGCGCGGCGGCTGGTCGGCGAGGCGCTGGCGCAGGCCCACCGGGTGGCGGCGGAACGGGCGCCGCTGGCCGGGCTGCTGGTGAGCGGCGCCGCGCGGGAAGCGGCCAGCGGCGGGCAGGGCGACATCGGGCGGATGTTCGCGCGGCTCATCGACGCGCACGACGAGCGGATGGCCGCCCTCGGCCTGGCCGACTGGGAGCGCGCCCCCGCCGAAGACGCCAGCTGACGCCGCGCCCGCCGGGAAGGCGGCGGACTACAGGTTGCCGAAGCCGACGCGGCGCTGCTCGTTGCCGCTGAACTCGACGTAACCGATCTTGTCGGCCGGCACCATGACCTTGCCGCCCCTGCCGTCCGGCAGCACGAACAGGCCGCCGTCCGTGACCGCCGAGCTGAGCGCCTGCTCCACCTCCGCCACCGACAGGGTGGTCTCCACCACCAGTTCCCGGGGGATGGACTGGACGCCGATCTTGACTTCCACGCTGCCTCCGGGCCTCAGTGATCCGCGGGCTGCTCGCCAGCCCGCGGCCAGCCGCTGATGCCCCGCCATGCCAGCCGGGCCATCAGCTGCTCAGCGGCGTCCTTGGGGATCGTCCGGTCCGCGCTCAGCCAGTAGGTGGCGCTGACCTGGGCCATGCCCACCAGGCCCAGCCCGAGCAGGTGCGCCTCGTCGTCGCCGATGCCGGCGTCCTCCCGGATGACCTGGCTGATCATCTCCGCGCAGTCGCGCATGGAGCGGTCCAGCCGGTCCCGCACGGCAGGCTCGTTGCGCAGGTCGGACTCGAACACCAGCCGGAAAGCCTGGCCGGTGCTCGCCACGAAGTCGAAGAACGCCGTGAAGGTGGCGGTCACCCGCTGCTTGTTGTCGGTGGTGGACTCCAGCGCCCGGCGCACCGTGGCGGTCAGCGCGTCCACGCTCTCGTCGAGCAGCGCCAGGTAGAGCTCGAGCTTGCCGGGGAAGTGCTGGTAGAGGACGGGCTTGCTGACGCCCGCACGCTCGGCGATCTCGTCCATCGCGGCGGCGTGGTAGCCCTGCGCGACGAAAACCTCCTGTGCGGCGCCCAGCAGCTGGCGCCTGCGTGCGGGCCTCGGCAGCCTCGTGCCGGCCGCCCGGGCCTGCGGTGTAGCGGTCACGAGACTCCCCGGTGTGCGCTTGCCAGGTGGGTGTCCACCTTCTTGCCAGGTCATCCTACGTCCCGGTGAATGTCAATCTGGCCTCACGCACCGTGATCCGCGGACAGGTCGCCGCTTTAGCGGTATTCATCCTCGTCCAGCTGGACCTCACGGTGCTGTTCCGCCGCGTCGGCCTCGTTGGCGTCGAAAGGCAGCTCCGCACCGGGCTCCTCCTCCGGCGGCTCGCCGGGCTCCCCGGTCACCGGGATCTCCTGATCCGTGGCGTCCGGGACCGGCTTCTCCAGGTCGTTCTCGCTCATCGGTCGTCCTCCCCTCCGGCCCGGCCGGCCAGCTCGCGCAGGGGGGCCTCCAGCGCTTCGCCGTAGGTCGGGAACGCGTGCACGGCATCGGCCAGGACACTCAGCGGGACCGCCGCCCGGATGGCCAGTGCGATCTCGCCCATCCATTCTTCCGCGTGCGGGCCGGCCGCCGCCGCACCGGCCAGGACGTTGCCCCGGGCGGCGTCCGCGTACAGCTCGACCCGGCCCCGCTCCTCGTCCTCCACTGCCGCGCGGGCGGTATCGGCCAGCTCCTGGCCCGCGGTCACCAGGGTGACCCCGGCGGCGCTGGCGTGCCGCGGGGACAGCCCGACCGCGTACACCGACGGCGTGGTGTACACGGCGCGGGGGATGGCCCGGTAGTCGGCGGCCCGGCCGGCGCCGAGGATGTTGGCCGCCACGATCCGGGCCTGGTAGGCGGCGGTGTGGGTGTACGCGCCGAGGCCGGTGACGTCACCGGCGGCCCAGACCCGGCCGGCGCCCGCCGGGCCGGCGGCGCCGCCCGGCTGGCCCGCGCCCGCCCCGACCCGGCAGGACGGGTCCACCGGCAGCGCGCCCGCCGGGGTGAGCTCGATCCCCAGCGCCTCCAGGCCGAGCCCGGACAGCCGCGGCCGCCGGCCGGTGGCCAGCAGCACCCGGTCGCCTTCCAGCCGGGTGCCGTCCGCCAGCGTCAGCGCCAGCCCGGCGTCGAGCGTCTCGGCTTTCACCACCGGCGAGCCCAGGCGCAGGTCGGCGCCGGTCCGGCGGAGCGCGTCACCGAGGATCTCGCCGGTGAACGCGGCCTCGTCCGGCAGCACCTGCGGCTCGGCTTCGACCAGCGTGACCTGCGAGCCGAACGAGGCGTAGATCTGCGTGAACTCGCAGCCGACCGGCCCGCCGCCCAGCACGATGAGGCGCCGGGGCAGGTCCGGGCCGCTCAGGGCCTCCGCGCTGGTCCACACCGGCACGTCGGTGAGCCCTTCGGCGGGCGGCGCGACCGGCTCGCTGCCGGTGGCGATCACCAGGTCGGCGTAGCCCAGGACGGACGCGTCGCCGTCGGTGCGGCGGCGCCCGCGGCGGCCCCCGCCGTTGGCGCCCGAGCCGGAGACCTCGACCACCCCGGGCTTGCTGACCCGGGCGGTACCGCGGATCAGCGCGACGCCCTCGGCCGCGAGCCGGGCCACCGCGGCGCTGTCGTCCAGGTGCCCGGCGACCTCGTCCCGCCGGGCGACGGCGTGCTCCCAGGTCTCGCCCCGCCGGGCGGACTGCAGCAGGGACTTGGAGGGGATGCAGGCGAGGTAGGGGGACTCGCCGCCGACCAGGCCCGCCTCCACCAGGGCGACGCTGCGGCCCGCCCGGGCCACCTCGGCAGCGACCAGGGCACCCGCGGTGCCGCCCCCGAGCACGACTACATCGAATTCCGGCATCAGGTCATCCCTCCCGCCTCACCCATGCGGTCCACACATCATGGCAGCCGCGCTCAGGCGGGAAACATCCCACTCAGCGGCGGCAGCAAACCACGACCGCGCGGCTGGCTGCCCGGGCAATGCCTTGAAAGCAGGCAGAACGGGTATCGACCCTGCATGCGCAGCATGTGGAAGGGCGCGATCTCGTTCGGCCTGGTGATGATCCCGGTGAAGCTGTACGCCGCGACCGAGCAGCGCGACGTCACCTTCCGGCAGGTCCACCGGGAGGACGGCGGCCGGATCCGGTTCCAGCGGGTCTGCTCGCTGGACGGGCAGGAGGTGCCGTACGCCGACGTGGCCAAGGGCTACGAGCTGCCGGATGGCGAGATGGTCGTGCTGACCGACGACGACTTCGCCGACCTGCCGCTGCCCACCACCCGCAGCATCGACGTGGTGCAGTTCACCCCGGCCGAGCAGGTGGACCCGATCCTGCACGGCCGCAGCTACTACACCGAGCCCGAGCAGGCCGGCACCCGCGCCTACGTGCTGCTGCGCGACGCGCTGGAGGATTCGGGGATGGTGGCGATCGCCCGGGTGGCGCTGCGCCAGCGTGAGTCGCTCGCCGCGCTGCGGGTCCGCGGCGGGGTCATCGTGCTGGACACCCTGCTGTGGCCGGACGAGGTGCGCACGCCCGACTTCAAGTTCCTCGACGAGGACGTGCCGGTGCGCACGCAGGAACTGAAGATGGCCGCGTCCCTGATCGACTCCATGACCACGGACTTCGACCCGGACGAGTTCCACGACGGCTACCGGGAGGCGCTGGAAGAGCTGGTCGAAGCCAAGGTGGCCGGCCGGGAGGTGGCCGCCCCGGTGGTCCCGATCAGCGAGGAGGCCGCCGGCAGCCTCGCCGAGGCGCTGCGGGCGAGCCTCGCGGCGACCAAGGGCGGCGGGCGGGCAGACGGCCGCGCCGCCAGGACCGGCCGTGGGGCCGGCGGCCGCGGGGCGGCGGCCGGCGGGCCGCGCAAGAGCGCCCGCGCGGACGAGGAGGAAGAAGAGGAGGAGGCCCCGCGGCGTGGCAGGGCAGCGGCTGGCGGCGGCCGCGGCCGGGGCGGGGGCAGCGCGGGCGGTGGCCGCGGCAGCGGCAGCGGGAGCGGTGGCAGGCGCCGCCGCGAGAGCGCCTGACGCCCAGCCGGGAGTGCCTGAGGTTCAGCCGAGAGTGCCGGGAACCGCCGCGGGAGCGCCGGAAACCCTGCCGGGTAAGGTGGCGCCGTACCTCCCGGCGAAAGGCGGCGGATGAAGCAGCGCACGCTCGGCGGCACCCTCGGGGTCTCCGAACTGGGGCTCGGCTGCATGGGAATGTCCCAGTTCTACGGCACCCCTGACGACGGCGAGTCCATCGCCACCATCCACCGCGCCCTCGACCTCGGGGTGACCTTCCTGGACACCGCCGACGCCTATGGCCCGTTCACGAACGAGCGGCTGGTGGGCCGGGCCATCGCGGGCCGCCGGGACGAGGTGGTGCTGGCCACCAAGTTCGGCCAGGAGGAACGGCCGGACGGCTGGCGGGGGGTGAACGGCCGGCCCGAGTACGTGCGGCCGGCCTGCGACGGCTCGCTGCAGCGGCTCGGGGTCGACCACATCGACCTCTACTACCAGCACCGGATCGACCCGGACGTGCCCATCGAGGAGACCTGGGGCGCGATGGCCGAGCTGGTGCGGGCGGGCAAGGTCCGCCACCTCGGCATCTCTGAGGCGGCCCCGGCGACCATGCGCCGGGCGCACAAGGTCCACCCGATCACGGCCGCCCAGTACGAGTACTCCCTGTTCACCCGGGACATCGAGGCGGAGCTGCTGCCGGCGGCCCGGGAGCTCGGCATCGGCCTGGTCTGCTACAGCCCGCTCGGCCGCGGCCTGCTGACCGGCGCGATCACCGGCCCGGACAGCCTCACCGAGGGTGACTTCCGGCGCCGTCACCCGCGCTTCCAGGGCGGCAACCTGAGCCGCAACGCGGCGGCCGCGGCCGTCATCGGGCAGCTCGCGGCGGCCAAGGGGGTCACCCCCGCGCAGCTCGCGCTCGCCTGGGTGCTCGCGCAGGGCAGCGACGTGGTCCCGATCCCCGGCACCAAGCGGCGGGCCTACCTCGAGCAGAACGCCGCCGCCACCGAGCTCACCCTGACCGCCGGTGACCTGGCCGCGCTGGACGAGGCGGCCCCGGTGGGCGCCGCGGCCGGCGACCGGTACCCGCCGGAGGCGCTGGCCCGCGTCGGGCTCTGAGGTATGCCGGGACTGCTGTTCACCGCCCCCCGGGTGATTCCCGCGGCGGGCGGCGTGGCCGGCCGGGACGCCGCGGTGCTCGAACCCGGCTACCTGGTGGCCGACGGCGGCCGGATCACCGCGGTGGGCGCCGGCCCGCCGCCGCCGGACGCTGGGCGCGGCCGCGAGCGGATCGAGCTGGCGGCCGGGACGCTCGTGCCCGGATTCGTGGATCTGCAGGTCAACGGGTACTACGGGACCGACTTCGGGGACACCGATGCCGATGGCTGGGCGGCGGTCGCCAGCCGGCTGCCCGAGACCGGGACCACCGCCTTCCTGCCGACGTTCGTGACCGCCCCGTTGCCACGGCTGGCCGCGGCTCTTCGTTCCGCCGGAAAAATCATTCCCCGGATCGAACGAGGAGCCCGGATGCTCGGCGTGCACCTGGAGGGGCCGTTCCTGTCGCCGGCCCGGCGGGGCGCGCACAACCCGGCCTGGCTGACCGCCCCGGCGCCCGCGGCCGTCGGCGAGCTGCTCGCGGCCGGGTCCGGGGTGCTGCGGCTGGTCACGCTGGCGCCGGAGCTGGACGGCGGGCTGGCGGCGGTGCGGCAGCTGGCCGCGGCCGGGACCGTGGTCAGCGTGGGGCACAGCGACGCGACCGCGGCGCAGGTGGCGGCGGCCGCGGACGCGGGCGCCCGGATGGTCACCCACCTGTACAACGCGCAGCGGCCGCTGCACCACCGGGAGCCGGGCGTGGTCGGGCAGGCGCTCGCCGACCCGCGGCTGACCAGCGGGCTCATCGCCGACCTGGTGCACGTCGCGGCGCAGGCCTGCCTGATCGCGTTCGCCGCGGCGCCGGGGCGGATCTGCCTGGTCACCGACGCGGCGGCGTGCGCGGGCCTGCCGCCGGGGGACTACCTGCTGGGCGGCGAGCCGATCCGGCTGCCCCCGGGCGCGGCCGCGCCGGTCCGGCCGGACGGCATGCTGGCCGGCTCGGCGCTGCGGATGGACCGCGCGGTGGCCAACCTGGTGTCCGCCGGGGCGGGGCTGGCCGCCGCGGTGGCGGCCGCCACCCGGGTGCCCGCCGACCTGATCGGCGAGCCCGGCCTGGGCCGCCTCGCGCCCGGCGCCCGGGCCGACCTGGCCTGGCTGGACGGAGACCTGCGCACCCGCGGCACCTGGGTCGCCGGGGAGCAGGTCTACCGGGCCTGAGCGCTACCCGGCTTGGCCCCCGGTCTGCCGGTGCACCTTGTGCTGGGCCGCCTGGGCGCGGGGGCGGATCACCACCAGGTCCACGTTGAAGTGACTGGGCCGGGTGACGGTCCAGGTGATGGTGTCCGCCACGTCGTCGGCGGTGAGCGGCTCGGGCACGCCCGCGTAGACCGCGTCGGCGCGCTGCGCGTCGCCGCGGTAGCGGTTGAGCGCGAACTCGTCGGTGCGGACCATGCCGGGCGCGATCTCGATGACCCGGACCGGCTGGCCGGCCAGCTCCAGCCGCAGGGTGGCGGCGATGGCGTGCTCGCCGTGCTTGGCGGCCACGTACCCGCCGCCGCCCTCGTAGGCGACGAACCCGGCGGTGGAGGACAGCACCACGATGGTGCCGTCCCCGCTGGCGACCAGCCGGGGCAGCAGCGCCTGGGTGACGTGCAGGGTGCCGAGCACGTTCACCTCGAACATGGCCCGCCAGTCGGCCGGGTCGGCCTCGGCGACCGGCTCGGCGCCGAACGCCCCGCCCGCGTTGTTGACCAGCACGTCACAGCGGTCGAGGGAGGCGGCGAACGCGTCCACCGCGGGCCGGTCGGTGACGTCGAGCGGCCGTGCTTCCGCGGAGCCGCCGTCGGCGCGGATCCGGGCGGCGAGCTCCTCGATGCGGCTGGCCCGGCGGGCCGCCAGGACCACGTGGTACCCGGCGCCGGCGGCGGCGAGCCTGACGGCGGTGGCGGCGCCGATCCCGCTGCTGGCTCCGGTGATGACGGCAACAGGTTGCATGCGGGGAATTCTGCCAGCCGGTGCGCATCCGCAACGGCTCCGGTACCCGGCTGCCGTGCGGGCATGCCGGCCGCCGGCGGCCCGGCGATCAGCCCATGTGCGGGTAGCGGTAGTCGGCCGGCGGGACGAACAGCTCCTTGATGGCGCGGGGACTGACCCAGCGGACCAGGTTCAGGATCGAGCCGGCCTTGTCGTTGGTGCCGCTGGCGCGGGCGCCGCCGAATGGCTGCTGGCCGACGACCGCGCCGGTGGGCTTGTCGTTGATGTAGAAGTTGCCCGCCGAGAACCGCAGCGTCTGCGCGGCCGCCGTGATCGCGGCGCGGTCCTGTGCGATCACCGCGCCGGTCAGCGCGTACTTCGCCACGTCCGCCGCCTGGCCGAGCATCTCCTCATACCGTGCGTCGTCGTACACGTGCACGGCCAGGATCGGCCCGAAGTACTCGGTGGTGAACACCTCGTCGCCGGGGTCGGAGCACTCCAGCACCGTGGGCGGCACGAAGTAGCCCTCGGCGTCGTCGGCCTGGCCGCCGGTGAGCACCCGCACCGAGGCCCGGCCGCGGGCCCGCGCCAGCGCGCCGGTGTGCTTGGCGAACGCCCGCTCGTCGATCACCGCGCCGAGGAACAGCGACAGGTCGCCGGCCACGTCCCCCATGGTGAGCGACTCGGCCTCGGCCAGGAAATCGTCCCGGAAGCCGCTGTCCCACAGTGAGCGCGGCAGGTAGGCGCGGGAGGCCGCGGAGCACTTCTGCCCCTGGTACTCGAAGGCGCCCCGGATCAGCGCGACCGACAGCACGGCCGGGTCGGCCGAGGGGTGGGCGATCACGAAGTCCTTGCCGCCGGTCTCGCCGACCAGCCGCGGGTAGCCGCGGTAGCCGGCGATGTGCCCGCCCACGGTGCGCCACAGGTGCTGGAAGGTGGCGGTGGACCCGGTGAAGTGGATGCCCGCCAGGTCCTCGTGCGGCAGCGCCACCTCCGACACCGCCTGCCCGTCCCCGGTGACGAGGTTGATCACGCCCGGCGGCAGCCCGGCCGCTTCCAGCAGCCGCATCGTGTAATGCGCGGCGAGCTGCTGGGTGGGGGAGGGCTTCCAGATCACGACGTTGCCCAGCAGGGCGGGCGCGGTCGGCAGGTTGCCCGCGATCGAGGTGAAGTTGAACGGCGAGATGGCCAGCACGAAGCCTTCCAGCGGCCGGTACTCCATCCGGTTCCACACCCCGGCGGCGGACTCCGGCTGCTCCGCGAGCAGCCGCCGGGCGAAGTGGACGTTGTAGCGCCAGAAGTCGATCAGCTCGCAGGCGGCGTCGATCTCCGCCTGGTACACGGACTTGGACTGGCCGAGGATGGTGGCCGCGTTGACGGTGGCCCGCCACGGCCCGGCGAGCAGGCCGGCGGCCTTGAGGAAGATCGCGGCCCGGTCGTCGAAGGACAGCGCCCGCCAGCCCGGGGCGGCCGCGCGGGCGGCGGCGATCGCCGCCGCCACGTCCTCGCCGGTGGCGTTGCCCAGGGTGCCGAGCACGTGCCGGTGGTTGTGCGGCTGCACGACCGGGATCCGGTCACCGCCGCCCAGCCGCTGCTGGCCGCCGATGGTCATGGTCAGCTCGGCCTGCTCCCCGGCCAGCTCCTTGATCCGCGCTTCCACGGCGGCCCGTTCGGGGCTGCCGGGCACGTACTGGCGGACCGGCTCGTTCGCTGGCGGGGGGACGGAGGTCACGGCGTCCATGGGTTCTCCTGGGTTGTGCCCGGCGTCTTCGGCGGTGCCTCCATCGTCGCACGGGCGGCCCAGGGGCCGGTCAGCCGTCCAGGTGGGCCAGCTCCTGGGTCGCGTACCAGAGCAGCTCGTGCCCCTCCGCCCCGTCCACGGCGAAGCGGGCGTCCTCGTCGCCCTTGTCGGCGGCGGGCAGCGCCGCCACCGCGGCCTGGATGTCGGCGGCGGCGAGCGGGTCGTCGATGTGGCCGGACACCACCCGGGTGAGCGGGATCGGGCCGGTGACCTCCACCACGGCCGCTTCCTCGAAGCCGCCGTCGTGCCGGACCGCGGTGTCGGGCACGTCCGCGGCCAGCACCACCCGGCGCCGCGGCGCGTCCGGGTCGTCCAGCAGCAGCCGCAGCGAGGCCCGGGCGGCGTGGGTCATCGCCACGTACTCGAGTTCCTCCAGGTCGCCGGTGGCGTACCACTCGCGCAGCGCGGGTGTCACCGCGAAGCCGCGGACCGGCGCCGGGCCGATCTCGCCGGATCGCAGCAGGTGCGCCAGCGCTGGCAGGGTGGCGGGCAGGTAGACGCGCATGAGCTCCCCAGAAACCGCGGGCGGCGCCGGATCCCCAGGGTGGGCGCCTGCCCAGTGTTCCGAGTGTGCCACCGTTGGCCCCGGCGGGCCGGTGAATCGGTCAGCGCGTGCCGAGCGCGGCGACGACCTCGGCGATCGCGTCGGCCAGCGGCACGTGCTCCCATACCCGGACGACCTGCCAGCCCGCGGCGGCCAGGGCGGCGTCGGCGGCCCGGTCCCGTTCCACGTTGCGCTGCAGCTTCGGCCCCCAGTAGCCCTGGTTGACCGAGGGCTTGCCGCCGTGCTCCGGGCAGGCGTGCCAGAAGCAGCCGTCCACGAAGACCGCGACCCGCCGGGCGGTGAACGCGATGTCGGGCCGCACCCGCACCCCGGGTTCGAGGTCGAGCCGCAGGTCCTTGCGGAAGCGGTAGCCCTGCCGGTGCAGGGCGCTGCGCAGGGCCAGTTCCGGCTTGGTGTTGGCCCGCCGGATGGCCCGCATGTTGGCCGACCGGCCCGCGGTCGGCGGGCTCTCGTAGGTGCCCACGGACCGCAAGGCTAGCCTCCGGCCGGGCCTCCCGGCAGGCCGAGCAGGTCATGCAGGCGGGTGATGGTCGCCTCCGGCTCGGTGTGCAGGATGGCGGTCATGCCGACCGCTTCCGCGGCGGTGATGTTGGCCTCGACGTCATCGATGAACACGCACTCGCCGGGTGGCAGCCCGAGCAGGCCGGCCGCGTGCAGGAAGATCCGCTCCTCTGGCTTGCGCATGCCGACCTCGGCGGAGATGACCACCGCGTCGAACAGGTCCCCGAAAAGGTGGCGGGGGTAGTCGCTGACGCCCCAGGAGTTGGACAGCAGCCCGGTGCGCAGGCCGGCCCCGCGCGCGGTGTACATCGCCCCGTACATCGGGTCGCAGGGCACCGACGCGGCGAACATCCTGGTGAGCAGGCCCTCGGCGGAGACAGGGCTGCCGTCCCGGCAGACCAGCAGCGAGGCCAGCAGGTGCTCGAACTCCTCGGTGGTGCACTCGCCGCGCTCCAGCTCGTGGATCGGGTTGGTGCCGTTCGCCGCGTCGAACGTCGCCCCGGCCGGGTCGTAGGCGGCCACGATCCACGGCCGGATCACCGCCGCGTAGCTGTCGACGTCGATGTCTTCCGCGTCCAGCCAGGCCCGCACCGTGGCCGGGATGGGGTTGGTCATGACCCCGCCCCAGTCGGTGATCACGCCCCGGAAGCCGCGGTCCTGCCCGCTGCGCTGAGCTGTACCAGGTTCCTGCACGTCATCGAGCGTAGACGACGGCGGTGAACGCCCAGTGCACGCCGGCCTGCCTGTGCTGGCACGCCGCGTTCGCCATCGAGCCGGTGCTCATCGGGGTGTGCGCGCTGCTGCTGGCCGGGCTCAGGCTCGCTCACCGGACCACGTAGTAGCCGGCCATGTGGAAGAACGAGACGCCTTCCTTGGCGTTCGGGATTCCCGGCCGGATCTCGATGACGTGCCGGCCGGACCGCGGCCAGCGCCAGGCGAACAGCACCGAGCCGGGCAGGCTCTTGCCCGAGCTGGACTTGTTCTGCCAGATGCCGGTCTGGTCGAAGGACTGCCGCCCGTCCAGGTAGAGCCGGGCGTGCCCGGAGAAGCAGCACTGCTCGCCGATCGTCCCGATGATCGCCACCGCCCGTCCGGTGAAGGCGAACCGCACCGGCTGCTGCCCGGACAGCCGCAGGTCGCGGCGCACATAGACGGCCCGCCGCCAGAACCCCGGATCGGCCGCGCGCAGCCGGGGCGCCAGCGCGCCCGCGGCCAGCGCCAGCGAGAGCCCGCCGTTCACCTGCCAGACGGTGACCGGGGCACGCGGCGGCGGCCCGCCGAAGAACCGGCCGTACGCGCCGCTGGCGTTGACGGCCCCGGCCGCGGCCCCCGCCGCGGTCAGCAGCCAGGACCGGGCGAACCCCTGGTGCCCGGCGGTCGCCAGCAGGTACATGGCCTCGACCAGCGGCTCGGCGATGTCGTTCTCCGCCTGCAGATCCGCGTAGACGCCGGTGGCGTCGCCCAGGTGCTGGCGGACCGCCCGGGCGGTGGCGATGGCCTGGCTGAGGTAGCCGCGCTGGCCGGTGAGCCGGGCCAGGGTGTACCCGGACCAGATCATGTTCCCGTTCACCGAGCCGAAGTAGCGGCCGGGCGCCCGGTGGCAGGCCTTGCCGGTGTCGAACACGTACACCGAGTACAGCTGGGTGGGCGGCTCGAAGTAGGTGCGGCGGATCGCCGCGTACCGGGTCAGCGCCTGCCGCAGGTAGGGGCGGTAGTGCGTGCTCTGGTAGAGCAGCAGGGCCGCCTTGACGTAGTTGGAGTCGGACTCCATCGTCTTGAGCAGCGTGCCGTCCCCGCCGGGGAGCTGGTAGACGATCCCCGGGCAGGCGCCGAGGGCGAAGGACGGCGCCTTGTCCCCCAGCCAGCCGAACGCGGCCTCCGCCTTGGCCAGCGCCGACGGGTTGCCGGTCACCTGGTACTCGCGCAGGTCCGCGATCGAGTCCCAGGCCGGCACGTCGCTGGAGGAGGAGGTCTGCGGCGTGTACGACAGGGCCGTCGCGGTGAGCGCGTCCATCATCGGCCGGACCCGCGGGTCCCGGCTGATCAGCCAGTGCAGCCACAGCGCGTACGTGAGCGAGTCGCTGCCCCAGTCCAGGTTCTGCGCGCCGCAGCGCACCGGCACGCACACGTTCCACTGGCCGGGCGGGTGGTAGTAACGGTGCTCCAGGGTGGCGACCGCCTGCCGGGACATCGCCGCGAACGACGGGCCCCGCGGGGAGGCGGGCGTGCCGCCGCCGGCGCAGCCGGCCGCCACGACCGCGGCCAGCGCCAGGGCAAGCCACCGGAACCCGCGCATGCAATCCTCCGCCCGGGCGCCGCAGGCCGGCCGCGCAACGCGGGGCGGGTGCCGCTGAGGTGGGCAGCCGCGGCCGCAGCGCCTGGCATACTCTTGCACAGCTGTGCTCGGGGCACCTGCTGCTGCGGGGGCGTGACGAGTGTGCCCCCTGCTGACTCCTGAGCGTCATCCTTCCCGCGGAGGCTCGCATTCACCGCCTGGTCCTGTGGAACATCGACCTGACCTTGCTCGATGTCGGGCGGGTCACCCGGGCCGCGTACGTGGACGCCTTCCGCGAGGTCACCGGCAGGCCGCTGGTGCAGCTGCCGCAGCAGGCCGGGCGCACCGAGTCGGAGATGTTCTTCGAGGCGCTGGAGCTGAACGAGGCCGCGCCCGCCAGCGGCGGGGACGAGCTGCTCGCCCGGTTCATCCAGGCGCTGGCGGCCGCGTTCCGGGCCCGGCGGGGCCTGCTCACCGAGCAGGGCCGGCTGCTGCCGGGGGCGGGCGCCGCCGTGGACGAGGTGGGCCGCCTGTCCGGGGTGGTGCAGACCGTGCTCACCGGCGGGATCCGGCCGAACGCCCTGGAGAAGCTGCGCGCCTTCGGGCTGGAGCGGTTCTTCGACACCGGCATCGGCGGCTACGGGTCCGAGGTGTACCCGAAGGGGGCCATGCTGCTGGCCGCGCGGGGCCGCGCCGCGGAGAAGTACGGCGCCGACTTCCCCGAGGACGCCACGGTGTACGTGGCCGACTCGGTGCGGGACGTGGCGGCGGCCCGGACCGGCGGCGCCCGGTGCGCCGCGGTGGCGACCGGCCGTTCCTCCGCGGGGGAGCTGCGCGACGCCGGCGCCGACATGGTGCTGCCCGACCTGGCCGACACCGCCGCCGTGGTCCGCACGGTGGACCGGCTGACGGTGCCCGCCGGCCGCTGAGTGAAAACGATCACAGGGTGCCCCCCACGTTGCGGGCCGCCGGCCGAGGGCAGATGCTGGGCCCTATGACTACGGGCGACGCGGCCGGGCTTCCCGGCGAGGGCTACGGCGAGGTGCTGTGGCAGCCGTCCGCCGGGCAGATCGAGCGGGCGCGGATCACCGGCTACCGGCGCTGGCTGGCCGCCGGGCGCGGGGTGAGCCTGCCCGGCACGGACTACCGGCCGCTGTGGGAGTGGTCGGTCAGCGAGCCGGCCGGGTTCTGGGGCTCGCTGTGGGACTACTTCGGCGTGCTCGGCGAGCGCGGCGACGGCCCGGTCCTCGCCGGCGGGCCCATGCCGGATGTGTCCTGGTTTCCCGGCGCCACCATCAGCTACGCGCGCAACGCCCTGCGCACAGCCGAGACCGACCCGGCCCGGATCGCGCTGATCGCGGCCGCCGAGGACGGCAGCCGCCGGGCGGTGAGCTACGGCGAGCTCGCCGCCGAGGTGGCCCGGGTGCGCGCCGGGCTGCGGGCGCTCGGCGTGGGCGAGGGTGACCGGGTCGCCGCCTACCTGCCGAACATCCCGGAAGCGGTCATCGGCCTGCTGGCCACGGCCAGCCTCGGCGCGATCTGGTCGTCCTGCTCCCCGGACTTCGGCGCGCACAGCGTGATCGACCGGTTCGCCCAGATCACTCCCAAGGTGCTGCTCGCGGTGGACGGCTACCGGTACGGCGGCCGGGAGTTCAGCCGGGCGGACGCGCTGGCGGAGATCGTGGCCGCGCTGCCGGGCCTGGCCGCGGTGGTCATGGTGGACAGCCCGGGCGGGTCCGGCGGCGCTGCCGCGGGCGGCACTGGCCCGGCGCGGCTGCCCTGGGACGGGCTGCCGGCCGGCCCGGACCCCGGCTTCACCGAGGTCCCGTTCAGCCACCCGCTGTGGGTGCTGTACTCCAGCGGCACCACCGGGCTGCCCAAGGCGATCATGCACAGCCACGGCGGGATCGTGCTGGAGCACCTCAAGGCGCTCGCCTTCCACCAGGACCTCGGCGCCGGGGACGTGTTCTTCTGGTACACCACCACCGGCTGGATGATGTGGAACTACGTGGCGGGCGGGCTGCTGGCCGGGGTCACCTGCGTGCTGTACGACGGCAGCGCCACCCACCCGGAGACCGGGGCGCTGTGGCGGCTGGCGGCCGAGACCGGGGTCACCTACTTCGGCGTCGGGGCGCCGTACCTGCTGGCGTGCGCCAAGGCCGGGCTGTCGCCCGGCGCTGAGCTCGACCTGTCGCAGCTGCGGGGGATCGGCTCCACCGGGTCGCCGCTGCCGCCGGAAGGCTTCCGCTGGGTGTACGAGCAGGTCGGCAGCGGCCTGCTGCTCGGGTCCTTCTCCGGCGGCACCGACCTGTGCACCGGCTTCGTCGGCCCGAACCCGCTGCTGCCGGTGCGCAGCGGCATCCTGTCCGGCCCCTGCCTGGGCGCCAGGGTCGAGGCCTACGACCCCGAGGGCAGGCCGGTGACCGGGGAGGTCGGCGAGCTGGTGCTCACCGCGCCGATGCCGTCCATGCCGGTCGGGTTCTGGGGTGACCCGGACGGGGAGCGCTACCGGGGCAGCTACTTCACCGCGTACCCCGGTGTGTGGCGGCACGGCGACTGGATCAGCATGCTGCCCGACGGCGGCTGCGTCATCTTCGGCCGGTCCGACGCCACCCTCAACCGGGGTGGCGTCCGGATGGGGACCAGCGAGTTCTACCGCGTGGTGGAGCGCCTGCCGGAGGTCACCGACAGCCTGGTGGTGGACACCGGCAAGCTCGGCGCCGAGGGCAGGCTGGTGCTGTACGTGGCGCTGGCCGAGGGCCGCCAGCTCGACGGCGAGCTGGCGGGCCGGATCAAGGCGGCCCTGCGCGCCGAGCTGTCCCCGCGGCACGTGCCGGACGAGATCCACCAGGTGCCCGCGATCCCGCGGACCCTGTCCGGCAAGAAGCTGGAGGTGCCGGTCCGCAAGATCCTGCTGGGCACCCCGGTGGCCGAGGCGGCCGACCCCGACGCCATCGCGAACCCGGAGGTCCTGGCCCTGTTCGCCCGTTCAGATCCGCCGCATTAAGCTCGGACGGTGAGGCAGGGCGATCAACGGTGATCGAGCACAGGGCGTCAGCGGCCACGCCGGCTGCGCGCAGCTTCGGCGAGGAAGGCGGGCTGCTCACCTACGGCAGCTACCTGCGGCTGCCCGGGCTGCTGTCCCAGCAGGTGCCGCAGGCCGACCCGCCCGCCCACGACGAGCTGCTGTTCATCACCGTCCACCAGGTCTACGAGCTGTGGTTCGCCCAGCTGCTGCATGAGCTGGAGGCCGTGCGGGCGGCCATGCTGGCCGGCCAGACCTGGCGGGCGGGCCACCTGCTGCGCCGGGTGCACGCCATCGAGCGGCTGCTGGTCGCCCAGGTCGACATCCTGGAGACGATGACCCCGCAGGACTTCCTGGAGTTCCGGTCGCTGCTGGCGCCGGCCAGCGGCTTCCAGTCCGTGCAGTTCCGGGAGCTGGAGTTCCTGTCCGGGGCCAAGGACGAGCGCTACGTCGGCCGGTTCCGCGCGCTCACCGACGCCGAGCGGCAGCGGCTGCGGCGGCGGCTGGCCGAGCCCTCGCTGTGGGACGCCTACCTGGCCCTGCTGGCCGCCCGCGGGCTGGCCGCCGGCGACGACGAGGAGATCCTGGCCTCCCTGCGCACGGCGGCCTACGACCGCGCCGCCCACGACGACCTGTGGCAGCTCGCCGAGGACCTGCTCACCCACGACGAGCTGGCCGGGCTGTGGCGGGCCCGGCACGTGGCGATGGTGGAGCGGCAGATTGGGACGAGGTCCGGGACCGGCGGCTCCACCGGGGCGCCTTATCTGCGCGGCAGGGTGCACCTGCGTTACTACCCCTTGCTGTGGGAGCTGCGGGACCGGCTGTAGCACGGAAGTAGGAACGGGATGCTGGAAACCACGGGCGAGGAAAAGCGGGGCCTGGTCGCCGAAGCGGCCCGGGTCGCCGAGGCGGCCGGCACCGGCGGGATCGGGAGCCTGCGCCGGTACCTGGACGCCTACTACTGGCACGTCTCGGATGAGGACCTGGTCCGCGCCGGGTCACTGCGGATCGGCACGGTGGCGGCCAGCCACGCGCGGCTGGCCGCCAGCCGGCCCCAGGGCCGGGCGCTGGTGCAGGTCCGGCCGCCCGGCGCCGGTGACATGGCCGCCTTCGACCCCTCCCGGGGCGTCATCGACCTGGTCACCGACGACATGCCGTTCCTGGTCCAGTCCGTGCTGATGGAGCTGCGCCGGCAGAACCTGGACGCGCCGCTGGTGGTGCACCCCCAGCTGCTGGTCCGGCGGGACGTCGCCGGGCTGATGCAGGAGGTGTGCGGGGCGCTGAACGGGCAGCCGCGGGCCGAGGGCGCCATCTGCGAATCGTGGATCCACCTCGAGGTCGAGGGCATGACCGCGGGCATGGTGACCGCCGTCGCCGAGGGCCTGCGGTGCGTGCTGGACGACGTGCGGGTGGTGGTGGAGGACGACACCCGGATGACCGCCGCCGCCACCGCCCTGGCTGACGAGCTGGCCCGCGCCCAGGCCAGCGCGCTGACCACGGAGCTGGCCGGCGAGCTGGCCGGGGCGCCGGACGGCGGCGGCCCGCCGGGGGGCGGCGCGGGAGAGGGCGTGGAGTCGCTGGCCGAGGCCGAGGAGCTGCTGCGCTGGCTGGCCCGCGGGCACTTCACGTTCCTGGGCTACCGGGAGTACGACCTGGTGGACGGCGGCCTGGACGGGATGGCGCTGCGCACGGTGCCCGGCACCGGCCTGGGCATCCTGCGGCACGACCGGCCCGGCTCCCGGTCCTTCGCGGCGCTGCCCGCCGAGGTCCGGGCCAAGGCCACCGAGCCGGTCCGGCTCATCCTGACCAAGGCCAACTCCCGCTCCACCGTGTACCGGCCGAGCTACCTGGACTACGTCGGGGTGAAAAAGTTCAACGAGGCCGGCGAGGTCACCGGGGAGCACCGGTTCCTCGGGCTGTACACCCACGACGCCTACACCGAGAGCATCGTCCGGATCCCGGTGCTGCGGCGCAAGCTGGCCGACGTGCTCAGCGCGGCCGGGTTCACCCCCGACAGCTACGACGGCAAGGACCTGATCGAAGTCCTCGACGGGTACCCGCGCGAGGAGCTGTTCCAGATCTCCACCGCCGAGCTGACCCCGATCGCACTGGGCGTGCTGCGGCTGCGCGAGCGCCGGCAGACCCGGCTGTTCCTGCGCCCCGACCCCTACGGCCGGTACATGTCCTGCATTCTCTACCTGCCGCGGGAGCGCTACACCACGCACGTGCGGCTGCGCGCGACCGAGCTCCTGCGCGACGCGTTCGCCGGCGAGACGGTGGACTACGGCGCCCAGGTCGGGGAGTCGGCGCTGGCCCGGCTGCACGTGGTGGTCCGGGTCAAGCCCGGCCGCTCGCTGCCGGAGGTGGACCCCGAGGAACTGGAGGCCGCGCTGGCGGCGGCTGTCCGCTCCTGGGACGACGACCTGGCCGAGGAGGCCGAGCGGCGGCTGGGCGAGCGGCGGGCCCGGGAGCTGCTCGCCGCCTGGCTGCCGGCCATCCCCGAGGCGTACAAGGCGGACGCGGGCACCGCGGACGCGCTGACCGACCTGACCCGGCTGCTGGCCCTGCCGCCGTCCGGCGGCGTCTCGTTCGACCTGGCCGAACCCGCGCCCCCGGGCGGCCAGCGGGCCCCGGTGACCCGGCTCAAGATCTACCGGGCCGGGTCCCCGATCACCCTCACCGACGTGCTGCCCCGGCTGCAGCACATGGGCGTGGAGGTGGTGGACGAGCACCCCTACGAGTTCGGTGGCCCCGGGCTGGAGCAGCGGTACTGGATCTACGACTTCGGGCTGCAGCGGGAACACCCCGGCACCCGCCGCCGCGAGCCCGCGGACGGCCTGTTCGAGGACGCCCTGGCCGCGCTGTGGCAGGGCCGGATCGAGGACGACGGGTTCAACGCGCTGGTCCTGGACGCCGAGCTGGCCTGGCGGCAGGTGGTGATCCTGCGCGCCTACGCCAAGTACCTGCGGCAGGCGGGCATCACCTTCAGCCAGCGGTACATCGAGCGGGTGTTCGCCGCCAACGTGGCCGTCACCCGGCTGCTGGTCCGGCTGTTCGAGTCCCGGTTCGACCCCGGCCGCACGGCCGGGGAGGCCGAGCGCAGCGAGGCCATCGCCGAGGAGATCCGCGGCCAGCTGGACGAGGTCGCCATCCTCGACCACGACCGGATCCTGCGCTCCTACCTGGGACTGATCCTGGCCACCCTGCGCACCAACTACTTCCAGGTCAGCCACGGCGCCTGGCGGTCCGGGCTGCCGGAACGCCAGCCCTGCCTGGTGCTCAAGCTGGACGCCGGGGCCATCCCGGAGCTGCCCGTGCCCCGGCCCCGGTTCGAGCTGTTCGTGTACTCGCCGCAGCTGGAAGCGGTGCACCTGCGGTTCGGCGCGGTCGCCCGGGGCGGGCTGCGGTGGTCGGACCGGCGGGAGGACTTCCGCACCGAGATCCTGGGCCTGGCCAAGGCGCAGGAGGTCAAGAACTCGGTCATCGTCCCGTCCGGGGCCAAGGGCGGGTTCGTGTGCAAGCACCTGCCCGACCCGGCGGACCGGGAGGCCTACCTGGCCGAGGTGAAGGCCTGCTACCAGACCTTCATCCGGGCGATGCTGGACGTCACGGACAACCTGGCCGGCGGCCGGGTGGTGCCGCCCGCCGAACTGGTCCGGCACGACGGCGACGACCCCTACCTGGTGGTCGCCGCGGACAAGGGCACCGCGACCTTCTCCGACGTGGCCAACGAGATCGCCCAGAGCTACCAGTACTGGCTGGGTGACGCGTTCGCCTCCGGCGGGTCCGAGGGCTACGACCACAAGAAGATGGGCATCACCGCGCGCGGCGCCTGGGAGTCGGTGCGGTTCCACTTCGCGACCCTGGGCACCGACATCGACGCCGACGATTTCACCGTGGCCGGGATCGGCGACATGTCCGGGGACGTGTTCGGCAACGGCATGCTGCTGTCGCGGCACATCCGGCTGCAGGCCGCCTTCGACCACCGGCACATCTTCCTCGACCCGGCCCCCGACGCCGGCGCCAGCTTCGCCGAGCGCCAGCGGCTGTTCGCCCTGCCCCGGTCCTCGTGGGCCGACTACGACACGTCGCTGATCTCGGCGGGCGGCGGGGTGTGGCCCAGGACGGCAAAGTCGGTGCCGCTGTCGCCGGAGGCCCAGGCCGTACTCGGCCTGGACGAGAACGTGTTCACGCTGGCCCCGGACCAGGTCATCTCGGCCATCCTGGCCGCCCCGGTGGACCTGCTGTGGAACGGCGGGATCGGCACCTACGTGAAGGCCACCAGCGAGACCCACGCGGACGCGGGCGACCGGGCCAACGACGCGGTCCGGATCGACGCGCCGCAGCTGCGCGCCCGGGTGGTGGCCGAGGGCGGCAACCTGGGCCTGACCCAGGCCGCCCGGATCGAGTACGCACTGGCCGGCGGGCTGGTCAACACCGACTTCATCGACAACTCCGCCGGCGTGGACACCTCCGACCACGAGGTCAACATCAAGATCCTGCTGCAGGGCAGCGTGGACGCGGGCGAGCTTGCCCCGGCCGCCCGCGGCGAGCTGCTGCACGACATGACCGGCGAGGTCGCCAGCCTGGTGCTGCGGCAGAACTACCAGCAGAACCGGGTGCTGGCCATCGCCCGCGCCCAGGCCCCGCAGATGCTCCACGTGCACACCCGTTACCTGCGGAAGCTGGAGCGCCAGCGGCGGATCCGGCGGCGGATGGAGTCGCTGCCGGGGGACCGGGAGATCGCCGAGCGGCGCTCGGCCGGGCTGGGCCTGACCGTGCCGGAGTTCGCGGTGCTGCTCGCCCAGGCCAAGATCTCGGCGGTGCAGGAGGTGCTGGACTCCGACCTGCCCGGCGACCCGTACCTGCGGGCGGTGCTGGCCGACTACTTCCCGGCGCCGCTGCGCGCCGCCTACGCCAGCGCGATGGCAGATCACCCGCTGCGGCGGGAGATCATCACCACGATGCTGGTCAACGACATGATCAACCGCAGCGGGACCACCTTCCTTTTCCGGATGAACGAGGAGACCGGGGCGTCGGTCCCGGAGATCAGCCGGGCCTGGGTGGTGGCCCGGGAGGTCTTCGACCTGCCGGGCTTCTGGGCCCAGGTGGACGCGCTGGACGGCACGGTCGACGTGGCCACCCAGATCTCGCTGCTGCTGGAGGGGCGCAAGCTCGCTGAGCGCGCGACCCGGTGGCTGCTGCACAACCGGCGGCCGCCGTTCGACGTCCGGGAGACCATCGAGTTCTTCGGCGACGGCGTGCTGGCGATCGCCCCTGGCCTGCCCGGCCTGCTGGCCGGCCGGGACCTGGCCGGCTACGGCGAGCGGCAGGAGTCGCTGATCGCGGTGGGCGTGCCCGCGCCGCTGGCCGAGCGGGTGGCCGCCATGGTCCCGGCCTACTCGGCCTTTGACATCGTGGAGGCCGCCGCCGCCACCGGCCGGGAGATCGGCGAGACCGCGGGCGTGTACTTCGACCTGGCCGAGCGGCTGCAGATCAGCCGGCTGCGCGACCAGATCGTGGCGCTGCCGCGGGACGACCGGTGGAACGCGATGGCCCGCAGCGCGCTGCGCGACGACGTGTACGCGGCGCACGCTGCCATCAGCCGGGATGTGCTGACCGTCACCGGGCCGGGGGCCCCGGGGGAGCGGCTGGCGGCCTGGGCCGAGCGCAACGCCGCGGCGGTGCGCAGCGCGACCCAGACCCTGTCGGAGATCTGGGAGACGGAACGCTTCTCGATCGCCACGCTGTCGGTGGCGGTCCGGGCGATCCGCACCCTGGTGGCCACCAGCAGCCTGCCGGCCTGAGTGCGGGCAAAAGCGCCGTGCAACCGGTTATGCGGAGAATTTATGACGAGTTGCTACTGCGGAGTAACTATGCGTAGGGCAGCGGGCAATTCCCGCATCTCGCGGGCCCGCAGCCAGGGCCGGAGGTGTTTCCCTGGGAATAGCGGGGTGCCCGTTCGCGTAATCTAATCGACATGGCAGACACCGACCCCGCCGGCGAAATCTCGGAACTGTCGTCGACTCTCGCCAGCGTGGAAGCTGTCCTCAATCCGGACGCCATGCGGGAGGAAGCGGACAGCCTGCGGGACCGGGCGGCGGACCCGGGTCTCTGGGATGACCAGGAGAAGGCGCAGGCGGTCACCCGCCGCCTTTCCTACCTGGAAGGCGAGCTGGCCCGGCTGGACGGCCTGCACCGGCGGCTGGACGACACCGGGGTCATGTTCGAGCTGGCCGAGGCCGAGCATGACGAGCCGACCCGGCAGGAGGCGCTGCGCGACCTGCTGGCGCTGCACAAGGAGATCGACCAGCTGGAGATCCGCACCCTGCTGTCCGGCGAGTACGACTCGCGGGAGGCCCTGGTCTCGATCAACGCCCAGGCCGGGGGGGCGGACGCGGCCGACTTCGCGCAGAACCTGCAGCGCATGTACCTGCGCTGGGCGGAACGGCACGGCTATCCCACGGAGGTCTACTACACCTCCTACGCGGAAGAGGCCGGCCTCAAGTCCACCACGTTCGTGATCAAGGCCCCGTACGCCTACGGCACCCTGCGCGGCGAGCACGGCACCCACCGGATGGTCCGGATCTCCAAGTACGACAACCAGGGCCGCCGCCAGACCTCGTTCGCGGGGGTGGACGTGATCCCGGTGGTGGACTCCGACGACCAGATCGAGATCCCTGAGGACGAGATCCGGGTGGACGTCTACCGGTCCAGCGGCCCCGGCGGCCAGGGCGTCAACACCACCGACTCGGCGGTCCGGCTCACCCACCTGCCCACCGGGATCGTGGTGTCCTGCCAGAACGAGCGCAGCCAGATCCAGAACAAGGCAACCGCCATGGCGGTCCTCAAGGCCAAGCTGCTCGAGCGCAAGCGGGAAGAGCAGGAAGCCAAGCTCAACAACCTGCGCGGGGAGACCACCAGCAGCTGGGGCACCCAGATCCGCAACTACGTGCTGCACCCCTACCAGCAGATCAAGGACGTGCGGACCGGCCTGGAGACCGGCAACACCGGCGCCGTGCTGGACGGGGAGATCGACGACTTCCTCGACGCCGAGATCCGCTGGCTGCGCACCCACGAGGCCAACGGCAACGGCTCCGCCAGCTGACCTGCCGCTTCGCTCCGTTTCATGATCGTGAAGGATTCTCGGTCATAGTGACCGGAAATCCTTCACGATCATGGTGTCCCGGCGGGCTAGTGGACCACGTGCAGGGCGAGCATGATCAGCAGGAGGGCCAGCAGGACGGCCGCGATCAGCGGCAGGCTGTACCCGCCGGCGTGGTGATGGACGTGGGCGCGGGCCTCCCGGCACGCCGGGCAGCGCGCCTCCACGACCGGTCCCGCGCACTGAGCGCAGATCAGGTGCTCGCAGCTCATCTCGGCCCCTTCCGGCCGGCGCCGTGACCGGTCAGTTCGGCAGTGTTGGACGCCTAGGCCCAGTTTCCCCCCTAGACTGTGCCGTGGCCAAACCGGGCGGCAGTTGGGAACCCACCGGCCCCCGGGTCCTATTCCCCCTAACGCTGTGATGGGCCCGTGATCCACTTCGATAACGTCTCCAAGACGTACACCAATCAGAGCCGGCCCGCCCTCGAGAACGTCAATCTTGACATCGAGAAAGGCGAGTTCGTGTTCCTGGTCGGCCCGTCCGGTTCCGGCAAATCCACGTTCCTGCGGCTCATCCTCAGGGAAGAGCGGCCGTCCGAGGGCCGGATCCACGTGGCAGGCAAGGACCTTGCCCGGCTGAGCAACTTCAAGGTGCCGCACCTGCGGCGCCGCATCGGCTGCGTGTTCCAGGACTTCCGGCTGCTGCCGAACAAGAACGTCTACGCCAACGTGGCGTTCGCGCTGCAGGTCATCGGGAAGCCCCGCCGCTTCATCCGCAAGGTCGTCCCCGAGGTGATCGACCTGGTCGGGCTGGAGGGCAAGCACGACCGGATGCCCGACGAGCTGTCCGGTGGCGAGCAGCAGCGGGTGGCGGTCGCCCGCGCGTTCGTGAACCGGCCCATGATCCTGCTGGCCGACGAGCCCACCGGGAACATCGACCCGGCCACCTCCATCGGGATCATGAAGGTGCTGGACCGGATCAACCGGACCGGCACCACCGTGGTCATGGCCACGCACGACGCCGCCATCGTGGACTCGATGCGCAAGCGCGTGATCGAGCTTGAGTTCGGAAAGATCGTCCGGGATCAGTCACGCGGGGTGTACGGCCAGGCGTACTGACCGGGCTGGCGGCCGTATGCCGCCGGCGGGGGCCCGGCAGTCCGGGACACGCGAGGATTTACCGAGAGGTTCAGCGACCATGCGTGCACAATTTATCTTCGGTGAGGTCTGGACCGGCCTGCGCCGGAACCTCACGATGACGATCGCGCTCATCGTGGTGGTCGCCATCAGCCTGTCCCTGCTGGGCACCGGCCTGCTGTTCGTGAAGCAGGTGAACAACACCCGGACCTACTGGCAGGGCAAGGTCGAGCTCTCGGTCTACCTGTGCACCGCCACCAGCGTCAGCCCGCAGTGCCAGCAGAACGGCCCCGCCACCGCGGCCGAGCGGGCCACGATCTTCTCCGACCTCAGGCGGCTGCCGCAGGTGCAGCGGGTCTACTACGAGTCCCAGGCGCAGGCCTACGCCCACTTCCGGCAGGACTTCTCCCGCGATCCCTCGTTCACCAATCTGGTCACGAAGTCCGAGATCCCGGACTCCTTCCAGGTGAAACTCAAGAACGCGCAGGCCGACTTCGGGATCGTGGCCGGCACCGTGCAGGGCCGGCCGGGCGTGGACCAGATCGTCAACGACGCGTCGATCCTGTCCAAGTTCTACAAGCTGCTCGACGGGGCCAGGAACGCGGTCGTCATCATCGCGATCATCCTGCTGATCGCGGCGATCCTGCTGGTGGCGAACACCATCCGGCTGTCGGCGTTCAACCGGCGCCGGGAGACCAGCATCATGCGGCTGGTCGGGGCGTCCAACTTCTACATCCAGCTGCCGTTCCTGGTGGAGGGGATCATCGCCGGGCTGTTCGGCTGGCTGATCTCCGCCGGGCTGCTGATCGCGGTCAAGACCCTCGGCCTGGACACGCTCCAGCAGTACTTCCCGTACAACATCCAGCTCGGCCTGGGCGACCTGATCCAGGTCGTGATCCTGGCCATGATCCTCGGGGTGCTGCTGTGCGGCGCCACGTCGTTCCTCACGCTCAGGCGCTACCTGCGCGCCTGACCCGGCTAGTCTCAGGCAGTGGCAGCAGAGCGGGAACAGAAGGTCATCGCCCGCAACAGGCGGGCGAGGCACGATTACCACATCCTGGATGAGCTCGAGGCGGGCCTCGTCCTCACCGGGACAGAGGTCAAGTCGCTGCGCGCGGGCAGGGCGACCCTCACGGACGGGTTCGCCGAGCTCCGGGACGGCGAGCTGTGGCTGATGGGGGTGCACATCCCCGAGTACACGCTGGGGACCTGGACTAACCATGAGCCCCGGCGGCCTCGTAAGCTGCTGCTGCACAGGAGGGAGATCGATCGTCTCGCCAGCCAGATTTCTGAACAGGGGCTAACAATCGTCCCGCTTGCCCTGTATTTCCGGGACGGAAGGGTAAAGGTGGAACTGGCGCTGGCTCGCGGGAAGCGGGCCTACGACAAGCGCCAGGATCTGGCCCGGCGGGATGCCGCCAGGGAGGTAGAGCGTGCTCTCAGGCGGCGTGGATAGCGGGGGAGCAGGCGATGGGTAGGCGCGGCGCGCACGCCGCCGCCCGGCCGAACGCCTTCTTCGTCCCCGCTAGGCGCGCTCCGCAGCCTGCCGCCGGCGGGCGCGCACCGCTGACGGGCGGCACCGGGGGTAAGAAGGTGAGCGGCCGGCGCAGCCGTAGGCCGCCGCTGCGGGTGATCGCCGCGGTGGTGGCGGTGGTGTTCGGCGCCGTGGGCTTCTACGGCGGGCTGTGGTCCTCCTCGTCGGCGGAGCCGACGGTGCAGACGTTCCTGCTGGACTGGGCGCAGGGTAACTACGCGGCCGCCGCCGCCCAGACGACCGGCGACCCGGCCACGGTGGCACCCGCCCTGCGGACCGCCTACCGGCAGCTCCACGCCGCCGCCTTCTACCTGAGCATGGGCTCGATCCAGCAGCATGGGGGTACCGCGGACGCGTGGTTCCACGCCTCGGTCGACCTCGGCCAGGACGGGGCACCCTGGAACTACCAGGGGCATTTCCGGCTCCGCCAGGCCCACGGGGTGTGGAAGATCCTCTGGAGCCCGTCCGTGATCAACCCCAGCCTGCGGCCCGGGCTCCGGCTCGCGGTGGTGACCAGCATGCCGCAGCGCGCCCAGCTGCTGGACGCCTTCGGCAAGCCGCTGCAGACCCGTTCCCCCGCATACGACGTGGGCATCCGGCCCGGCCACCTGCCCAGCCCGGGGGCGACCGCCAGCGCCCTGGCGCAGGTGACCGGCCTGGACCCCGCGGCGCTGCTCGGCCAGATCGTGTCAGCCCCGCGGGCGCCGTTCTGGCATCTGCTCACCCTGTCCCCGGACGACTACGCCCACCTGCGCAAGCGCCTGGCCAAGGTGCCGGGCCTGGTCATCCGGCAGCAGACCACCCGGCTGTTCAACAGCGTCGCCACCGACGTGGTCGGGACGGTGGAGACCGAAACCTCCCCGGTGCTGCGGGCGGAAGGCGTCTCCTATCACCCGGGCAGCACGGTGGGCCTGTCCGGGCTGCAGCGGGTCTACCAGGCACAGCTGGCGGGCACCCCCACCACCAAGGTGGTGGCCGAGAGCCAGGACGGCAGCCGGGTGACGGAGCTCAAGAGCTGGCCCGGCCACCGGTCCGCGCCGGTGCGCACCACCATCGACCTGCGCGTGCAGCGGGCGGCTGACGGCGCGGCCGCCGCGGCGCCGGGCTCGGCGGCCATCGTGGCGGTGCAGGCCTCCACCGGCCGGGTGCTGGCCGTCGCCAGCCACCAGGCCGGCAAGCTGCCCCCGGCCGAGCCGCTGACCGGCCGGTACCCGCCGGGCACGGCCTTTACCATCGTCTCCACCGAGGCGCTGCTGGCCACCCAGCTGCAGGTGACCACGCCGCTCAGGTGCACCAGCAAGAGCCTGCAGGGCGGCCGGACCTTCACCAACGTGCCCGCGGTGCAGGGCCTGGGCGGCGTGCCGCCGTTCTCGGCGGACTTCGCGCACGCCTGCGGGACCGTCTTCGCCGGCCTGTCGCAGCGACCGGACTACGGGCAGAAGCTGGATGCCGCGGCGAAGGGCTTCGGTGTCGGCGGGCAGTGGCAGCTCCCGCTGCTCGCGTTCTCCGGTTCCCTGCCTGCCGCCGGGACCGCGGCCGACCTCGCGGCCCACACCATCGGCCAGGGCGGGGTCCAGGTGAGCCCGCTGGGCATGGCCATGGTGGCCGCGCAGGTGGACTCCGGCAGCTGGCACCCGCCGTCGCTCACCAGCGGCGCCACCCAGGCCCAGGCGGCCTCGCGGGCCGCGTTCCCGGCGGACACCATCGCGCAGCTGCAGCTGCTCATGCGTACCGCGGTGCACAGCGGCGCCGCCCGCAGCGCCGACCTGACCGGGACGGCGGTCTACGGGCAGGTGGGCACCGCGCCGGCCGGCAAGCGGCTGTGGGCGCACTGGTTCGTCGGCTACCGCGGCGACGTGGCGTTCGCGGTGATGGTGCTCAGCCACTCCCCGGCGACCTCGGCGGTGCCGTCCGGCGCCCAGTTCCTCAGCACCCTGCCCTGACCGGTGGGCCGCGCCGGCACACGCCGGGCGGGCCGGCGGTATCCAGGGGCGAAGATTACCCTTTCTTTGATGACTAAGAGCAACCACTCCGCTACGCACAGGCGTCTTACCTAGTGACTGGGTGCCGCTTGGGGGGTTGCGGCCCAGTCGTCGTGATGAGAACCGGGCCTCATCTCGGGGGAGGCCCGGGCTTTAAGACCGGCCCCGACCCTGCCGGTCGGCCCCCGTGGGCGCGTTTCGGCCACCGCCAGCGCCCACGGGGGCATCTCACGCTTCAGCCCGGGATCCGGCGCAGCCGCCGGGAATCCCGGTTGGCTCTTGGGCGTTGACCAAGATACGGTTCGTTGGACAACTCAATAGCGGCTGTAACTACTGGGGGTGACTGGCTTCGACTTCGGTGGTTGATCCAGGGGAAGCGGGCCGAGGACGGCGGACATAACCTCGTTAATCCTGTGACCGCAAAACAATAAGTGCCAATGTTAAGCGCACTAGCCTCGCCCTCGCGGCCTGACGCGAGTTAGAGGCTGTCAGCCCGGGAGCGCCTCCGGCCCGGTGTCTGGCATCAGCTAGGAGGATCCACCGCTCCGCCCGGTCGCGGGGAGGAGCGGGACACTAAACAGCGACTGAGCCCGTCGGCAGCTTGCCTGCGTGACTGCCGGGGCTGAGAAAAGCACAGCAGGCTGCGCCCGGAGAAGCCCTGGTGATGTACCGAAGGACGCGGGTTCGATTCCCGCCACCTCCACGCGAACGGAATGGCCCGTGTGCTGACGCACACGGGCCATTCGCTTTGTGCTGGCCCGGGGGGAGACCCCCGGAGCCCCCCGGCAGGCTGCCGCGCGAGGGTGCGGATTGCTGCCGAAGTGGGCCCCTGGGGGCGCAGGCGGGGATGCGCCCCCAGGGGCTTGCGGGGAAGGGCCAGGCGGTCATGGGGCTGTTGCTGAGCCGCAGGCTGAAAGCCGGGCAAAGCGTATGACAGGTGCAAAACGTGCGGCGTGCTGCTGGTGTTACAGGGGGGACCCGTGGTGGTTCAGCTGCTGGCTGACGGGGTGGCCGCGGCAGCCGGCAGCAGTCCGGCCAGGCGGCACTGCGCGCGGGTGAGCGCGGCGAGCTGGTCGTGGTGGATGGCCGCGCGGCGGCACATGGCCTGGGCGGTGGCGCCGCAGCCGTGCATGAGCCCGCCGCCGGTGGTGCTCGGCATGGTCACGTTGACACAGCCGTGGCCGGAGCGCCCGTAGCTGCCCGAGTCGCTGGCCGACCAGATGCCGACGCCGGC
Organism: Gemmatimonadota bacterium; assembly: GCA_050257395.1. GTDB lineage: Bacteria > Actinomycetota > Actinomycetes > Streptosporangiales > Streptosporangiaceae > JAIRTY01. Next base: position 32,721 of record JBLMWU010000147.1, on the reverse strand, counting down.
CACCACGGTGAGGACGATGACGCCCACCACGGCGAAGATCCGCTTCTGGCGGCCGGTGAGCGACTCGCCGAGCGGGTTCGGCTGGCGGCCCTTCACGTGCTCCTGCCCCTCCTCTGTCTGGGCCCGTCCGGGCTTGGCGTTCGCGACAACTCAGGGTAAGGCCCCTGACCGGCTGGGCGGGCGTCAGGCGAACGCGGTCCAGGCCGACCAGCAGGCCAGTCCGGTGAGCAGGATCGCCATGCCCGCCCGCAGCACGGTCAGGTTGACGACCCGCAGCAGGCCCCGGCCGCCCAGCACGGCCAGGGCGGCGACCGTCCACAGCGCGAGCAGCGAGCCGATGCCGACGGACAGCGCCGAGTGGTAGTGGGCCGCCAGGTTGGCCGTGAGCAGCTGGGTCAGGTCACCCCACTCGGCCAGGAAGATGATGGCGAACGCGGTCGCGGCCGGCCGCCAGTGCCGGGCCCGCGCCGCGGGCGGCTCCCCGGCCGCGTCCTCCTGCGGGCCGCTGAGCGCCTCCCGGCCCGCCAGCACCGCACCGGCCAGGAACATCACGGCGACCGCCAGCGCCAGCACCCGGTGTGGCAGCAGCTGGAAGGCCAGCACCCCGATCGTGGTGGCGATGACCACGTGCACCATGAACGCGGCGGCGGCGCCGAGCCAGACGGAGCTCGGGCGGCCCCGGGTGGACAGGGCCACGGATGCGATCATTGTCTTGTCAGGCAACTCGCCCAGGAAGATGACCGGGAAGACAGCCGCCGATATGGCCAGATTCACCAGCGGGCTCCGGTGAGCCGTGCCTGAGGCCCCCGCGCCGCGCCGCGGCCTGCTGGCGCGGCTGGAGGACGGCTTCGAGGGCTTCCTGGCGCTGGCACGGCTGCTGGTCCTCGTTCCGGTGGTCGTCCTGGTGCTGGCGGCCGCGGGCATCTTCGCCTACGCCGCGGTGGTGTTCTTCGTGTCGATGCCGCCCCTGTTCGAGCACCCGACGCCGGTGGGTCACAAGCTGTCGGTGTTCGTGGTCGAGATCGACCTGTTCCTCATCGGCGCGACCCTCATCATCGCCGCGTTCGGATTCTACGAGTTGTTCATCAGCAAGATCGGCGATGGGCCCAGCCGGGGCAAGCTCCCGGCCTGGCTGGAGATGCGCGATCTGAACGACCTCAAGGCCCGGGTGGCGTCCATGCTGGTCCTGGTCGCCGCCGTCACCTTCGTCGACCAGGTGCTCGCGCACAACCTCTCGGTGGCGATCCTCTACCTCGGGGTCGCGGTGGCGCTGGTGATCGCCGCACTCATCGCCTTCCTGCGGTTCGGCTCGGACTCCGAGCGCGGCGCCGGCTCCTGACCGCCGAGCCACCGGTCCAGCCAGGCGAACTGCTCGGCCAGCACGTGCAGGACCGACTCGCGGGCGAGATAGCCGTGGTTCTCGTGCGGCAGCACCACCAGCCGGGCGGTGCCGCCGTTGCCCCGGATGGCGTCGAACAGCCGTTCCGACTGGATCGGGTAGGTGCCCGAGTTGCTGTCCTTCGCGCCGTGGATGAGCAGCAGCGGCGTGGTGATCTTGTCCGCGTACCGGAACGGGGAGACCCGGTCGTAGACCGCCGGCGCCTCCCAGAAGCTGCGCCGCTCGGTCTGGAAGCCGAACGGGGTGAGGGACCGGTTGTAGGCGCCGCTGCGGGCGATCCCGGCCGCGAACAGGTCGGTGTGCGCGGCCAGGTTGGCGGTCATGAACCCGCCGTAGCTGTGCCCGCCCACCGCCACCCGGGCCGGGTCGATGATGCCCAGCTCGTCCAGGGTCCGCACGTGGGCCCGGGCGGCCGCGGTGATCTGCTCCAGGTAGGTGTCGTTCATGGTCTCGGGGTCGCCGATCACCGGCATGGTGGCGTCGGCCAGCACCGCATACCCGCGTAGCACGAAGAACACCGGGTCCAGCGCGGTCAGCCGGGTGAACGACTGGACGGTGCCGCGGATCTGCCCGGCCGTCGCCGCGCTGCCGTAGTCGAGCGGGTAGGCCCAGATCAGCAGCGGCAGCCGCGGGCCGGCCGCCGGGTCGTAGCCGGGCGGCAGGTGCAGCATCCCGGACAGCTGCACCCCGTCCCCGCGGTCGCAGGTGATCAGCTGCTTCGCCATGCCGGACAGCTGCGGGTGCGGGTCGGGCCAGTCCGTCCGCCACCGGTAGCCGGGGTCGCCGAAGCTGGCCAGGGCGAGGTTGGGCGGCTCGCTGGCGCTCTCGTGCCAGAGCAGCGCCTCGGTGCGGCTGCCGCGGGCGAAGCCCAGCACCCAGTCCACCCGGTCAGCCGGGCTGTGGAACAGCCGGGCCGGCTCCAGGGTGGCCAGGTCCAGCCGGTCCAGGAACGGGCGGTCCCCCTCCGGGCTGGCGCCGTCGCCGCGCAAGTAGATGACCTGCCCGTCCTGCAGCACGGTCCGGGTGCCGTCGGCGTTGGTGGTCATCATCGGGCTGCCCGGGTCGCCGTAGGCGTCATCCACGGACAGGTCGAAGACGACCCGGTCAGCGGCCGGGTCGGACAGGTCCCGCAGCCGGGTGGTCATCCACCGCCGGTCCCGGTCGTGCTCGACCAGCAGCACCCGGCCCGGCTCGTTCAGGTCGTACCAGCCCAGGCAGCGGTGCTGCACGTCGAACACCGCCTGCGGGGCGCCGGTGAACGGCGCGTCCAGCCGCAGCACCCGGTCGCGGAACTCGGCGGGCTGCACCGGGTCGCCGCCGTCGAGCGCCTCGATCCAGGTCACCGTCGCGGGCTCCCGCTCGGCCCACGACACCTGGCGCGGCCCGGTGGGCACGCCCTGGCGCGGCACCTCGTCGCTGACCCCGAGGGCGGCGACGACCCGCTCCGGCTCGCCCGCCGCCGTCCAGATCTCCGCCGTCCGCGCGAACCAGGACCAGGGAACCCGGAACGAGAACGGCCGCCGCAGCCGGTGCACCAGCAGGTGCGCGCCGTCCGGGGACTCGGACAGGGCGTGGTAGAGGCCGGGCGGCCCGAGCGGGGTGCGCTCGCCGGTGGCCAGGTCCACCCGGACCGGGACGGTCGTGGCCAGGATCTCGAACGCGTCCTCGTCCGCGGCCGTGCGCAGCAGGTCGGTGAAGGTGGCGAGCTGGGAGCGCTTGCCGGAGGTCTCCTCCAGCTGCGGCTCGATCGGGGCGGGCGGCAGCGGCACCCGCTCCGGCGGCATCGCCAGCACCAGCAGCGAGCGGCCGTCCCGGGCCCACCGGACGCACCCGCCGTCCGCGGACGGCTCGCCGCCGAGCACGTCGCTGACCCGCAGCCCGGTCAGCGGGGCCGCGGTGCCCGCTTCCGCGTCCGCGACCCACACCCCCGGCCCGTCCGGCTCGTCCACGGTGAACGCGAACCGCCGCCCGTCCGGCGCCCACACCGGCGGGCCGAGCTGGGCCCCGGGCGGCAGTGCCAGCTCCCGCCGGCTGCCGTCGGCGACCTCGATCAGCGACAGCCCGGTGGCCTGCCGGAGCCGCCGGCGGCACCGCAGCTCCGGATCGAGCCGCAGCCCGGCCAGCGCCAGGTAGGGCCGGGCCAGCAGCGCGACCGGCGGGTGGGACCCGAAGTGCAGCAGCGCCGCGTGCCGCCCGCCCGGGGCCAGGTAGGCCAGCGGGGTCGGCGGGGCGTCGATGATCGCGACGATGTCGCTGCCGGGGGTCGCGTAGGGCACAGGGGTTCCTTCCGGGGGTTGGCGGGCCGGGCGGGCCCGGTCAGGACGGCGCGAGCAGCCGGGCGAACCGCCGCAGCGACAGGTTCAGCCCCCACTGTGCCAGCGGCCGCAGCACCACCGCGACCACCCGGCCCGCGGGAGCGGGCAGCGGCAGCTGCAGGTACTCGGCCCACCGGAACTCGCTGGCGGCGCCGAGCGGGGCCACCTCGAACTCGCCGAGGCCGCGGACCAGGCGGCCGGTGTGGCGGAGCACACAGCGGCGCGGCGGGTCCCACTCGGTGATCACCATCTGGTCGGTGAAGCCGGCCGGGCCGATGCCGGTCCGCCCGGTCACCTGCGCTCCGACGCCGTGCCCGCCCGCCACCCGGGTGGCCAGGATCCACCGGTGCTGGCCGGGCCAGTCCACCGCCGCCTGCCAGACCCGGGCGGGCTCGGCGGCGACCGTCACCCGCGCGGTGATGTCGAAGGGGGTCGGCATGACCCCCAGGCTACTTTCTCCGGCGGCCGGGCCGGCTGCCGTCAGCGGGCCGCCGTCCGCGGCCCGTCAGTGGGCTGTGCAGCCGGTCGCGGCCGCGTACCGGCGGAACGGCAGCGCGTACAGCCGGGCCGCGTCCGGGTTGCTGCGCACGATGTCGAACACCCAGCGGCGGCGGACGTAGTACCAGGTGTCGGTCAGCCGCGCCCCGCCGAGCTGGTAGGAGACCAGCCACCCGCCCGCGGGCCCGCGCACCGCGCCGGTGACGGCGGCTTTCTCGTGGCTGGCGGGTGCGCACAGCCGGTGCCGCCGGATGTATTCAGCCCGGGAGATGAGCGCCTGGCTGCGGGCGTCCCAGCGGTCGTAGGCAGCCCCGAAGTCGCCGTTGTCGTAGGCGTTGTTGAACGAGGCGGCCACCCGCAGCAGCGCGGCCACGGTGGGCGGGTCGGCCGGCGGCGGGGCAGGGGCCGGCCTGGCTGCGGGCGTGCACCCGCCGATCACGAGGGCCGCGAGCACGGCGGCCGTGCGGACGGCGGCCGCCAGGGCCGGCCTCAGTTGCCGAGGAGTTCGTCCCACTCGGTGATGTGCCAGCTCTGGATGATCCCGTTCACCACGAAAGGATCGCTGCGGATAAAGTCCTCGGCCGCTTCCCGGGAGGTGAAGACGCTCATGGACCCGTCCTCCGCGTTGGTGAACGAGCCGGTCATGACCAGCGAGCCGCGGGAATGGAACTCCTTCACCCGCGTCTCATGCGCGTGCAGGTGCTCAGGTTCCTTCGCCCCGGCGTCCTTGACGGACTCGTAGAGCAGCACGTATTTCACTTGCCAGCCTCCTGTGGCGGACACGCGGCGGGGGCGGGTTGGTTCTCGGAGCCGAATGCCGGTGCCAAACGAGCGGGGACAACCTCCCGGCTGCCCCCCGTTAGCTTGCACGTATTCTGCCGTCTCGGCGGTCATTTATGTCACTTAACGCACCCGAACGCCGGTAACGGCGAATCGTTCCACCGATGCCACGTGGCCGCCGGTGTGCACCACGATGATGACCACGGTGCCCGGCGGGGCATGGAAGGACACCGGGAACGACCAGGCGGAGTGCTGGCCGCCGGCCGGCTGGCAGCAGTAGCTGCCCACCGGGGCGGCCGCGCCGAGGCTGCGCACCTCGGCCCGCAGGTTCTCGTCCACCCCGGTGATGGTGCCGCCGATGGTGACCGGGGAGGCCGCGGTGGCGCCGTAGGCCGGCCTGTCCAGGGTCAGCGTGGTGTCGTCAGTGCCCACCACCTCCCACGGCGCGTCCGCGCCGGTGCCGTAGCGCACGAGGTGGACGATGGCGGCCGTGCTGACCTTCCCGTTCGGCAGGGTGATCCCGACCGCGATGTGCGCGTCGGTGTTGCTGCCGGTACGGCCGGCGACCCTGCTGACCTCGGTGAAGCCGAGGAACTGGGTGAATGCCAGCGCCGTCTGCTCGGCGCTGAGATGCCAGGGCTGGTGCCCGCCCGATTCGAACGAGGCCTGCCATGCCCGCGCTTGCGTCAGGCTGGCGAACGGGAACAGCGGCTGGTAGGCGAACGGGGCGGGCGCCTGGGTGCTCGGCGCCGGGGCGGCGCTTCCGGGCGGGGCGGAACTTGCGGGCGGGGCCGCGGCGGACGTGGCCGGGGAGGCGGGCCCGCCCGCGCTGCCGCAGGCGGCGAGCAGCAGGCACGCCGTGGCGGCAGCGGCGGCGCGGCCGGGGATGCGGCGGGCGAAGGAGCCGCGGGCGGCGGCGGTGCGGCGGAGGGTGAGGCTCATCTGGTCCCCCACGGGAACGGGGCTCGGCGCCTGGTGACGCCGCTGCTGCCAGCGTCGCTCCCGGCTGCGGGTAACCGCCGGGGCCGAATGGCCCGATTGGTGGCGCAATGGTAGGGGATCATGATGCGTTCCGGCAGCCACCCCCGTGCCCGGCGGCCGGCCCCGGCCCGTCTTGCCCCTGGACAGGGCCCGGCACGCTGCTTAGCCTTGACTGTATGGTCAGTCAGTCCCGTGCCCGGTCCGCCCGCCCCGACCCCGCCCCGCTCGACCCGGCCGCGGTCGCCACGGCGCTGCTCCCCTTCGGTGACAGCCGGATGCTGCCGCCGGCCGCCTACACCGATCCCGGCGTGTTCGCCTGGGAGCAGCGGCACTTCTTCGGCGGCGGCTGGCTCTGCCTGGGCCGCAGCGACCAGGTGCCGGGCCCGGGCGACCAGCGGGCCGAGGCGGCTGGCCCGGGCAGCATCCTGCTGGTGCGCGGGGAGGACGGGGTGCTGCGCGGCTTCGCCAACACCTGCCGCCACCGGGGGCACGAGCTGGTGCCCTGCGGGGCCACGGCCCGCCAGCAGGTCATCATCTGCCCGTACCACTCCTGGACCTACTCGCTCACCGGCGGGCTGCGGGCTGCGGCCGGGTTCAAGAACAAGCCGGGGTTCGCGGCCGCCGACTGGGGCCTGATCGAGGTGCCCGTCGCCGAGTGGCACGGCCTGGTGTTCGCGGACTCCTCGGGCCAGGCGCCGCCGCTCGCCGGGGCGCTGGCCGGCCTGGACGCCCTGGTCGCCCCGTACGAGCCGGAGCGGCTGGTGGTCGCGGGCCAGCACGACTACGAGGTCGCGGCTAACTGGAAGATCCTCACCGAGAACTACCACGAGTGCTACCACTGCCCGGCCATCCACCCGGAACTGTGCAAGGTGAGCCCGCCGAAGAGCGGCGAGAACTACCCCTCCGGCGGCACCTGGATCGGCGGCTGGATGGACCTGCGGCCCGGGATGGACACCATGTCCCTGGACGGGGCCAGCCACGCCGCGGCGCTGCGCGGGCTGGGCCAGGCCGGCCTGCGCACCGTCATCTACGTCAACGTCTTCCCGAACATCCTGATCAGCCTGCACCCGGACTACGTCATGGTGCACCGGCTGATGCCGCTGGCCGCCGACCGCACCCGGATCGAGTGCACCTGGGCGTTCGCGCCGGAGTCGCTCGCGCAGCCGGGCTTCGACCCCGGCTACGCGGTGGACTTCTGGGACATCACCAACCAGCAGGACTGGCGGGCCTGCGAGTCGGTGCAGCGCGGCCTGAGCTCGCCGCACGCGGTGGCCGGGCCGCTGTCCGCCCAGGAGGACGCGGTGTACCAGTTCGTCACCATGATCGCCCGCGGCTACCAGGGCCACCCGGTGTGGCAGCCCGGGCCGGTCACCGCCGGCTCATAGCCGCCGGCACCCGCCCGCCCGGCTGGCCGGCCCGGCCGGCCCGGATGCTCAGCGCCAGCAGGGCGGCCGCGAGCGCGGGCAGCAGGGCCAGGCCGGTGATCAGCAGCGCCCTGGGCCCGGCGGCCAGCCGGGCCTGGTCGGCGGCGTGGAAGGCCAGGTGCGAGCCGGAGTAGACCAGGTAAGCGATCAGCGCGACCCGGGTCAGCGTGCGGTCCAGCCGCCAGGCGGCCGCGGCGAGCACCACCGCCAGCGCCAGGTTGAGGCCGCCCACGTCGGTCAGCAGGTGCCCGTTGAACGGCGGGTCCGCCGCCACGGTCGGGATGACGTCGTAGAACGAGCGCGGCGCGAAATACTGCCAGGCACCCTGCCCTGCCTGGATGACGGCCAGCAGGATCAGCCCCGCCCGCAGCCAGCCGCGTGCCCCGCTCACTGCTGCCCCTGCTTGCCGAACCGGCTGGCGAGGAACTCTTCGAAGGTGACCCGCCCCGCCGCGTGCTCCGGCGCCAGGATGCCGCCCCGCCGGAACTCGGCCGCCGCCGCGCCCGGCAGCGGCACGGGCAGCAGCGCCCGGCGGCGCCCGCTGGCCCGCAGGTAGCTGCGCGCCAGCTCGCCGATGGGACGCACCTGCGGGCCGCCGAAGTCCGGCCTCCGGCCCGCGGGCGGCCCGGAGGCCAGTTCGGCCAGCCGGGCGGCCACCTCCCCGGTGTCCACCGGCTGGAAGCGGAACCCGCGCGGCACCGCCAGCAGCGGCAGCCGGGCCTGGGCGGTGAACAGGCGGAGGATCAGGTCGTGGAACTGGGTGGCCCGCAGCACCGTCCACGGCAGCCCGGACTCCGCGATCAGCCGCTCGGTCGCCAGCTTGGACTTGTAGTAGGCGAACGGCACCCGGTCGATGCCGGCGATGGAGATGTAGACCAGGTGCGGCGAGCCGGCCTGATGGGCGGCGGTGATCAGGTTCCGGGTGGCCACCGTGTCGCCGCCGGTCACCGACGTGGCGCAGTGCACGATCACCTCCGTGCCGGTGACCGCCGCCGGGACGCCCTCGTTCCGTTTCAGGTCGCCGGTGGCCCAGCGCTCCGGATCGGTGTCCGCTGGCCGGGGCCGGCGGCTGAGCACCTTCACCTGGTGGCCGGCGGCGGCCAGGCGGGGTACCAGGGCGCGGCCCAGGGTGCCGGTGCCGCCGGTGACGAGGATGGCTGACATGGCTGGTGTCTTTCCCTTCGCTGGCGCGGCGCGCACCGGGCTGCGGGCGCGCCGGGCGGTTCTTCGTTCATCAGCAAAGAACCGGGCAGCGGCGGTCAGCGTGACAAACCGGCGGCCTGCCGGGCGGCGAACCTCAGCTTGTCCGGGTTCGCGACGCCCCGCAGCGCGGTGAGCTGGCCGCCGGAGAACTCCGCGACCAGCACCCCGGCCAGCTCGCCGTGCTGCCAGGCCAGGATCGCGGGCGCCCCGTTCACCTCGGCCAGCGTGATCTGGAGCTCGGCGGCGTAGCGGTGCAGCAGGCCCGCCAGGTAGCGGGCGACCCGGTCGCGGCCGGAGACAGGCCGCCGGGCGGCGCTGACCTTGCCGCCGCCGTCCGCCCAGGCCGTGACGTCCTCCGCGAGCAGCTTCTCCAGCCCGGGCAGATCGCCGGTGCCGGCCGCCACCAGGAACTTCTCCACCAGGTCCCGCCAGTCCGCCGGCGGCGGCCGGAACCGGGCACGGCCGTCGGCCAGCCGCTGCCGGGCCCGGCGGTGCAGCTGGCGGCAGTGCGGCTCGGACAGGTCCAGCAGGTCTGCGATCTCCCGGTAGGGGTAGCCGAACGCCTCGTGCAGCACGAACACCGCCCGCTCGGGCGGGGTGAGCCGCTCCAGCAGCACCAGCAGCGCCAGCGACACCGATTCGCGCTGCGCGGCGGTGCCGAGCGGGCCGAGTGCGCCGCCCTCGGTGAGCACCGGCTCCGGCAGCCAGGGGCCGGTGTAGCGGACCCGCTGCGCGCGGGCGGAGGTCAGCTGGTTCAGGCACAGGTTGGTGACCACCCGGGCCAGCCAGGCCGGGGCCGATCCGATCGCCGCCCGGTCCGCCCCGTGCCAGCGCAGGAACGCGTCCTGCACCATGTCCTCCGCGTCGGCCGCCGAGCCGAGCAGCCGGTAGGCCAGCCCGAACAGCCGCCCGCGCTGGGCCTCGAACTCGGCCACCGCATCGGCCGTCATGGCCCCAGCTTGCCACGCCCCTGCTGGCCGCCGCCGCGGCGACCGCCGCCGCGGTCAGGCGAGGGCGGCCGGGCCCCGCTTGACCAGCTGGCCGGCGATGATCGCCCGCTGCACCTCGCTGGTGCCCTCCCAGATCCGCTCCACCCGCAGCTCCCGGTAGAAGCGCTCGGCCACGTTCTCGCGCATGTAGCCGCGGCCGCCGAACACCTGCACCGCCCGGTCGGCCACCCGGCCGGCCATCTCCGAGCAGTACAGCTTGGCCATGGAGCACTGGGCGTGCGCGACCTTGACGTCGCCGCCCCGGTCGATGCCGCGGGCCGTCTCGTACGCCATCGCGCGGGCCGCGAACAGCTCGGTCACGCTGTCCGCGAGCATGCCGGCGACCAGCCCGTACTCGCTGATCGGCCGGCCGCCCACCTGCCGCCCGGCCGCGAACGCGGTCATCTCCGCCACCAGCCGGGCCGCCGCGCCGAGGCAGCGGGCGGCCACCATCAGCCGCTCGAACCGGAACCACTCGTAGGCGAACGCCATCCCGTCGCCCTCCGCGCCGACCAGGTTCGCCGCGGGCACCCGCACGTCCTCGAACGCGACGATCGGATGGTGGTGGCTGATGGTGTGCGAATACGCCGGGGTGCGCACCACCCGCACGCCCGGGCTGGGCAGGTCGACCAGGAACATCGCGTGCTCGCCGTGGTGCGGCCCGCCGTCCAGCTTCCCCTGGAAGAACGCGTAGTCAGCGGTATTGAACGAAGTGACGTGCCACTTGACCCCGCGCAGCAGGTAACCGTCGCCGTTGCGGCGGGCGGTCGCCTCGATGGCGTCCACGTCCGACCCGGCGCCCTCCTCGGTGATGGCGTAGCACTCCTCGCGCTCGCCGCGGATCGCCGGGCGCACGTACCGGTCGAGCTGGTCCGGGGTGGCGACGGCGGGCAGCCAGGACGGGGGAGTGGCCGCCACCCAGCCGAGCGCGTTGGTCACCCGGCCGGCCTGTTCCTGGATAAGCACCTGCTGCAGGCAGGTGGCGCCGCCCCCGCCCAGCCCGGCGGGCATGTTGGCGGCGTACAGGCCGAGCTCGCGGGCCCGGGCGGCGTGCTTGGCGGCGGTGCCGGGCGGCAGCTCGCCGCCGCTGGCCTCGGCCTCCTCCTCGAAGGGGATCAGCTCGTCCGCGAACGCGGCGGCGCGTGCCTGGATGGCGAGGTCTTCCGCTGACAGCCCGTACATCGCCGCGCCCTCCCCGCCCGATCCTTCTTGACTGAATGTTCAGTCTAGAGAATCATCGGGTTCGTGCCAATGATCTCCCCGAGCCTGCCGGCCAGCGCGGACGCCGTCGTCGTGGGCGGCGGCACGGTCGGCGGATGGTGTGCCTACTTCCTGCGCAAGGCCGGGCTGGACCGGGTGGTGCTGCTGGAAAAGGGCATCCTCGGCCAGGGTGCCAGCAGCCGGGCGGCCGGCGTGGTCCGGCTGCAGGGCGGCACCCCGGCCGCGGTCCGGCTCGCGGCCTGGTCCCGCCGCTTCTACCTCGGCCAGCGCGCGGAGATCGGCACCGACTCGGGCTTCACCGCGCCCGGCTACCTGCTGCCCTGCTTCACCGGGGCCGAGGTGGCCGCCGCCCGCGAGCGGCTCGCCATGCAGGTCTCCCTCGGGCTCGCGGTGCGCTGGCTGGAGCCCGCCGAAGTGGAGGCGCGCAACCCGGCCCTGGCCCCCGGGCACGTGCTCGGCGGCACGTTCTGCGAGGACGACGGGTTCATCTCGCCGCCGCGCAACGTCGCCGCCTACACGGCCGCGCTGGCCATCAGCGGCGTGGCGGTGCACGAAGGGGTCGCGTTCACCGGGCTGGACCTGGACGGCGGCCGGGTGGCCGGCGTGCGGACCAGCGCCGGGCCGGTCGCCGCCCCGCTGGTGGTGCTGACCGGCGGGCCCAAGCTCGCAGCGGTCGGCCGGGCGGCGGGCATCCGGATCCCCGCGGGCGGGGTCCGGCACCAGGTCGCGGTCACCGAGCAGCACCCGGACCTGCGCCCGGAGCGGGTGCCGATGGTCTTCGACGTGGGCGCCGGGCTGTACTGGCGGCCGGAGGAAGGCGGCCTGCTGTTCGGGATGAGCGACCCGGACGAGCAGCCCGGCGAGCAGCGCCACATCGACCATGCTTACCTCGGCCGGATGCGGGAACGGCTCAGCCTGCTGGTGCCGGTCACCGCCGGGCTCGGGCTGCGCCGGATCTGGGCCGCCACCATCGACTACACCCCCGACCACCTGCCGATCATCGGGCCCGCGCTCGGCCCCGGCGGGCCGCTGGCCGGCGTCACCGTGGCCTGCGCGGGCGGGGCCGGCATGATGTGGGGGCCGGGCGTGGCCAGGGCCGCCGCCGACGTCGCGCTGACCGGCGCCAGCGGCGTGGTGGACGTGGCCGGGCTGGGGCTGGACAGGTTCGACGAGGCGGGCCGCAGCAAGCTGGCCGCTGACCCCGTGGCGCTCCCTTTCCCCGAGACGGCCTTCCCGGAGATGGCGCCCGGCGAGGCGCCCGGCAAGCTGTCCCTTTCCTGAGCTGGATCACTCCGCCGCCCACCACCGAGAGGATGTGCCGGTCATGACCGACACCACCGCCGTCACGCCGTTCCTGGCCGCCGCCGCGCTCGCTGGCGGCCTCGAGGACTGGGGCCCGCTGGCCGAGGCCACCGGCGAGGCGATGCAGACCTCAGGGCTGACCCTGTGGTCCGCCGGCGGCCAGGAGGTGGGCGTGTGGGAGTGCACGCCCGGGCCGTCCTACTGGACCCTGGAGACCAGCGAGGCCATCTACATCGTGTCCGGCCGGATGACCGTGACCCCGGACGGCGGCACCCCGCAGGACATCGGCCCCGGCGACACCGCCGTGTTCCCGCGCGGCTGGCAGGGACGCTGGCAGATCCACGAGACCATCCGCAAGCTGTACGTGCTGTTCTGAACCGGGGTGGCCGCCGCTGCTCCCCGCCGGGGCCAGGCAGTACCGTGCCCGGAGGAGGAGAGGTGACGCGCAGATGACGAGCGTGGACGCGGTGGTGGTCGGCGGCGGGCACAACGGGCTGGTGGCAGCCGCCTATCTGGCCCGGGCCGGGCTGCGGACGGTGGTGTGCGAGCGGCGCGGGGTGGTCGGCGGCGCGGCGGTGAGCGAGCACCCGTTCGGGCCGGAGTACACGGTCACCTCGCTGTCGTACGTGGTCTCGCTGCTGCCCCCGGACCTGGTCCGCGACCTGCGGCTGGAGCAGCACGGCTATCACGTGTTCCCGCAGGGGCCGTACTTCGCGCCCCGCGCCGACGGCCGCTGCCTGCGGCTGCCCGGTGACCCGGCGGCGCGGCGGGAGGAGATCGCCAGGTTCTCCCTGCGCGACGCCGAGGCCTACCCGGTCTACGAGCGGCACCTGGCGGGCATCGGCAAGGTGCTCGGCCCGCTGCTGGACGAGATCCCGCCCCGGCTCGGCTCGCGGCGCCCGGCCGACCTGTGGCAGCAGGCGCGGCTGCTGATGCACCTGCGCGGCCTGGACGAGCGCGGCGCGGTGGACGTGACCCGGCTGCTCACCGGCAGCATCGCCGACCTGGTCGAGCACTACTTCGAGAGCGACGCCATGCGCGGCGTGCTGTCGGTGTCCGGGGTGATCGGCACCTGGGCCGGCCCGCGGTCGGCCGGGACCGCGTACGTGATGCTGCACCACCACATCGGCGAGACCGACGGGCAGGCCGCGGCCTGGGGGTTCCCGCGCGGCGGCATGGGCGGGGTCACCCGGGCGCTCGCCGCGGCGGCCCGCTCGTTCGGCGCGGTGGTCCGCACCGGCGCCGAGGTGGCCGAGATCCGCACCGAGGCCGGCCGGGTCGCGGGGGTGACCCTCGCCAGCGGTGAGGAGATCGACGCGCCGGTGGTGGTCACCACCGCGCATCCGCAGATCTCCTTCCTCAAGCTCCTCGACCCGAAGGTGCTGCCAGAGCCCTTCACCGAGGACATCCGGCGCTGGCAGACCCGCAGCGGCACCGTGAAGATCAACCTGGCGCTGGACCGGCTGCCGGTGTTCGCCAGCCACCCCGAGCCTGACCCGCAGATCCACGGCGGCACCATCGTGCTCGCCGAGAGCCTGGACGACGTGGAGACCGCGTTCCAGCAGGCGGTCGCGGGCCAGCCGTCCGCGGCGCCGTTCGCTGACATCTGCATCCCCAGCGTCTTCGACGACTCGCTGGCCCCGCCCGGGCACCACGTCATGTCCCTGTTCACCCAGTGGGTGCCGCACACCTACGCCGGCGCCCCGGATGAGGCGGCGCTCGCCGCGTACGCCGACCGGGTGATCGCCCGGGTGGAGGCGGTCGCGCCCGGCTTCACCAGTTCGGTGCTGCACCGGCAGGTGATCGGCCCGCATCAGATGCAGGAGGAGTACGGCCTGGTCGGCGGCAACATCTTCCACGGCGAGCTGAGCCTCGGCCAGATGTTCCACGCCCGGCCCGCCGCGGGCTACGCCGACCTGCGCACCCCGGTCACCGGGCTGTACCAGGCCGGGTCGGCCACCCACGGCGGCGGCGGCGTCACCGGCATCCCCGGGCGCAATGTGGTCCGGCAGGTCCTCGCCGACCGCAAGACCGCCCGCTGGCGCCGCCGCGGCCAGCGGGCCGGCCAGCCAGCGTCAGCCGGCTGACGGCGTGGGCCCCGCTGACGGCGCGGGTCTGGCGGCCGGTGCGGTCTCGGCGGGCGGTGCGGTCTCGGCGGCCGGCGCAGGCGCGGGGGCGGGGACGGTGCCGGCCGCGGGGAGCAGCCCCAGGCGGCTGAAGTCATCCCGCAGCTGCCGCGGCGAGGTGTACTGGACCGCGCGGATGCCGAGGGCGCTGGCCGCCTCGATGTTGGCAGGGGAGTCGTCGGTGAACACGGTCCGCTCCGGGGCGAGCCGGTAGCGGTCCAGCAGGATCTCGAAGATCTTGCGGTCGGGCTTGGCCACGCCCTCCAGGCCGGAGATGACGCAGCCGTCGAACCAGCTCATGAACGCGAAGCTGGCGCGCCGCAGCTCGTACAGCTCCGGCTCCATGTTGCTGAGCGCCAGGCAGCGCACGCCGGTGGCCTTCACCTCGGCGAGGAGCTGCACGTTCTCATCGAACTGGCCGGCCAGCATCTCCTCGCCCCGCTCCGCCCAGGCCATGATCGCCTCACGGTACCCCGGATGCTCCCGGGCGAGCCGTTCGCATGACGCGGTGATGTCCTCGCCCAGGTCGTGCGCCAGGTGCCAGTCGCTGGTGCAGACGCAGGCCAGGAAGTCCTCCATCTCGCCCGGATCGGTGAACAGCTTCCGGTACAGGTACCGCGGGTTCCAGTCGAGCAGGACCCCGCCGAGGTCGAACACCACCGCATCAGCCATTAACCCGGGCATGGCCCGAAGCTAACAAGCGCCCCGCGCCGGTGTCATCCGGGGCCCGCGGGCGGCGGGTAGTGATGCGCGGTCAGGATCCCGGCCAGCAGGTTCCGGGCCAGGCCGCGGTAGCGCCCCGGGTACTGGTGGGCCATGCCGAGCGACCACACGGCGGCCTCCAGCGCGCGGGCGCGGTGAAACGGCGCCAGCCGCGCCGGGTCCGGCACCGCGGTCCCGCTCGCGGCCGCGTATGCGGCCAGGGCTTCGCCGGCGCCGGCGCCGCTGCCCGACAGCACCCGCGGGTCGCCGGCGGGCAGCCCCTGCTCCCGGGCCACCGCGGCGGCCGCCGCCACCCCCGCCCGGACCAGCTCCGCCAGCCGGCCGGTCCCGCCTGCCATGCCCTGCAGTATCCCGGCCCCGGCTAGTCCGGGTGGCTGCCGGGCACCACCAGGCCGGCTTCGTAGGCGAGGATGACGGCCTGCACCCGGTCGCGGAGCCCGAGCTTGGCCAGCAGGTGACCGACGTGCGTCTTGACGGTGGCCTCGCTCACCACGAGGCGGCCCGCGATCTCGGAGTTGGTGAGGCCGCGCGCGATGAGCCGGAGGATCTCCTGCTCGCGGGCGGTCAGCGACGCCAGCCGGCTGGGCGACGGCGCCATCGCGGCGGGCCGCGCCGCGAACGTCTCGATGAGCACCCGGGTCACCGCCGGCGCCAGCAGGGCATCACCCGCGGCAGCGGCCCTGACCGCGGCGATGAGGTCGTGACGCGGCGAGTCCTTGAGGAGGAACCCGCTGGCTCCCCCGCGCAGCGCCTCGAACACGTAGTCGTCCAGGCCGAAGGTGGTCAGGATGACGATCTTCGGGGCCGGGCCCGGGCCTGCCGACGTGATCTGCCTGGTCGCCTCCAGGCCGTCCATCCCCGGCATGCGGATGTCCATGAGCACCACGTCAGGTGCGAGCTCGGCCGCCGCCGCGACCGCCTCGGCGCCGTCGCCGGCCTCGCCGACGACGGCGATCCCGTCCGCCGCCTCCAGGATCACGCAGAAGCCCGCCCGCACGAGGTCCTGGTCGTCGGCCACCAGGACCCGGATCGGCCCGGCCGGGGCGGGCTGGCTCATGGCGCGGGCAGCCGTGCGGTGACGGCGAAGGCCCCGCCGGCCGCCGGCCCGAAGCTGAGCGTGCCGCCGCAGGACGCCACCCGTTCGGCGATCCCGGCCAGCCCGAACCCCGAGCCGGCCAGCGCCGGCCCCCGGCCGGAGCCGTTGACCCCGCGCGCGATGAGGGCCGGGCCGGAGTCGGTGACCTGGACGGTGACGAAGCCCGGCTCGTAGCACAGGCTCACCGCGGCGCGGCTGGCACCCGAGTGCCGGATCGTGTTGGTGAGCGCTTCCTGGATGATCCGGTAGGCGGTCAGGTCGGTGCCCGGGCTCAGCGGGCAGGCCGCGCCTTCCACCTGGTAGTCGACGGCGAGGCCCGCCTGGCGCACCTGGTCCAGCACGGCCGTGAGCCCGGCCAGCGAGGCCACCGGGGAGACCTCCGCGCCGTCCCCGGGCCCGCGGAGCACACTGAGCAGCCTGCGCAGCTCCGCCAGCGCCTGCCGGGCGGTCGTCCCGATGATCTCCACCGATGTGGCCGCCTCCGCTGGCCGCCCCGGCAGCAGCGAGGCCGCGGCCTCGGACTGGACCGCCATCAGGCCCACGTGGTGCGCCACCACGTCATGCAACTCCCGTGCGATGCGGCCCCGCTCCGCCGCCGCGGCAAGGGCCGTGTCAGCGTCGCGGTCCGCTTCGGCCCGCGCCGCGCGGGCCTCGACCTCCGCCACGTACGCGGTCCGGGTGCGGCTCAGCATTCCTGCCATCCAGGCGGTCAGGAAGATCAGCGCGGGCACTGTGATGTCGTACGGCTCGTTGTGGCCCGGCGGCAGCTGGGACACGACCATGCCCACCACCAGCACGCCCGTCACCACCCGGCGGGTGACCGGCCGGCAGCGCTCGATCACCGTGAAGTAGGCGATCGCGGGCCCGAGCGGCACCGGCGCGAAGGTGAGCCCCACCAGGTCGTAGCTGAGCCGGGCCGCGCCGATCACCACGAAGGTCACGCGCGGCCAGCGCCGCCGCAGCGCGAGCGGCAGCGTTTCCGCCGCGACCAGCGCGAGGGCCAGGCCGAAGGGGTGCAGCTGTGCCCGGTAGGGCACGAGCGTGACCACGTCGACGAGCGTCAGGACCAGCGCCAGCGCGCTGTCCTGCAGGAGCGGCGGGAACGCCGCCAGCCGCTGCGCCAGCCTCTTCACGCCCTGATGGTAGGCCAGCCCGGCCGGCCGGGGATCATCCCAGCGGCTGAACCGGGCGGCTCCCCCCTGGGGTGGACTCCGGCCGCGGCCGGGGCCGTTTCGCGGCCGCCGGGATGAACCCCGGAGTTCGGCCTGCGGCCCGATGCCCCGGACGCGGACGGCCGGACATCATCGACCGCATGTCACCCGCTGCTGCCTGGAGATCCGCCACCAACCGCCCCGCTGGCGCCGCCCGCCAGGCCAGCCCGGCCCCCATCCCTTCGCCCACCGCCGCCGAGGCGGGTCCGGCCGGCGCCCCTGTGTCCGCCCTCGGCCGGGCAGGCCTGACCCGGGTTCGCCTGCCCGCCGCCAAGGCCGGCCTGCCTGGCCCGCGGCCGCCGTTCGCCTGGCCCGCCGTCCTGGTCATCGCCGCTGCCGCGTTCGCGGTGGAGATGGCGGTCAGCGCCCGGTACGGGTACCACCGGGACGAGCTGTACTTCCTCCAGGCCGGGCGGCATCCGGCGGCCGGCTACGTTGACCAGCCGCCGCTCACCCCGCTGGCCGCCTGGGCCGTCAGCAGCCTGACCGGCGGCTCGCTGGCGGGCCTGCGGGCCCTGCCGGCGCTGGTGCTCGCCGCGCTCACGGTCACCGGCGCCGTCATCAGCCGTGCCCTGGGCGGCGGGCGGGCCAGCCAGGTGCTGGCCGCGGTGGCGACCGCGACCTGCGGGGAGTACCTGGCGGGCATGCACCTGCTGACCACCACCACGCTGGACTTCCTGTTCTGGGCGCTCACCCTGCTGCTCGCGGTGAAGCTGCTCAGCAGCGGCAATCCCCGCTGGTGGCTGGCGATCGGCGGCTGCGTGGGCATCGGGGCCAGCGCCAAGTGGACGGTGGCCGTGCTGGCGGCCGCCCTGCTCACCGGGGTTGCCGCGACCCCGGTCGCCCGTGGCCTGCTGCGCAGCCGCTGGCTCGCCGCCGGCTGTGTGCTCGCGCTGGTCCTGGGCGCCCCTGACGTGGTGTGGCAGGCCATGCACGGATGGCCCAACCTGGACGTGTTCAGCGCCCTGTCCCGGGACTCCGGCCACAACCGGCTGGTCTACTGGCCCGCCCAGATCCTCTACACCGGATTCGCGCTCACGCCGCTGTGGATCACCGGCCTGGCCTGGTGCCTGCGGGAGGCGGCCGGGCGGCGGCTGCGGCCGATCGGCATCGCGGCGGCCATCACCCTTGTCCTGTTCTTCGCGCTCGGCGGCAAGCCGTACTACGCGGGCGGGGTCTACACGTTCCTGTTCGCGGCCGGATCGGTGCCGGCCGCCCGCTGGCTGGCGGGTGACCGCGGCACGCGGCAGGGGGAGACCCCGGGCCGCCCGGCAGCGCCGCAGCAGGGCCGCGGTGCCCGCCTGCGCCGCGCGGGCGCCGCGGCCGCGCTCGCGGCGTCCGCGGCGGTGACGGTGCCGGTGGCGCTGCCCGTCTACCCGGCCCGGGTCCTGCGCCAGCTCCCGCTGCAGAAGATCAACTACGACCTGGGCGAGACGATCGGCTGGCCCCAGCTGGTGGCGGCGGTCGCCCGGCAGTACCGGGCGCTGCCGCCCGCCCAGCGGGCCGCCACCACGATCCTGGCCGGCAACTACGGGGAGGCCGGAGCGCTCGCCTGGTACGGTCCCGCGGCCGGACTGCCCGGCGTCTACAGCGGCGCGAACAACTTCTGGTACTGGGGGCCGCCGCCAGCGGGTGACCGCGCGGCGATCGCGGTCAACGTAGACCCGGCCCTGCTGCGCCAGCTGTTCACCAGCGTCCGCGAGGTCGCCGTGTTCCGCAACGGCCCCGGCGTCGCCGACAACGAGCAGGGCGCCAGGATCTACCGGGTGTCCGGGCTGCGGTACTCCTGGGCGGCCGCGTGGCCGATGCTGCGCGACTTCTCCTGACGCCCAGCCCGGCCCGGCCGGGTGCCGCCGGGCCAGGGTTCGGCGCGCCGGGGTTCCGCCGGGCCGGGGTTCCGCGGGATGCTGCCGGGTCAGCCTTCCGGCGGGACCAGCCGGTAGCCGACCGACGGGTCGCTCTGCAGGATCCGGCCGCTCTCGTCGTCGAGCTTGCGCCGCAGCCGGTAGGCGTAGACCTTCAGGTAGTGCAGTTCCCTGTCGTAGCCGGGTCCCCAGACGTGCTCCAGGATCATCCGGCGGGTGCACACCTTGCCCGCGTGGCGGGCCAGGTAGGCGAGGAAACCGAACTCCTTCGGGGTCAGGTCGAGCGGCCGGCCGCCGAGGCTGGCCTCCAGGTGAGTGAAGTCGAAGTGCAGGGCCCCGGCGTCCAGCTCCGACGGCTGCCCGTCGGGAGCGGCGCGGTGCCGCAGCGCCACCCGGATGCGGGCGCTCAGCTCGCGCATGCCGAAGGGCTTGGTCATGTAGTCGTCGGCGCCGCCGTCCAGCGCCTCGACCTTGCGGTCCTCGGAGCTGTCGGCTGACAGCACCACGATCGGCACCTCGCTCCAGCTCCTGATCCGCTGGCAGACCTCCAGCCCGTCCAGATCGGGCAGGCCAAGGTCGAGGACGATCACCTCCGGCGCCCGGATCGCCGCCTCGGCCAGCCCGTCGCCGCCGGTCCCGGCGGTCGACACCTCGTGGCCGAGCGCTTCCAGCCCGACGGTGCAGACCCGGAGCAGGTCCGGATCGTCGTCAATGATGAGGATGCGCGGCAAGCTGCGGCTCCTCAGGCAGCGGCGCCGCCACCGGCAGCGTGAACGAAAAGCACGCCCCGCCCCCGGGCGCGTCCCCCGCCCAGATGCGCTGGCCGTGCGCTTCCACGAACGTCCTGGCGATGGCCAGGCCGAGCCCGGCGCCGACGTCGCCCTCCCGGCGGGCCAGCATCCCGAAAATCTGGCTGCGCCGGGCCGGGTCGATGCCGGGGCCGTGGTCGGCGACCGACAGCTCGACCGTCCCGTCCCCCGCTGGCCCGGCGGTGACCGTGATCGGGAGGCCTTTCGGGTTGTGCCGGAACGCGTTCTCCAGCAGGTTGGTGAGCACCCGGGAGATCAGCACCACGTCCACGTCGATGAGCGGCAGGTCAGCCGGCAGATCCACCTCGACCGAGTGGCCGCGCGCCTGGGGGGCCAGGTCACCGAGCACCGCCGTCACCAGGTCGGCCAGGGAGGCGACGCTGCAGCGGGGCTGCAGGACCCCCGCCTGGATGCGGCTCATGTCGAGCAGGTTCTGCACCAGGTCGGCGAGCCGGTCGGCCTGGACGTCGATCATCTTCGCCAGGTCCTGGCGGGCCTGCGCGCTCAGGTCGAGGCTGTCGTCGGACAGCGTGGACGACGACCCTTTGATCGACGCCAGCGGCGCCCGCAGGTCATGGGCGGCCGCGGCGACGAGCGTCTTGGCCAGCCGTTCCATCTCCCCGGTCAGCCGGGTCCGGAGGGCCTGCTCGCGGAGCTGCACCCGTTCCACGGCGAGCGCGACCTGGTTGGCGAACAGCAGCAGCGGTTCCCGCTCGTGGCGCTGCGCCGCGTCGCCGGACAGCACCAGCAGCCCGACCGGGCGCCCGGCGGCGGTCAGGTCGAGCGCGAAGAGGTCGCCGACGGCACGGGGCTGGGCATCCGGGCCGGCCGGTGAGCCGTTCGCGGGCAGCACCCGCTGCAGCTGCCCGGGGGTCAGCGGCTCGCCCGCGGTGGCGGCAATCTCCAGGGCGCCGCTTTCGCTGGGCAGGACGATCGCGACCTGCCGGGCGCCGAACACGTCAGCCAGCGTGGTCACGATGACGGACAGCAGCACGTCCAGCGGCTTGTCCTCCACCAGCAGATCCGACAGCTCGAAAAGCTGCCGGATCTCCTCGCCCTGCCGCCGCTCTTTCGCCCGCGCCGCGTTCATCCCGGCCACCACCCGGGCGACCGGGAGCATCACCAGCGCGTACACACCGACGGCCGCCCAGTTCTGCAGGGCCCCGACCCGCCAGGTCAGGTACGGCGGGATGAAGAAGAAGACGTAGGTCAGGAAGCCGGCGGTCACGCTGATCACCCCGGCCGGGAACCCGCCGACGACCACCCCGACCACCACCGGCACGACCATGATCAGCGCGGTGGTGGCGATGCTCAGGTGATCGCGCAGCGGCAGCATGGCGGCGGTGAGGAGCGCCATGCTGACGAGCGCGGCAACAGTGCCGATCACAACGCGTTTCATGATCCTGCCCCCATGATGGGGCACAGGAGCAGCGGGCGCATCCTCCGGTGATGCGCTGCCGGGGCCGGCTACCGCACGGTCGCCCACGGGCTGGCGCCGGTGGCCCGCTCCGGCTGCACGACCACGACCGGGCAGCGGGCCTCGCGCAGCACGTCCTGTGACAGGCTGCCCAGCAGCAGGGCCCCGAGCGGGTTCCTGGGCCGCCGGGCGACCACGATCACCTCGGCCCGCCAGCTATCCGCCTCGCCGGCGATGACGGCCGCGGCCCGCGACCGCGGCGCGTCCACGATCACGCCGCTCGCGGTCGCGCCGGCCGCCCAGGCCCCGGCCAGTGACTCCTCCAGCAGCGCAGTGGCCTCCTCGCTGGTCTCGCAGAAGAACCGGCTGGCGGCCCGGATGGGGGGCTCCCAGGTCCGCACGTGGACCAGGCGCAGCGAGCCGCCCACGGCCGCGCCGAGCTCGGTGGCCACGGCCAGCGCCGGAGCACAGCGGCCGAGGATGTCGACCGGGACGACGATCCGCCGGAACGAGCAGCCGCCGCCGGTGGCTGGCTGGGCACTGGCGGGAAGGCGTGCGGCCCAGGGGTGGGCAGGGGTCCGCGGCGCCCGGAAATCGGCCATGCCCGCATGATGCGGGCGTGGGCGGTAACAGCGCTGTCAACAATTGCGCGCCACCGGTAGAAAAAAGGTGAACGGCTACCCTCCTGCCGTCCGGGGCAGACCGCGCGCGGATCTTGACGCTGGCTCTGGGCCGGTGCCACGATGCCCAGCGAGCGGGTAACTCCCGGTATACCGCCCACAACACCGGCCGGCATGTCCCGGCGGGCGGGTGCCTGCACCAGGCCTGATCCACGGTCACCCGCCCAGCCGGCAAGCGATCAACCGGGGCTTGGTGAGGGGCAGTGATGCGTGGTCTGATTCGGTGTCGTGTGCCTCGGCGGGGAACTGCACCGCCGTCGGCTCCTACTCCGACAGCTCGGGCACTCACCAGGCGATGATGCTGACGAAGACCGCGGG
This sequence comes from Gemmatimonadota bacterium, assembly GCA_050257395.1. Taxonomy (GTDB): domain Bacteria; phylum Actinomycetota; class Actinomycetes; order Streptosporangiales; family Streptosporangiaceae; genus JAIRTY01. The sequence continues at coordinate 10,364 of JBLMWU010000147.1, read as the reverse complement.
CACCTGGGCAGCCGGGACCGAGGCGACCCTGCCCGCAGACGCCGAATTCAGCCCGTTCGCCAACCTGGACTCGGTGTCGTGCAGCTCGGCGGGCAACTGCACCGCCGTCGGCTACTACACCGACACCTCGCGCCACGTCCAGGGAGTGCTGCTGACCCAGACCGCGGGCACCTGGGCAGCCGGGACCGAAGCTGCCCCGCCCGCTAACGCCGGGGCCGACCCGGCGGTCTCCCTGGGCTCGGTGTCGTGTGCCTCGGCAGGCAACTGCGCCGCCGTCGGCTCCTACACCGACAGCTCGGGCGGCACCCAGGGGCTGCTGCTGACCCAGGCCACCCCCATACCCACATGCCCCGGCTCCGGGCTGCTGATCGCCAACCAGGCGCCCAGCCAGACCGGGACCCCCGGCACCTCCGGGACCTGGTCTTTCACGGTCACCGCGCAGAACTGCACCGGTGGCGATCTGCATGCCATGAAGCTCCAGGGCAGCACCGCGGGGTGGATATCGGACGCCACGGCAACCGCCAGCCCGGCCACGGGCACGGTCAGCATCAAGGGGAGCCAGACCGTCACCTGGACTGGCTTCGCACTCCCGGATAGAGCCAGCGCCTCGATCACGGTGACCGTATCGGGCACCGTGCCCAAGGGCACCACATGCGGGTCCAGCCTGCCCATCTCGAGCTCCTGGTCGGCCACTGGCGTGGACGCAAACAACAAGGACGTCAACTCCAAGAACAGCCCCGCCGCCACCATCCAGATCACCTGTTAGCCCGCCACGGCCCGGCTTTCTCTGTGGACATCGATGAACCGTGCTGATAGGACCCACCCCCCGGGGTCGCAACTGCACCGATGATGGATATCCACAGGTTCAGTAGAGCCTGTAGGCGACCTCGACGTTGTCGCCGTTGTCATTGCCGGCCCGGACAATGCTGACCATATTGGCATTTCCCGCCTTGAAGGTGAACCAGGTCGCGTTGGAAGGCTGCAGCGTGACGGTCTGGACCTGGCCCCAGCCATCGGGCGAATGCACGGCGATGCGCAGCTTCGGCGCGGGCGCCCCGGTCCGCGCGCAGTCATTTCCGAGGAAGAGACTGGTGTAGCTCTTGGCCCGGAACACCTCGATGGTCTCGGCCTGGTAGCCGGTCTTGAGCATGGCCATCTCTTCCTCCTCGGGAGCGGCGCCCGGCGCCGGGTACTGGCCGTACTGCCGGATGATCTTGGCGCGGCGGATGATCTCTGCCCGCTGCCCGGCCCGGGGGCCGGAACCGTCCTGGCGCTGCGGGCAGCTGTGCCCGCCCCAGGCGGCCCCGCCCATGTAATGGACGCCGTAGCCTTCAGTGCCGGTGGAGTTGCTGACCTGCAGGGGGAACCTGCCGACGTCCGATCGGGCCAGTAATTCGGCCAGTTGCGCGGAGGCGTTCAGCTGCGCCTCAGTCAGCGGGTTGCCCGGGTTGCCGTCGTCGGCGTGCTCGATGCCGTACCAGTGGTAGTTGCCGTCGGCGATGTGCCAGGCGACACCCCCGCGGATGGAGACCCACTGGATGATCGAGCCGTCCTGGCCGACGCCGAAGTGGGCCGAGGCCTCCCGGGCAGAGTTCATGAACATGTCGTCGGTCCCAGCAAGGTTGCCGACCATGGTGTGCATGACCACGCCGAGCACGCCGGAGGGCACGGCCATGCCGTTGTCGTGCTTGGAGGTCTTGTGATGGGGCACGCCGTTGACCCAGCCCCCGGTTTCAGTGAGCCGGTTAACCGTCATGAGACCTCAGTACCCATTTCATGCTGATTTGAATGTTCTTAAGATAGTCCGTTCCCTAGAGCGCTATCACGAGCGCATCCACCGCCACCGCGCCGGCGGGGCCGCAGATCAGCGGGTTGATGTCCAGGGCGTCGAGGGCGTCGCCAAGGTCGGTGGCCAGCGCGGACAGGCCGGTGATGGCACGGGCGATCGCGCCGGAGTCGGCCCGGGGCTGGCCGCGGGCCCCGGCGAGCAGCGCGGCGGCGCGCAGCCGGCCGAGCAGCCGCAGCGCCCCGGCGTGGTCCACCGGCGGGAGCGCGACCACCCGGTCGGCCAGCAGCTCGGCCAGCACCCCGCCGGCGCCCACCACCAGCAGCGGCCCGAGCGCCGGGTCGCGGGTGAGCCCGAGCGCCAGCTCGACGCCGGGCGCGGCGGTCTCGCACACCAGCACCCGCGGCCCCAGCCCGGCGGCCAGCCGGTCATACGCGGCGCCCACCGCCGCCGCATCCGCCAGCGCCAGCACCACCCCGCCGACGTCGGACTTGTGCGCCACCCCGGGCTGATCCGTCTTGAGCACCACCGGGTAGCCGAGCAGGTCCGCGGCCGCGATCGCGGCCGCCCGGCTGGCAGCGGCCTGCGCCCTAACCGCCGGGATCCCGTAGTCGCGCAGCAGGTCCAGCGACGCGGCGCCGTCGAGCGGGCCGCTGGCCAGCGCCGCGAGCCAGCGGCTGCGCCGCCCGGGTTCACCGGCGCCGGAGGGGTCGGCTGCGCCAGCGGGATCGGGTTCGGCGGCGGGGCCGGTTGCGCCGGACGGGCTGGCGGCGTGGTCGAGGAGGTGGCGCAGGGCGAGCAGGCCGGTGCGGGCGCCTTCCAGTACCGGCACCCCGGCTGAACGGAGCGCCGCCGCGGCGGCCGGGTCGATCGCCGCGGGCAGGTTGGCCAGCACGACCACCGGCTTGCTGGTGGCGGCGTGCGCCGCCAGCACCGCCCGCTGGTAGGAGTCATCACCGTCGAACTCGGGGACCAGGTCCACCGCGAGCGCGACCGCCGCCACCGCGGGATCCTCCGCCATCGCGGTCAGCGACCCGGTGAGCTGCTCCTGCGCGCCGGTGGTGCCGCCCCACATGTCCAGCGGATTGGCCGGGGTGAGGCCCGGGTCGAGCAGCCGCGCCAGCTTCCCCAGCGTCTGCGCACCCACCTGCGCGAACGGCACGCCCAGCGGGCCGGCCAGGTCGGCCAGGTGGGCCCGTTCCATCCCGGAGTCGTGCACGGTGGCGATGCCGGGCCGCTGCCCGCTGGCCGGCCGGGCGGCGGGCCGGCCGAGGGCGAACAGCTCCAGCGTGTCGGCCAGCTCGGCCAGGTCGGCCACCCGGTGCACGCCGTAGGCGTCCGCCAGCGCCGCCCAGCCCCCGTCACCGCCCGCCAGCGCCCCCGAGTGCGCGGCCACCATCTCCCGGCCGCGCGCGGACGCGCCCGCCGTGAGCAGCACCACCGGGATGCCCGCGGCGCGGGCCCGGGCGAGCACCGCCCGCAGCCGGGCCGGTTCCCTGACCGCCTCCAGCACCAGGGCGAGCACCCTGGTCTCCGGCAGGCCCAGCGCGTACTCGGCGTACGCGGCGGCGGTGGTGACCAGTTCCTGCCCGGACGACACGGCGAGGGTGAAGCCCAGCGCGCGGCGGGTGCGCAGCAGCGCGGAGAACACCGACCCCGAGTGGGTGACCAGGGCGATCGGACCGGCCGGGAGCGGGTCGGGTTCCAGGTAGCCGGTGGCCCGCACGCCGCGGGCCACGTTGACGAACCCCATGCAGCCCGCCCCGCACACGGCCAGCCCGGCCCTCGCGGCCAGGGCGGCCAGCCGGTCCCGCAGCCCGTCGGTGACGCCGGGCACCTCGTACGCGCCGCCGAATATCACCAGTGAACGGGCGAAGCCCCGGCTGGCCAGTCCTGCCTGCTGCGCGAGCGCGGTGTCGGGCACCCCGAGCAGCGCCAGGTCGACCGGCTCCGGCAGGCCGGCCAGCGACGGGTAACAGCGCGCCCCGCCGATCTCGGTGTAGCGCGGATTGACCAGGTACACACGGGGCCGGGCCGGACTCCGCCCGGCCTCGGTGATCATCCGCTCGCCGAGCGTGCCGGGCCGCGGGCTGGCCCCGACCAGCGCGATGCTGCGCGCTTCCAGCATCACCGTGACGGCGTCCGCCACCCGGCCCTCCGCTCGGGCTGGGCTGTCCGCGTCCGCCCGGCTGTCCACATCTGCCGCCCGGCCCTCCGCTCGCGCCGGGATGTCCGCACGCGCCGGGCCGTCCGCGTCCGCCGCCGGCGGGGTACCGGCTCCGGAGGCCGGCGGGGCGGCGGCCTCCGCCAGCCCCGCCGGTGCGGGCCCGGCTGAGCCGGGCAGGCCGGCGCCGGGTGCTTCTCGTTCCCTATCCGGAGCGGTATCGGTCATGAACGGCGGCGCAGTTTGCGTACGCCCGCCCGGCGGTCGGCGATGGCCGCCCTGGCGGCCTGCATGCCGGGGATGCCGCACACGCCGCCGCCCGCGTGAGTGGCGGAACTGGCGTAGTAGAGGCCGGGCACGGGGGTGCGGTAGTCCGCGAACCCGGGCGCGGGCCGCATGTGGAACAGCTGCTCCAGCGACAGCTCGCCGTGGAAGATGTTGCCGCCGATCAGGCCGTACTCGTGCTCCATCTGATACGGGCCGACGATGTCGGTGTGCAGGATCGAGGCCTTGAAGTTCGGCGCCACCTCGTTGTAGCAGTCGATCATCCTGTCCGCGTAGGCCTGCAGCTCCGCCTCGTGCGGCTCGAGGTTCCAGTCGGCGGGCACCCACTGGGTGAACAGCGACATGGTGTGGTAGCCGTCGGGGCACAGGGTCTTGTCGAACCCGGTCGGGATCACCCCGTCGCTGAACGGGCGGACCGCGGGCACGCCGTCCCGGGCGTCCTGGAACGCCCGCTCGATGTACTCCATGCTCGGCGCCATCTCGACCGAGCCGGTGTGGTGCTCCTGCAGGTCCGTGCCGGGGTCGGCGGTGAAGTCGGGCAGCTCGGCCAGGGCCAGGTTGATCTTGACGACGCCGCTGCGGGTCTTCCATCGCTCGATGTCCGCCGCGAAGTCCGGCGGCAGGTGCTCCCGGCCGACCTGGTCCAGGAACGCGGTGCGCGGGTGCAGTGAGCTCACCACCACCTGGGCGCTGATCTCCTCCCCGGACTCCAGCGCAACCCCGGTCGCCCGGCCGCCCGCGACCAGGACCTTCGCGACCCGGGCGCCGGTGCGGATCGCCACGCCCTGCTCGCGGGCGGCGGCGGCGATCGCGCCCGCGACCGCGCCCATGCCGCCCTCCTGGAACCCCCAGTTGCCGAGGTGTCCGTCGCCGACGTCGCCGATGGAGTGGTGCGCCATCACGTAGGCGGTGCCCGGCTCGTACGGGCCGGCCCAGGTGCCGATCACGCCGTTCACCGCGAGGGCGCCCTTGACCTGGGATGACTCGAACCAGTCGTCGAGCAGGTCGGCGATGCTCATGGTCATCAGCCGGGTGACGTCGGCGATGGTGCGGACGTCCAGGCCGCGGTGCCGCCAGGCGAGCCGCAGCGTGTCCGCCAGGTCGCCGGGCCGCCGGGAGCCGAGCCGGGGCGGCACCGTGAGCAGCAGCGGGCCGAGCACGTCGGCCAGGCCGGCCAGCCAGGCGTCCCACCGCGGCATGGCGTCGGCGTCCCTGCGGGACCACTTCGCCACCTCTTCGTGGTTGCGCCGGGCGTCGTCGGCGTACAGCTTGATCGAGCCGCCCTCCGGGAACGCCTGGTAGTACGGGCCCATCGGGTAGACCTTGTAGCCGTGCCGGGTCAGGTCCAGGTCCTTGATGATGCTGGGCGGCAGCAGGCTCATCACGTAGGACAGCCGGGTCACCTTGAACTCGGGTGCGTCCGGCCAGGGCGCCTCGGTGGTGGCGGCGCCGCCGGTCTTGCCGCGGGCTTCCAGCACCAGCGTGCGGGCGCCGCTGCGGGCCAGGTAGGCGGCGGCGACCAGCCCGTTGTGCCCGCCGCCGACGATGATCGCGTCGTAGCTCGCTGCCATGGCCTGCCTCCCGGGGCGCCGCGGCCTGCCTCCCGGGAGGGACGCCGCCACGTCGGTTTGACTGAATGTTCAGTCTAGAAACCTGATACCCTGCGGGCAAGGGTGCGCGGTCCGGATCCGGTGACCAGGGGGTCCCGCGGCCGGATAGCCGGGAAAGATCCGCGGAGGCAGGTGCCGGGAAGGCCGGATTGGGCAAGGATGGCACGCATGAAGGAGCAGGCTGCGGCCGGCAGCGGCACGGCTGATCTGCGGCGGGAGCAGATGCTGCGGGCGGCGCTCGCGGTCATCGCAGAGCGCGGGTACCCCGAGACCCGCATCGCCGACGTGGCCGAGCGCGCGGGCACCAGCCCGGCGCTGGTCATCTATTACTTCAAGACCCGCGACCACCTGCTCACCGAGGCCATCCGGTTCTCCGAGGACAGCTGGTACGCCGAGGGCACCCGGAGGATGGCGGAGATCCCCACCGCGGCTGGGCGGCTGGAAGAGATCGTCGCCATGACCTGCCAGCCGGAGGCCGACACCGACCCGCGCGACTCCTGGCTGCTGTGGCTGGACCTGTGGGCGCAGTCCGCCCGCAACCCCGAGGTCGCCGCGGTCCGGCAGAAGTTCGACGAGCGGTGGCGGGAGACGATCCGGTCGCTGGTGCTCAGCGGGCAGGACGCCGGCGAGTTCCGGGCCGTGGACGCCGCCGACTTCGCGGTGCTGCTGTCCGCCCTGCTGGACGGGCTCGCCGTGCAGATCGCGCTGGGCGACCCGGAGGTCGCGCCGGCCCGGGCGTTCGAGCTGACCATGCGGTTCGCGGCCACCGAGCTCGGATTCACCTGGGACGGCTCCGCCCGGCGCCGGCCCCGGCCCGCCCGCAAGCGGTCGGCCAAGGCGTAGGCGGCCTCGCCGCAGCAGGCCAGAGCAGGAGGTGGTGGCCCCGTGGCCGGAGGACGCGTCGAGCTGATCGGGCTGACCAAGCGCTTCACCGAGGTCGCGGTGGACGGCATCGACCTGACCGTGGCGAGCGGGGAGTTCTTCTCCCTGCTCGGGCCGTCGGGCTGCGGCAAGACCACCACGCTGCGGCTGATCGCCGGCTTCGAGCAGCCCACGGCCGGCACCATCCTGCTCGACGGCGCCGACGTGTCCGGCGTGCCGCCGCACCGGCGCAACGTCAACACGGTGTTCCAGAGCTACGCGCTGTTCCCGTTCCTGTCGGTGGCCGACAACGTCGCGTTCGGCCTGCGCCACCGCGGGCTGTCCCGGGCGGACATCGCGGCCCGCGTGGGTGAGGCACTGGACATGGTGCAGATGCGGGCCTACGAGAAGCGCCGGCCCGGGATGCTGTCCGGCGGCCAGCAGCAGCGGGTCGCGCTGGCCCGCGCGCTCGTGCTCAACCCCACCGTGCTGCTGCTCGACGAGCCGCTCGGCGCGCTCGACGCCAAGCTGCGCCGTTCGCTCAAGGTCGAGCTCAAGGCGCTGCAGGAGCGGGTCGGCGTCACGTTCCTGTACGTGACGCACGACCAGGAAGAGGCGCTCACCATGTCCGACCGGCTGGCGGTGATGAACTCCGGCCGGATCGCGCAGATCGGCACCCCGCGGGAGATCTACGAGCAGCCGGCCGACACCTACGTGGCCGACTTCCTCGGCGTTGCCAACCTGATGGAGGTCGAGGTCGCCGAGCGCGGGCCCGGCGACCGCTGCCACGTCCGGCTGGGGGAGACCGGGCTGCTCGCCGAGCAGGGCGAGGTGGACAGCCTCGGCCCGGCGCACGCGGTGATCCGGCCCGAGCGGGTGCGCATCGAGCCGCACGGCTCGGCCGGGCCGAACCGGGTGCCCGGCATGGTGGAGCGGCTGGTGTTCCTCGGGGCGGCCACCCAGGTGATGCTGCGGCTGGGCCCCGGCATGCCGCTGCAGGCCCTGGTGCAGAACGACGGCGCCGCCACCGACGGGCTGGAGCAGGGCACCCCGGTGCACGTGTTCCTGCCGCCGGACGCGCTGCGGGTGCTGGGCGGCGCGGCCCGGGACGTCCCGGTCGCCGCCGAAGAGGACCCGCTCGTCACAACCTGACCAGCCCGAGCGAGCCAAAGGGCCGCGCCGCCGTCTGGACTGACGAGCCAGGCGGCGAAGGAGCCGGAGCGAGGAGGGAAGACGGCGGGCTCCAGCGGCCCGGAGGCGAGCGAGGGCAAGAGAAAAGCCCCGGGAACACGCGGGCTGGGTGCCTGGTTGGCGCTGCGGGAGGGCGCTGGCGCCGCCGGGGGCCTGGCGCCCGTCAACGGGAGGAGCCAGGCATGCTCGGCTACATCACCGATCCGTCCGTACCCGCCGGGATCGTGCGGCGGGACGTGCCCGAGCCTGAGCGCGGGCCGCACGACGTGCTGGTGGAGGTGGCCGCGTTCGCGGTCAACCGGGGTGAGCTCTCCCTGATCCAGCAGCGGCCGGACGGCTGGCTGCCCGGCCAGGACGTGGCCGGGGTGGTGGCCGCCGCCGCGGCTGACGGCAGCGGCCCGGCCCTCGGCACCCGGGTGGTCGGGATCGCCGACGGCGGCGGCTGGAGCGAGCGGGTGCCGGTGCCGTCCCACCGGATCGCCGCCCTGCCCGATGAGGTGTCCTTCGCGCAGGCCGCCTCGCTGCCGGTGGCCGGGCTGACCGCGCTGCGGGCGCTGCGGACCGGCGGCGCGCTGCTGGGCCGCCGGGTACTGGTGACCGGGGCCAGCGGGGGCGTGGGCTCGTTCGCCGTGCAGCTGGCGCGGTCCGCGGGCGCCCGGGTGAGCGCCCTGGTCAGCAGCAAGGCCCGGGTGGAGGCGATGGAAGGGCTCGGCGCCCACGAGGTGCTCACCGACCTCGGCCCCGAGGCCGGCCCGTTCGACCTGATCCTGGACGGCGTGGGCGGCCCGGTGCTGACCGCCGCGATCCGGCGGCTCGCCCGCGGCGGCCTGCTCACCGCCTACGGTGTGGCCAGCGGCGAGCGCAGCGACGTGGCGTTCTACGACTTCGCCGCCGCCGCGCCCGGCGGCCGCCTGCAGGGCTTCTTCGTGTACAGCACCGGCGAGGAGACCTTCGGCGAGGACCTGGCCGTGCTGGCGGACCTGGTGGCCCGCGGCCAGCTGGCGCCGCAGGTAGGGGAGCCCCGCGACTGGGCGGACACCGCCGCCGCGGTGAGCTCGCTCAGGGAGCGCCAGGCCACCGGCAAGGTCGTGCTCACCCGCGGCTGACGCGGGGTCACGCGCGCGGGGAGCCGCCGCGCCCGCGCCCCTGGCTCACCCTTCGGCGCCCGCGATGGTGGTGAGCGCGGCGAGCCGGTCGCCGCGCTCACCGCGGGTCAGCCAGCGGTAGCCGAGGTAGCCGATGACCGCCAGCAGGAACGACATCACCAGCATGATCGTGCCCAGCGCGTTCAGGGCCGGGCCGCCGCTGCCGCCCCGCTGGTTGGAGTAGATGATCACCGACATCGGGGTGTTGCCCGCGCTGGAGGAGAGCAGGTCCACCAGCACGAAGTCGTCGATGACGCCGGAGAAGACCAGCACCGCGCTGGCGAAGATGGCCGGCGAGAGCAGCGGCAGGACCACCCGGTACACGGTCTGGAACTGGTTCGCGCCGAGGTCGGCGGCTGCCTCCTCGTACTGCTTCCCCACGGTCGCCAGCCGGGCCTGCACGATGATCGCGGGCCAGCTCACGTTCCAGGTGACCAGCCCCAGCGTCTCCGCCAGCGTGCCGAGGTGCACCGAGGTGAACAGCACGGTGAACACGAAGAACATCGCCACGCCGAAGATCAGCTCCGGGATGACGAACGAGAGGATCATCAGGAAGTTGAACGAGGACGCGGTGATGCCGCGCCACCTGTTGATACCGAGCGCGAACGCCACCCCGAGCGGCACCGCGATGACCGTCGTGTAGGCGGACAGCCGCAGCGTCTGGATCACCGCGCTGTGCAGCTGCGGGTTGTGCAGCACCGAGTTGACCGGGTCGCTGAAGTACCACCGCCAGGAGAAGCCCTGCCAGCTGCTCTGGGACCGCCCGTCGTTGAACGAGAACAGCACCGCCAGGCCGATCGGCACCAGCGACCAGATCAGGTAGAGCCAGGTGAACCCCTCCAGCAGCCACGGGTGCCCCCACGGGTTCCGGCGCGGGAGCAGGCGCCGCCGGGGCCGGGGAGCGGACGCCGGCCTGGTGGCGGGCCGGGTGGCGGCGGGCGCGGTCATGTGACGGCCTCCCGGGCTGAGCGGTTGGTGGCGGCCACGTAGTAGATCATCGGGATCAGCAGCACGATCAGCAGCAGGGTGGACAGCACGGCGCCCTGGCCCTGCAGGCCCGGGCTCTGCAGCTGCCCGTCGATGACGTTGCCCAGCATGGACGTGCCCGCCGACCCGGACAGCATCTGGTTGGTGTAGTAGTCGCCGAGCATCGGCAGCACCGTGATCAGCATGCCGGCCAGGATCGGCTGGCGGGACAGGGGCAGGGTGACCCGCAGGAAGGTGGCGGCCCGGCCGAGCCCGAGGTCCCGGCCGGCCTCGATGAGCGCCGGGTCGATCCGGTCCAGCCCCGCGTACAGCACCAGGATCAGGTACGGGATGTA